>JBBQLG010000015.1:0-63874 GCA_038327655.1 Cytophagales bacterium
ACACGTGGTTTCGATCGAGGGAACGCTGACCGACCACTACAACCCCGCCGACAAAACGGTTAATCTGAGTGACGATATTTACAACGGCCGGAGTGTTGCGTCAGCCGTTATTGCCGCTCACGAATGCGGTCATGCCGTGCAACACTCGGTGGCGTATGCTCCGCTGAAACTCCGGTCGGCCATCGTACCGTTCGTGAGTGTGTCGTCGCGGTACATGCAGTGGGTTATTCTGCTGGGTGTCGTGCTGATTAACACCTCGCTGCTGCCCCTGACGATTGGTGTGGGTTTATTTGCCATCACCACGCTGTTCAGTTTTATTACGCTGCCGGTTGAGTTCGATGCCAGCCGACGGGCGTTAGCCTGGGTGCAGAACCGGGGCGTGGTAACGGATCGCGAATACGACTACGCCAAAGACGCCCTCTGGTGGGCCGCTATGACGTATGTAGTAGCCGCCCTGGGATCGCTGGCAACGCTTCTCTATTACGTCAGCATTTTGAACGGCGGTCGGCGGAGCAACTAATTGGGTGGTTTAGTAAGTTGACATATTTCGGTTTTTTGTAAAAAAGGTAGACTACTTTTGAGTGGTCTACCTTTTTTTGTATCTTAGAAGAATAGTTCGATCACAGAGAGCGACTTATACCGTCTTTCTGTATCGTTGCCCACGTAACGCTTAGCACCCGGAATGCCTTATTTAGACCTATATAGTCAACCGCTCACCGCGCGGACGGCAGCGCATTTGCTTCGACGGGCCACTTTTGGGCCTACGCCCTCCGAGATTACGCTGCTCACTGGGAAAACAGCTACCGAAGCGGTTAGACTGCTCATTAGTAACGCCAATTATGCCCCTCAGCCGCCGGTCGATTTAAACAGTACAGCTACCACGGCGGGGCAACAATATCAGAACAATGCCTTCGTCGGCGACCGCAACTTCGACTTTGGACTGTACCTGAAATATTGGTGGCTGGGGTTGATGACCGAGCAAATCAACAAACCCAACCTGCTGGACAAGCTCACCATGTTCTGGCAAAATCACTTCGTAACCACCCGCGAAATCGTTGACGATTACCGCTTCGTAAACCGCTACCTGCTGCTGCTGCGCAACAACGCCCTCGGTAACTTCCGAACGTTGGTCACCGAAATCAGCAAAGACCCGGCCATGCTGCATTTCCTGAACGGGAGTGAAAACGAGAAAGGCAAGCCAAACGAGAACTACGGCCGGGAGTTGCAGGAACTCTTCACCGTAGGTGCATTCGACGTAAACGGCAACAAAAACTACACCGAAGACGACGTAAAAGCAGCCGCCCGCGTCCTGACCGGCTGGAAATACACCAACTACTGGACCGAAAATTCAACCTCGTTTGCAACCACGTTTACCCTCGCCAAACACGACACCACCAACAAGGTATTCTCGGCCAGTTACAACAATACAACCATTACGGGACGGTCGGTGGCCCCAGCCGGTTTTGCCACGGCGGGCGACGCCGAACTGGCCGATCTGGTAACGATGCTGCTCAGCCACGCGCAGACACCCCGGTTTATCTGCCGGAAACTCTACCGCTGGTACGTAAACCCGAACGTGACGCCGACCATCGAAACCAACGTAATTATCCCCTTAGCTACGTTTTTTGCCAGTGCGGGGAATAACTACGCCATTCAGCCGGTCGTCGAAAAACTACTCACGAGCCAGGTCTTTTTCGACGATACCAACATCGGGTCCATGATTAAGTCACCGGCGGATCTGGTGGTCGGATCACTGCGGTTTTTCAATCAGCCGGTACCCGTTTTACCCACTGATTATGTCGCGTTCAAAAAGCTGTTCGACTTTGTCTACTACCGGATGCGCGACCTGCAACTCGATGTACTCGATCAGCCCACCGTATTCGGCTACGATGCTTTTTACCAGACCGGCTACTCCCGCATCTGGATGAATACCAGCACCATCGCCCTGCGCAACGACTTTACGGATGCCTTCATCTGGCGGTGGTTAGTGATCAGCCCGACGTACAAAATGGGCATTGACGTACTGGCCTGGGCTACGTCGCTGCAACCGAACTTCGCCAACATCCAGTCTGCCACCAACCCCGGCGGTACGCTGCCCATCACCTGCGAACAGGTCCTGGCCGCGTTCAGCAGCAATTTATTCGCTACCGACCTGTTCCAGACCCAGAAAGACTTCCTGATCGACACCATCATGATGCAGGGTATTCCGCGCTCGTCGTGGGGCTTCGAGTGGAATGCCTACCGGGCCGCGCCGACCGATACCAACAAGAAGAATGGCGCAACCTGGCGACTTCAGAACCTGATGCGTTACCTCCTCCGCATGGCTGAATACCACATTCTATGAAACGCAGAGACTTTATAGCAGCCGCTTCGGCCAGTTTATTGCCCGTACTGGTAGATGGCTTCGGCCTGAAGGCCATGACCCGGCAGTCGGTACTGGTGCAATCATTGCTGCGAACATCGGCGGCCTACGAAGACCGTGCCCTGGTGATTATTTACTTCAGCGGTGGCAACGACGGCCTGAACACGGTGATTCCGCTCGATCAGCTATCGGCCTACAATACCCTGAGGAGCAACATTGCCCTGCCCGATGCCAGTATACTGCGGCTGGCAGGCAACGACACCACGGGGCTGCACCCGGCCATGACCGGGATGCGGGACCTGTACAATGATGGCAAACTGAGCATTGTCCATTCGGTATCGTACCCCAACCCCGACCAGTCGCACTACCGGTCGACGGACATCTGGCTAACGGCTACCGACGCTAATGTACAGGGCACAACGGGCTGGGCCGGGCGGTACCTCGAAGACCGGTTTCCCGGCTATCCGGCCCTGTACCCGACCGCGCAGATGGAAGACCCCCTGGCGATTCAGATTGGGTATCTGACCTCCACGGCCCTGCTCGGCAACCAGCAGTCGATGGGGATTGCCATTAACGATCCCGATAGTTTTTACGCCCTGGTTGGCTCGGGTGGTGCCACATCTCCGGCCGATTTACCCTGCTGCGATGCCGGTGATCTGATTGCTTTTGTCCGGCAGCAACAAGCGCTTTCGATCGGCTATGCCGCTGAGATCAAACGAGCCGCCGATGCGGGTAAGAATTTAGCCACCTACCCCACCTCGACGGACCGAAACTCATTGGCCGACCAGCTTAAAATTGTGGCGCGTTTGATTCATGGTGGCCTGAAGACCAAAATCTATTTCGTTTCAGTGGGGGGGTTCGACACGCATTCCGCGCAGGTCGACACGACAGACAATACCAAGGGCGGTCATGCCTCGCTGCTCGGCAAGGTATCAACGGCCATCGCCACGTTTCAGCAGGATTTAAAACTGCAGGGGATTGAAGATAAGGTCGTCGGCATGACGTTTTCGGATTTCGGTCGCCGGGCCACCTCCAACGCATCCAAAGGAACGGATCATGGCGTGGCGGCCCCGATGTTCGCATTCGGCAGCAGTGTCCGGCCGCGCACCGTCGGCGTTAACCCCAATCTGTCGGCTCTGACGGGCACCAGTACCAACAAGGATATTCCGATGCAGATCGACTTCCGGCGCGTCTACACCGACATCCTGACTGACTGGTTTGGCACGGTTCAATCCAAAACCGACACGCTACTTTACCGTAATTTCCCGACGGTGTCGTTGTTTTCCAGCATGATCGGCTCGGTCAAATCCGGCAACTGGAACGACCCGACAACCTGGTCAGTTGGCCGGATGCCCGCCACCAATGAGTACGTGCAAATCAACACCGGTCATACGGTTACGGTTGGGCAAACGGTTACCGCCCGCAACCTGAAACTAAACGGCAAGCTGGTCTTTACGGGCAACTATTCGGTTAAGCTGACGGGGTAAGTATAGCCCGCATCACCACGTCTCCAGCCTCGATACTGCGGGATGGCATGGGGGCCTGCCTGTCGATGAGCGAACCGGCTACGGACACGGCGAAGGCAATCAGCAGGGCAGGCCAGAAGCCGGCAATGGTGAAGTCGGTGAGCCAGGCGTCGATGAGTTTGAGCAGCAGGGCCGTTACGAAAAGCCGAACCAGACCCGTCAGTAGAAAGAAGGTAACGAGGTTGAGCGGAAACCGGATCACCCAGCCAATCACAAAATTAAGCAGTCCCAGAAGCAACGCAATCAGTATCGCTGTGCCAAAATTGCGCACCACTACCTGGGGCAACAGCGCGGCTAATCCGGCAATCACAGCCGCATCGATGAGCAGGTGTAACAAAAAATTCATCAGCAATCAGGTTGATTCACGTACTGGTTAAAACAGATTCCAATCGGGGTTGTTCATAGAAAAAAGGCCCCATGACCTGCTTCAATCCCTCGTTGCTACTCACCTTTCTGCTGATTACCGGCTTCGGCTGCCGCCCGAGCGCACAATCGCAAACCACCGCTGCCACCGCCGACACGACCGGTTATTACCAGTACAAAGACGGCTCCCGCGACGGCATCGGTAAGTTTTACCAGGACCGGGAAATTGCCGAAGTCATGGGTCACCTCGGCGCCGACTGGCTCGAACGCCCCGAACGGCAGCAGGAGGAGCGCACCGATCTACTGGCCAATGCCCTGCAACTGAAACCAACCGATGTGCTCGCCGACATTGGCGCGGGTACGGGCTATTTTTCGTTTCGGCTGGCGCATGATGTTCCGCAGGGAAAAGTGCTGGCAGTAGACATTCAGCCGGAGATGATCCAGTACCTGAACGATAACAAAAAGAAGAACAAAGCCCCCAACGTTGAGCCGGTCTTAGGCACCATCACCGACCCGAAATTACCGGCTAATGGCGTGGATATTGCCCTGCTGGTCGATGCGTACCACGAGTTCTCCAACCCCCGCGAGATGCTGACAGCCATTGTTAAATCGCTGAAACCGGGCGGGCGGGTGGTGCTGGTCGAGTACCGCGCCGAAGATCCGAACGTACCCATCAAGGAACTCCACAAACTGAGTGTAGCGCAGGCCACCAAAGAAATGCGGGCGGTAGGACTGAAATTAGTGAAGAGCGACGAGCGGTTACCCCAGCAGCACGTGATGATTTTTGGGCGGTGATTATGTGTCTTTCATGGCGGTCAGCGGAATAGCCGTTACGGTCATTTGAAGGGCCTGATCCATTTTTTTTCGACTCCATACACCGATTCTATCCTACATCAGTTGCCGATGTAGTGCCGACGCAATTACCTTGAAGGCTTCATACTGTACTATGGAAGTCTACCATCGGCCACCTGATGGTATTGCCTTAACACAATTCCAGTGTGTCGCGCCAATAGTCTGTTTGACCACTCGTTCACAGGGCGGAGGTCAGTTCATAAGCAGTGCCTGACTGTCAACTTCTTCGTTTTCCAACTCAGCTATTTGCTCCACCTGCCTGTCGATGTTTAAAAACTGCATCGTAAGCCAGGCTAATACCAGCATACCCACAAACGAGAAGAACGTTATTTCCCAACTGAAATTTTCTTTTATTGGCCCGATCAGTGTGGCACCAACCATTGAGCCAACGGCACCAAACGTCATGTAAAAGGTAAACTGGCTGGCCGACACTTTTTTTGAGCAGCATTGCATGGCAATCGCATAAACCCCAATCTTCGCGAAGGCATTCAGCCATCGGTAGACAACGATGAACCCGTACATAAACGCGGTAGTAGTCCAGTAGGTCTTTAAAAAAGAAAGGGCGATGACGATGCCTATAATCAGAAAAAAGTAGATGCCGATCATGCGTTTCTTGCCGAACTTCTCAATCAGATAGCCGCCAATTAACATGCCGCTAATTCCCCCAATCAGGTCGGCTGTAGCGAAGACCTGTGAGTAAAAAACATTGGTCCACCCGGAGACTTTCACGGCAAAAAGGGGCAGTAATGTTTCGAAAAAATTATACGCCCCCATCGAAATAAACAAGAGCAGGGAAATGAGTAACGAATTGCGCAGCCGAAAAACACTGTATAACGAGTTGAGGATGGTGGACCAGTTTGTCAGCTGCATTTTTCTGTTTGCCAACGATGTAGTACCCCCCGTCCAGGGCAGTATTTTTTCGCCCGGTTGTTCCCGTAAACAGATGGGCACCAGCGTCACGAGGCCAATCATAGCCGAAATCACCAGCATAGCTACCGTGAAATTGTAAGTATTTAACAGCCAGCTACCTACGGCGAGCGCAAATGAACTGCCAATCATTCTGGCCCCGCCCATGAACCCATTGGCCCGGGCCTGCTGGTGAGCCGGAATGCTATCGACCGCCATCCCGTCGGTGGCCCCGTCCTGAATGGCCCCAAAGGCGGATACCACGAAAGCTGCTACCACAAATAAATGCAGGTTATTCAGTGGGTCCGGTACATACCCCATGGCAATCAGGCTGGCTATTAAACCGAATTGCCCAAAAAGTACCCAGGGCCGTTTGCGTCCCATGGGCAAATAGGTGTAGCGGTCCATGAGGGGAGCAACAACGAATTTAAACGTCCAGGGGAGCGCACAGGCAACGGCAAAACTCCCTATTTCGCCCGGTGTTTTGCCTTTCATCGCCATCCAGGCCGGGATACCAACGAACAGCATGCCCATCTGAAGCCCTTCTGCAAAGTATAAAGCCGTGAAATTAACGTACCGCCAAAACGTACTTTCTGAAAGCGCGGGCAACCGGTTGGTGTTATTCATGGACAGGGGATTGTACGAAAACGTGGCGTAAATTCGGCAAGTCAGGTTCTGTATTTATCAGAAAATGGACACGTTTGTAAACTGATTGGGCAGGGGTTTGGGCACGTTCGGATTCGTGTTTACCTCGCCCTGCGGATAAATGAACCGCTGCGGCTTTTGCGAACCGACATACAGCGGGATGGGCAACTGCACCACCGGAACCGCTTTCGCCAGACGACGGTAATCGGTGAAGGCTTCGTACTGCATTAGAAAGAAAATATAGCGCTGGCTGATAATCTCGTACAGCAGTGCCGTTTGCAAAGTCGCTAATTTGGTTGGATTGGCCAGCCCGGTTGGCCCAAAATCATTCAGCGTGTACGCATCATACTTCCGGCCCGTGGCCGGGATCGTTTTGCCATTGATGTAGCCCGTTGCCAGTCCGGCCCGAACAGCATTTAGCCCGGCCAGCGCCTTGTCGGTAACGCCCAGCCGGGCCTGTGCTTCGGCGATAATCAACTGGTTTTCGTAGTAGGTAAGGATGGGGTGTGCCGAGTTGGCCGTGAATGCCCCGTCGACCGTGTTCGGGTCCAGACTACCCGTTGCCGTGATTCCGACCTTGATGTAGTGATTATAAAGGGCCGTTTCGTCGGTTTTGGTATTGGCCGATTGAATCCGTGACTGCATCAGTTTGGGTAAATACGCCCCATCGAATCCGGTATCGCCCGGCCGGCTGACCCGGAAAAAATCGTAGTTCTGATTAATATCGATGCCCTGACTCGTACCGTGGGGAATGAGCGCATCGCCCGCCGGGCTGCCAATGCCCAACCCAGCGCTGGCAACGGCTTTGGCGTACTCGCCGGTGTGCAGATACAGCCGGGCTTTGAGGGTGTTGGCAGCCGCCTTCCATTTGGAAACGTCGCCCTTATACATAAAATCCTGGGCAGCAAACGCCAGCCCCGACGCGGCCGACAGGTTCTGAATCGCCTGGTCGAGCGTGATCTGAAGGGCAGTGTACACATCGGCTTGCTTATCGAAAACGGGCGTGGGGTAGCTGACATCATCAAACGCCTGGCTGTAGGGAACGTCGCCGTAGAGGTCAGTGGCTTTGGCGATAACTAACGCTTCGAGCACCTGACCAACGCCTTTCGTCCATTTGTCGCCCACTGCATCGGCTTTGGTCTGGATCAGCCGGGCCTGACCAGCAACCGGATACAGGGTCGTCCAGGTGAAGCTTTGCGACGAGACGATGTACTGACCGAAACCCTGATGGGCGCGGGACAGACCGTTGAGTTCGCCCGCCCAGATCGACGCGATCCGCACGTCGGTATCTTCGTGGAGGACCGACACGCCCAGCAGCGTACCGGCCAGCAGCGTGGCCACGTCCACGTCTGTCACCGCGTTGGGGTTGCTCTGAATATTGGGTTCGTCAAACAAGCGCTGGCAACTACTCAGCAAATTGACCGCCAGCAACGCAATAAGTACTTTATGGGAAACTGATTTTTTCATGACTGATTTCATTTGTGGGGTTGAACAGGCGACCTAATACGTAATCCGTATTGAAGCCAGCACGGACTTTGTGTTCGGGTTGGTAAACCAGTCCTGCCCCCGCGACAGGCCCGCACCCGTGATGTTCACTTCCGGATCGGTACCGGTGTACTTGGTCCATAATACCAGATTTCGGCCCGTCAGGCTGAAATCGACGGTCGAGAGGTGCGTGAACCGACGGAAGCCCGCGCTGCGAAGGCTGTAGGCCAGGGTGATTTCGCGCAGCCGCGACACGCTGGCATCTTCCACAAACTGCTTGTACGAAGCCGAGTTGGAGGCCGAGCCGCGTCCCTGCCACCAAGCCTGATTGATGGCTACGGGGCCAGCCCCGAAATCCCGAATTTGCCCCTGAAAGGCCGTACCAGCCGCAATGGTGTTGCCATTCACGTCGCGCAGACCACCCGCCGGAGCCACCACCGTATATCCCTGATCGGCGTGCGTACCAAAAGCATACAGCGAGCCGCGTGTACCGTTGAAGAAATCGTTACCCGACACGCGGTCGAACAGGACATACAGCGAGAGACCTTTCCAGGAGAACGTGCTGCCCAGACCGCCCCGCCAGTTGGGGTTCGGGTCGCCGATGATTTCGTTGCCGGTGCCGCCCTGCGGAAACCCGTTCGCGTCCAGCTTGTATTTGCCCGACTCATCTTTGAGAAAATCGGTCGAATAAAAAATACCGAAGGGTTGCCCCGGAATCAGCGACGAGTTCTGCATGTAGCTGTCGGGCAGGATGTAAGCCGACGCGCCCGCCAGCGAGATCACTTTACTACGGTTCAGCGAGAAGTTGGCTGATAAATTCCACCGGAAATCACCGGTCGGAATCAGGTCGGCACCCGCGTCCAGTTCAAGCCCTTTGTTCGACAGTTCGGCCGCGTTGCTGTTGCGAATGGTATAGCTGGTTTCGCTGGGCACATTCAGCGACAGGATCACGTCTTTGGTGTGGTTGGTGTATGCCGTGGCCGACAGGCTGAACCGGTTTTTGAGGAAGCGCAGATCGACCCCGACTTCCGATTCCGTTTTGCGTTCCGGGCGCAGGGATTCGTTCCCCGCCGTGGTGCTCCGAACGTAGCCACCGCCGTACAGCGAACTGGCCGCCGATAACCCGCTCGTAAACCCGAAAGCGTCCCCATAGGCTGTGGGACCAAAGGTCGTGAAGTTCTGATACGGCTGCGGCTGGATGCCCACCTGCCCCCATGTAAGCCGGAGTTTACCGAAGCTGAGTAACGAACTGCTTTCCAGCGCGGTCAATTTGCTGAACTGCCACGCCAGGGCCGCCGATGGGAAGAAGAAACTACTCTGGGTCTTGGCCCCGAAGGTGGATGCACTCTCGTTGCGGCCGGTCAGCGTCAAAAACAGTTGGTTGTATGCCTGAACCTCGGCCTGGGCGTAATAGGCATAGGTGCGAATCAGCGAGTTTGAGTTGCTGGCCGACAGGTTGGAGTTGAGCGCGTTGGTCAGAATATCGGGGGCTATCGGCACAATCAGGTTGGTAATGGCATCCGACAAGGTGGCTCGTCGCCGACTGTTGTAGTTCACGCCCAGCAACAGCGACCCACCAAAATCATTGCTGAAGGTCTTGTTCGCGGTGGCAAACACATCCGTGTTGAACTGCTTCTCGGTAATCCAGTTTTTGGACAGGTAGCCGGTCAGGTACCGGGCCGAATTGCGGGCGAAGCGTTCCAGCCGGGTGTCCGTAAAATTGTCGATACCGGTGCGACCCGTAATGTTCAGCCAAGTCACCGGAGTGATGTCGAGTTGGAGATTACCGATCAGTCGGTCCACATCGCTGGTGTTGCGGTTGTTGTTGATGTTCCAGATGGGGTTTGAATAAATGGTGCTCAAATCGCGCCCCAGCGGATTCCGGTACGACACGTGGGCGTTGTTGAACACCTGACCGGCGGAATTGGTGTACGTACCCGTGTAGTTGGCGTTGTCGTAATCGGGTGGTGTGCGCAGGCTGCCCAGCATAATCCCGTCCACATTGTCGCCCTCCTGAATGCGGGATGAATACGTTTTGGTATAGCCCACGTTGGCCGACGCGCGGAACCACTCGGTAAACTGGCTGGCCACGTTGATGCGGGCGGTATTGCGCTGGTAGTTGCTATAGGCTTTGATCACCCCCTCCTGATTCAGATTGCCGTAGCTGATCAGGAAATTCGACCGGCTGTTGCCCCCGCTGATGTTGAGGCTGTTGTCGGTAAAATGGCCCGTCTGAAACACATCGTTCGTGTGGTCGTAGGTATCCGTTGCGTTCTTGCCCCCGTGCGGGCTGGCCGCCGTGCCAGGTGCAATGGCATACCGTTTGGTGCCGTCAGGAAACGTAACAAACCCCTGATAACCCGGTGCGGCCGGATCGGTGATGTAGGAGTCAGAGCCACCCGTCCGGCTGGCAATCAGATCGCCAAAACTGTTCCGGTTACCCTGGCTATAAAAGCCGCCCGAACCCTGTCCGTAGGTACGCTGCAAAGGCGGCATCTTGTTCACCCGGTCGAAGGAAACCGTCGATTTAAACGAAATATTGACCTTCCCGTTGGAGTCTTTGCCTTTTTTGGTCGTGATAACGATTACCCCGTTAGCTGCCCGCGTTCCCCACAAAGCCGCAGCCGATGCGCCTTTCAACACCTCCATCCGCTCGATGTCTTCGGGGTTGATGTCATTGATGCGCGACTGCTGAATAATCCCGTTACCGGCGGCCGTACCCGTATTATCGCTGGCGTTGCTGACCGGCATTCCATCGACGATAAACAGGGGCTGGGCATTCCCATTGATGGTGTTTTGCCCCCGAATCTGGATGTAAGCCCCCGCGCCGGGGTCTCCCCCATTCCGGGTAATCAACACCCCGGACGCTTTGCCACTTAGGCCCGTCAGCAGACTCGTTTCGCCGGTTTTCGCAATACTTTTCCCCTCCAGGGTCGAGATGGATGAGGCAAATTTATCGCGCTCGGCCTTGATACCCAGCGCGGTAATGACGATCTCGTTTAACTGCTTCGTGTCGGTCCTGAACTGCACGTTAATTGTCGTTCGCCCGCCGATTATTTCCTCAATGGTTTGCATTCCCACCGCCGAAAAGACCAGTGTGGTGGCCGAAGAGGGTACGGTCAACCGGTATTCTCCCTTAGCATCCGTTATAGTACCTACGGCGGTTCCTTTAACAAGCACTGTAGCTCCCGCAAAACTTCCGGCTCCGTCATCCGTGCTCACGGTGCCACTTACGTTGCGGTCTTGTGCCCACAGCAGCGAACTACCCATAACGATCAGCAATAGACTCAGCAGTAGTATTTTCTTCATTCGTTTAATCGATAAATAGGAGAACAATAGAAACGTTTTAATGGCAATAGGCAAACGACCCGTTTGGCCGTAGTGTTTCCTTATGACAGTCATCGTGACGTATGAAGGCGTGGGAAAAGCGTCAATGGTGTACTGCCTGTCGAGGCACCAATCATACATACTCATGTACGCTGCATAGCGTGTATGGCTATCGGTTTATGGAGTTTCGCAGCAATAAACCGGACTTGCGAACCGCATGGTGGAGAGTTGACAGGCGGCCCTTAAGTAAGGCATCTCCTGGTCCTGTTGATGACTCTGCTGTCGGAGCCATCAACACCAGTTTGTCCGGTACCGGCAGTAATCAGCAAAACACGGTAATCAGAGGTTTCTTCGGGTTAAACTGCCGGTAAATCGAAACTTTTCCCGGGTATCGCTGAAGATAAGTACCTTACATCCATCCAGTAAGTACAATCACCACACAGTTGAATAGCCTATCATAACCAAAGACTATTAGCCCGAATGAAGCGGGTTTCGGTACACCCACCGAACGCCTTGCTGACTACCTTGCCGGACTGGTGAACACCCGTTTTTTATTAACCCGGATCACACTGTCGTCCGAAAAGTCTGCCTGAACCAGACAGCACTCTGGCGGACGAAGACCAGCTTTTGCGGCAACTAAATTATTCACTCGTTTATACTTTCCTGTTTAACCATCCCTACTCTATGAAAAAAATTGGCATTGCTCTGATGTACTTATTGGTTTGCCTTGGCCCGTTTGCTGCACAGGCACAAGACATCTATATGAAAGTTTATACGTACGCAGCAAGTACTTCCTGGCTGGGTACTTCACTAACCGATGGACTTGGTCCGGGTGGTAAAGCATTGGATGCCGGTGGAGGAGATAATCTTGCCAACTACATTAAACTGAGCAGCCTGCAATACGATCTGGAGCAAACGCTGAATATTGGCTCACAAAGTACCGGAGCAGGCGCGGGGAAAATAGTATTTAATCCCATTGTAATCACCAAGACGGTAGATGCAATTTCTGCCGTGTTAATGCAGTACTGCGCAGCCGGGAAGCTCATGAACCTCGAATTTATATTTGTTTCAGGGAATGGCAGCTCATCAACACCGACTGTGCGTTATAAAATGCAGGTTACTCTGGCAGCCGTTAGAACAGTAGCCATCAGCTCTGTACCCGATTGTGGCAATGGCTGTCCCGGTATAGCCGAGAGTTATAGTTTTGATTATGGTCAGTTAATCGTTCAAACGTACACTCAAAAAGCCACCGGCGAAGTGGTGCTGGGACCGAAATTTGGCTGGGACCGTGTCAAAAATGTAGCAATAAATTAGGGCTGTTTTATGGATACACAGCGCAGAAGTACCTTTCGGTTGGCCACAGTAACGCTTATACTTTGCACTGTCTGGTGCGGTACCTTTTCGGTGGGCCAGGCAGAGGCAGCCTCGGCCAACCTGCTGACAGGACCGGTTCGGCCGCCGGTTTCAAAAACTAAGCAGGTAGCTGACCAATTCGTCGCTGCGACTAAATCCGGCTATTACAAAGCATTGTTGATTCCCGACTGGCGGGTAAAACAGTCGGGCAGCGTACGGGACCAGGCTGTCGCTCTTAAGTTGTGGCGTACAGCCTGCCCCCAAACGGCTCCGGCGGCTCAACCGATTCAGCTTGACGGGGAACGTTTAGACGAAGCGCAGGTCAAACTAACCTGGAAAACCACCGGAGACATCATCAGCGATAACCTCAGCATCGAGCGTTCGCTTACTCCCACGGATGGTTTTGAAACGGTAGCCTTTATCAACGGTGTAACCGATCAAACAGTGGATCCGAATACATACGCCCAGTACACCTATTACCGGCTGAAGCGGGTTGACCTGAATGATGCCTACAGTTATAGCCCGACCGTTGCGGTTAAGGGGGAGTTGCCCGCCCTGTCTTTGAAAGCATATCCTAATCCGGCCCAGCAAAAAAATCTGATGTTTCGGGTTGGGGGCCTGGCAGCGGCATCTTCCCTGTCAGTTGCCCTTTACGATGTGCAGGGACGGATTTTATATCAGCAGGAACAAGCTGTACCGGACGGAGATGGCCGGTTTACGTTGCCCGGTTTATCGAGCCTTCAGCCCGGGAATTATTACATCAGAATTATCACGAAAGACCGACACGCCAGCACATCGTTTATTCTGCAACAGTAAACTGTTTAACCCCCTTCTGATTGATTTTGGCCTGAAGTTGAACTACGCCCGCGGGTTCTCACCCCCGCGCCAGTTTGCTTTTTCGGTAGCCGTACGAGAAGTAGATGACTAAGCCGATGGCGAGCCAGATGCCAAAAATACGCCAGTTGCTGGCTCCCAACTCGGTCATCAGGTAGAGATTGGTCAGGACGCCGATGACCGGAAGCAGGGAGAAATTATACCGAAAGCCCTGCACGGCCAGCACGGTCCATACGCCCCAGAACACAATAAGCAGCGGCTTGCTTTCCAGCGTTTGCAACAGGTCGTCACCAGTCAGCGCGTAACCCAGCACCGCAATCAGGACCACACCGATGATGTACTTGCCGTTGATGTAGGGCACTTTAAACTTCGATTGTGCCGTCAGCCCTTTGGCATCTAAAAACAGGATACCGGCACAGACCAGAATAAACGCAAAAAACGTCCCGACGCTGGTCAGGTCAACGAAGAATTTAAGGTCCATGAACATCGACGGTACGGCCACCAGAATGCCGGTGATGATGGTCGCGAACGACGGTGTTTTGTATTTAGGGTGAATCGTGGCGAAGCGTTTCCAGAGCAGACCGTCACGGCTCATAGTCATCCAGATGCGGGGCTGACCCAGTTGGTACACCAGCAGCGCACTCGTAATGGCGACTACGGCACTTACCGAAATCACGCCCGCCACAAAATCTAAGTTCACTTTCTGGAACACGTACGCCAGCGGGTCGCTCACACCCAACTCTTTGTAATTTACCATACCCGTCAGCACGAGCGTAATCAGGACGTACAAAACAGTGCAGATCGCCAGGCAGAGCAACATGGCGCGGGGCAGGTCACGCTGCGGATTTTTGCACTCTTCGGCGGTGGTCGAAATAGAGTCAAAACCGATGAAGGCAAAAAACACCGATGCTACGCCACTCAACACGCCCGACATGCCATTGGGGGCAAACGGCGACCAGTTGGCGGGTTTCACATAAAACGCTCCCACCCCAATCACTAAGCCAATTACCGCCAATTTGAGCAGCACCAGAATATTACTGGCCGTCCGCGACTCTTTGATGCCGATATAAACCAATGCCGTAATCAATACCGTAACGGCCCCGGCGGGCAGGTTAGCAATCAGTTTCAGATCGCCGAGCATGGGGGCATTTACCCAGGCATTGGCCAGCAGGCGCGTATTTTCGGGCAGAGTACTCACCTGTGCTGTTTGTTGCACCAGTTCATACGCCCGGTGCGCGGAGCCATAATCCGTTGCGAGGTATTTGGGAAATGTAATGCCGAACCCACTAAGCATGGACGTGAAATACTCCGACCACGAAATGGCCACGACCATGTTGCTCACGGCGTATTCCAGAATGAGTGCCCAGCCAATGATCCAGGCAAAAATCTCCCCGAAGGCCACATACGCGTAGGTATAAGCACTGCCACTGACGGGAACCGTACTGGCAAACTGCGCGTAGCTAAGGGCCGTAAACACGCAGGCAATGGCCGTAAACACGAACAGCAGCGATACCGCCGGTCCACCGTTGTAGCTGGCCAAACCGATGGTGCTGAAAATACCCGCGCCAATGATGGCCGCAATGCCAAAGGAGGTGAGATCGCGGACACCCAGCGTCTTAACCATCTTATGGGAGTCACCGGCAGCGGCATCGGTCAGAATTTGGTTTACGGTCTTTTTGCGCAGCAGGGAGTTGCTCATGGACAAACAGGGTGGGTAAAAAAGTGCGGGTGTTCAGCAGAAACGTGCGCACGAATGCCTTTTCGGGCAATCAATTCACGGCTGAATCTGCGTTTAAACGCTAAAAATAGATATTCTTTCCGGTTTATTGCGCGTTATTGTCGCAGCACGGCCCAAACGGTTTCGCCCGTAAAGCCGTACTTTTACCCTTACTTTCTGCCAATTCATCATGTCCATTGAGGTTCAACATCTGACAAAACGGTATCCGGCTCAACGGGGCGCAGGGTCGCCTGCTACAGGGTCGCCCGCAAGCGCATCACCGGCTGTCGATGAGATTACGTTCTCAGTACAGCCCGGCGAGATTGTCGGCTTTTTGGGACCAAATGGTGCGGGAAAGTCCACCACCATGAAAATTGCGACGGGTTATCTGTCGCCAACGGCGGGCACGGTACTGGTTAATGGCTTCGACGTGCGTACGCAGCCGATGGACGTTCGGCGCAGCATCGGTTACCTGCCGGAGCACAATCCGCTGTATTTAGACATGTATGTGAAAGAATATTTACGCTTTGCCGGGTCGCTCCACCACCTGAAGGGCCAATTTCTGACCAACCGCATTGCCGAAACCGTGGCATTAGTGGGGCTGGAACGCGAACAGGGCAAACGCATTGGGCAATTGTCCAAAGGATACAGGCAGCGCGTCGGCCTGGCGCAGGCGTTGCTGCACGACCCGCCCGTGCTGATCTTAGACGAACCTACCACGGGCCTCGACCCCAATCAATTAGCTGAAATTCGCCAGGTGATTCGGCAGGCGGGGCAGGATAAAACGGTGCTGTTTTCGACCCACATCATGCAGGAAGTCGAGGCCATCTGTGACCGGGTTATCATCATCAACCGGGGACAGGTCGTGGCCGATGGGCCGCTGAGTCAGTTGCGGAGCGCGGCCAGGACGGGTCTGACGGTAATTGCCGAATTTGAAGAAGACTTAACCGAACCGGAACTGGTAGCCGCGTTGCCGGGCGTCGAGACGGTGGAACCACTCGGACAGGGGCAGTACCGCATCACGGCGGCAAAATCCACCGATTTGCGGGCGGCTGTTTTCCGCCTTGCCGCCGACAAAAACCTGACGCTGATCGGGCTGCGTCAGCAGGAGAACTCGCTGGAAGGTATTTTTAAGGAGCTGACAAAATAAGGGGTTAGTGGGTAGTAGTCAGCCGTTGGCAACTGACTGACTACTACCCAATAACCCCTAAAAACTACAGGCTATTTTATTTTCCCAACCCGGTGCTGTTGGTAGCCATCAGCGGGTATTGGTCAAAAATGGAGCGGACAATACCCCGGAAATAGTTATTCTTGAAATTCTGGTTCTTGAGCATCTTCGACGCGTATCCTTTCCAGATGACCTGATACGATTCGGCGTCGATGAGCGAAATCATCAAAGTACCCTCATCCAAATTATAGTCGATGCGCTTGTAGGTGGCGTCATCATCTTCGCGCACGACCCAATCCTTGATGACCGGCTGTTGATAACCCCGGAAGCGCAGGTCGCTGCGAAAAATATTGTACGACACCAGCAGGTTCGGCTTCCGGTTGCTGACCCGATACCCCCGCGCTTCCATCTGCCGCCGGATAGCATCCTGAATGTCGGAGCAAAGCAGCGTGGAATCAACAAACTCACACTCCAGAAAATTGAACGAGTTATAGTCTTTGAAATGGCCTTCGTAACTGTAATCATTCTCGACAAACAGCTTTTGCGACGAACAGGCCGCTAAACTAAACAGGGCCAGTACCATTAATCCACCAATCACTTTTTGCATAGTTGTAGGTCAATAAGATGAATGAGTTAAGTATACGTAAGAATGTGAAGTAAGTTACTGGTTCAACGTTAGTTAAGCGGCATTGTTTCGGAACAGTTTTAGTACGGTCCTATTTTTAATGCCGCTCTCAACCCCGATAATAGTGCAACGCCCGTTCCATTTCGTGTTTGGTCACCGGCACGTCGTACGCACAATGACCGGGACCATCCAGCAGGGCCATTCGGACCTGGCCCTTTCGGTTTTTTTTGTCCTGCAACGTCAGTGCCAGAATGGGTTCCATGTCGGCGTCTGTAAGCGAAACCTTACCATATACGGAAAAAAAGTACTCTTCGATTTGCGCCAGCAACGTCTCGTCGATCATCTTTTTCTCGAGGGCAACAAACGCTTCGGCAATCATACCCACCGCAATGGCTTCGCCGTGTAACAATCGGTTGCGGCCCCGGCTCAAAAAATGGGTTTCCACGGCATGACCCAGTGTATGCCCAAAGTTCAAAATCTTGCGCAAGCCCTTTTCGGTTGGGTCCTGGGCCACGATGCGTTCTTTCACGGCCACCGAATGCGCCACCAGATCGGGCCATGCCTGCTGATCGAGGTCGAGCCGCCGGATTTCATTCCACTTGTCGGCATCCGCAATCAGGCAGTGTTTGATAACCTCCGCAAAGCCCGACCGCAGTTCCCGTTCGGGTAAGGTAGTCAGAAAACGGGGGTCAATCAATACCGCGTCCGGCTGTTTGAACACGCCGATATGGTTCTTAAGCCCCTGAAAGTCAATACCCAGTTTGCCGCCCACACTGGCATCGACCTGCGACAGCAGCGTAGTCGGCACCTGTGCAAACGCAATGCCACGTTTGTAGGTGGCCGCACAAAAACCGCCCATATCGCCGATTACGCCCCCACCGAGGTTCAACACGAGTGCGTGACGGTCGAAACCGGCATTGGTCAGGGCCTGCCAGATGGTTTCGCAGGTAGCCAGGTTTTTGTGTTCTTCGCCCGGTTTTACCCGAATCAGCGTGTGTTTGGGCAGTATATTTTTGAGGGAAGGGTAACAGAATTTGTGTGTATGGGTATCCACAATGACGGCAATGGCCGAAAAATCGGATGAGTCGAGGAGGGCCGGTAAACTATCGGCGAGGGGAGCAATGGTTACGGACATGAACAAAAGTAGTGATTAGTTGTCAGGGGTTAGGGAATAGTGCCCGGAAAACCGGTTACTATCCCCTAACCCCTGACAACTAATCACTAACTAATCACCTTTAACGCGTCGGTAAAGTATTTCATTTCGTCGAGTTTGCCCAGACTAACGCGGCACCAGTACTGCCCGTCGAATTTCCACTGCCGGACGCCCACACCCTGCTCCGTCATTTTAGCGATGAAATCTTCGCCCTTCATTCGGATCGGGAACATCACGAAGTTGGCTCCTGATGGCAATGGTTCATAGCCCAGCGGCTTCAGTTCTTTGTACAGAAAATCTTTCGATTCCTGCGTTTTACCGAGCGAGTACGTCACAAACTCTTTATCCGGCATACTGGCTAAAGCTGCCCGCACGGAGGTCATACTAATGCTGCTGCCCCCGGTTACGAATTTGCCAATTTGCTCGATAAGTTCCGGTTTGGCAATCATGTAGCCAATGCGCAGTCCCGCGAAGCCGTGTACTTTGGAGAAGGTTTTGGTCACGATTACGTTCTCGCCCTTTTTAACCTGATCGACCATCGTGTAGGCCATCGGGTCGGGCGTGTAGTCGATGTAGGCTTCATCCACAAACACCGGCGTTTTGGCCGCTACCGCCCCGATAAACGACCGTAGTTTTGCAGGGTCGACAGTGATGGCCGTTGGGTTATTGGGGTTGCAGAGGTACACCATCCCGGTCTGCGCCGTAATACGCTCGTTCAGTTTATTCAGGTTGATATCGTACCCATCAGCAGCCACTAAGGGCACCTTGTCCATTGTCAGGCCATGTTTCACCGCCGAGCGGGGCAGGGCGTCAAAGGTAGGGTCGGGTGCCACGATGGTCCGGCCCGCCGACGGACGATAGGCCGCCCAGAGTGCAGCCGCCATCAGCAGTTCGCCCGAACCGGCCCCGAGCAGGACATGGTCTTCCGGTACCCCTTCATAGTCAGCCACCATCTTTTTAAACTTTCGGTTGTACTCCATCGCATACAGAAAACCATCGGGTGCGGCTTCGCTAATGGCTTTAACCGCTTTGGGCGACGGTCCGTACGGATTTTCGTTGGCCGACAAACGGGCTTTCATCCCGCCTTTGAGCACCCGGTAGCCTTTCGGGTTCGTGGCGGCTTCATCCAGCCAGGGTTCGCAGTGCGCGGCTGGCAGCGTGGCGATGCCGGCGCCCATAAACAGACCGGCCCGTAGCCAGTCCCGACGATTGATTTGCATATGAAGGTTACTAATTGGGTGAAACGATTAGCAATACCAGCGCGAATTCTTTCGGCTGCTACCGGACAAAAATAAAGTTATTTGACACCCGCACAATGATTTATTCGTCCAAAAAGCATTTAGTCAGCACAAAATTTTGATTATACAGTTTTTTAGAAAATATAATTAAAAAGAAAATGGAAATTGTACAATACAGGTGCCTTCCTATTGCCCTGCTCATACCAACACCGGGAATTCCGTCCGGGCGGTGAAACTGTTTTCCGAACAGAGCCACTGTCTGTCAGGCTATTATTGGGCAAACAGGCTACTTATAAATTACGATTGCGTTACCAACTCCTCTCCATCAGCGTCTATTGAGTCGATTCGGCTATAGTTACGGTGGGTACTTCCTTTTTTTGCTCAAAAATGTCTACTCAGGTAGTAGAGAAGCAAACCAAACAGGCCGTCCACTCGTATGTAACCGCGTCCTTTGCCAACTCTCTCCGCACATGAATACTGTTCTGCTGACCGGAGCCAATGGCTTTCTGGGTAGTCATATCGCCCGTAAACTTCTGGAAAAGGGCTATGCCGTTCGGGCCTTTGTGCGGCCGTCCGGGCAGTTGACGACGTTAGCCGATCTGCCGCTCGACTGCTGGCAGGGCGACCTGCGCGATGCTGACGACGTGATCGCGGCTACCTACGGCTGCGACTATGTGATTCATGCCGGTGCCCTGGCGCAGGTAAACCCAGCCCGGTCGCCCCTGCTTTGGGACGTTAATGTGCGCGGTACCGAACACGTATTGGCGGCCGCCCGAAGGGTGGGTGTACAGCGGCTCGTGTATGTCGGCACAGCCAATGTATTCGGATTTGGCACCAAAGAACAGCCCGGCAACGAAACCCTACCCTACGCCGGTGCGCAGTACGGACTGGATTATATGGACAGCAAACGAACGGCTACAGAGCGGGTGATGCAGGCCGCGCAAGAGGGGCTACCCGCCGTTCTGGTGCATCCCACGTTTATGCTTGGGGCGCAGGACCACAAACCAACATCCAACGAAATGCTGCTGGCTTTGTACCGGGGGCGGATTCCGGGCTACCCGCCGGGTGGGAAAAACTACGTGGCGGTGACCGATGTGGCCGACGCTACGATCAATGCCCTGACGATGGGGCGTTTGGGTGAATCGTATATCCTGGGAAACGAGAACCTCGGCTACCGGGAAGCGTTTGCGCTGATGGCCGATGTGATGGGTATTGAACCGCCTGCTTTGCAGCTACCGGCGGTGGTTAGCCAGGTGTATGGCTGGTTTTCGGAGCAGAAAGCCAATCTGACCGGGAACGCAGCGGTAGTAAATCGGGCTATGGTACAAACCGCCAACGACGGCCATTATTTCAGCGCGGCCAAAGCACGGGCGGAACTGAATCTGTTGCAAACGCCGATTCGGAGGGCAGTGGAAGACGCGTTTAACTGGTTCAGACAAAACGGCTACCTTTAGAAGCTGTTTGAATTAATCGCTTTGGCCTAAAAACTCGTCTTTTGGTCTTAGCCTACGAAAGTAACGCAGGCTAAGACCAAGATTCTTCGCTTTTCGTCTCAAATCGCTAACTCAAACAGCTTCTTAGTAAAACAACCCCCATTCGTCGGGTACATCGTTCTCTTTGTCGAAGCTGCCAACCCACTCAACGAACAGTTCACGAAAGGCTTCGATTTCGTCGCGCAATACCTGCAGGTAAGCTGGATCGGCTAATTTCTCGGCTTTGCAATAGGACGTTTGCGCGAGCAGTTCGCGGGCATGAATCTTAACGAGTACCGCATTTTCCATGCGCAGGGTGTAGAGATCCCCGCCCTCGGCGCCAACGATTTTAGGGGCCAGCATCATGGCGTTGGCAATCATCTGCTCGTGCATCATCAGCACGTCTTCTTCGGGATCAATCGTGGAGACAATGGCCTGGGTTACTTCCAGGAGTTCTTTGGCCTTGCGGAGAACGGGCAGGTTTTCGATCCGGCGACTTTCGGCCTCCAGTTCGCGCTGCATGGCTTCGGGGTCGTCGTCTTCGTCGTTGAAGCCATCCCAGTCCAGAAAGTCGTCGTTGTCGTCGTCATCAAATCGCATACCGTAAGGCGTTGCCGGGTTTGGGTAGGTAACGCTTACACAAATCAACACAAACGTTTGGCAAAATCAAACGGTTGGCCGGCAAAACCATCGCGGTCACCGGTCAGGGTCTTGCACCGCCGATTAAGAACCGGATACCACCGCTTTGCGGCTCCGGACAGAGCTGCGTGTCGGCTACTCCATTATTTTTTTGCGCGCAAAGGAACCGGGGAACAGCCGCCAGTAAATTTACATGCGGTTGCGGCAAGCCAACTGTTGCCAACCGGCATACCGCAGTGCATCAAATTGTTACCGGCGGATGATGGCCCTTTTGAAAAACAAATTGACGCAAAAACAGACTAATCACGCCCGGTGGGTATTTGTGGCACCCAATTTGTTCCATCGGGATAAACCTTGATTTTAATGTACACTCTACCCATCAGCGTGTAATTTAGCTTCTTGTTAATGCCCAAAAAGTAACGTCAACCAACGGCTGTATGCAATTTTTTCTCCGACTCGTCAGCAGATGGATCATCCGGGCGGTATGTCTGATGGCTCCCTTCTCCCTACTGGCTCAGTTTACGGTTACGTACCCGGTCAGCCGGATGGTGCTGCAGCGCGACAACGCGAATCAGGCATCGGTACAAATTGCCGGTAGCTACGCGCTACCCATCGACCGGGTGGACGCACAGGTAGTGCCGATGGTATCGGGTCAGGGTACGCCTACGTCATGGTCAGTCATTCAGACCAACCCCACCAACGGTCAGTTCAATGGTACGTTACCGGTGCAGGGGGGCTGGTACAGACTGCGGGTGCGGGCGATGAAAAACGGGGTAGTTGTTGGTACGGATTCGGTAGACCGGGTTGGCGTAGGCGAAGTATTCGGTATTCTGGGCCACTCCAATGCACAGGGCAGCAGTTGCGCCGATGCCAATGGCTTTGACCGGTGCGCAACGATAACCGGTGCCGCCGACGACCGGGTGATCTGCGTGGGTATTGACCCCGTCAGTGCCGACTTTCAGCGGTATCAGAGCACAGGCAGCAGTAATTACCTGCCGGGACTGCTATTTTCCAAGCTCAATACATTTTCGGGCATTTCGCCCTTTCACAGCTTCTCCTGGGTTTGGGGCCGTCTTGGTGATCTGCTCACGGCGCGGCTCAATGTACCGGTGTTGTTTTACGGAGCGGGGTTTGGTGGCACCAACATGGAGCAGGTTTATAAAGCCGCTTATGACATTCCATTTCCGCACTCGTTTGTCCGCTACGACATTAGAATGCCTTTTGCCAACGTCCGTACCATCATGAAACTATACGTACCCTCGACCGGTATTCGGAGTTTTCTAATTGTTCACGGCGAAAATGACCGCTACGACGGGGGGGGTGATACCTTACAGACGCACAAACTGTTTAAGATGTACTTGGAGCAGGTACAGGCTAAGATGCGCACTGAGTTTCAGCGGCCCAACTTAGCCTGGGTCGTCGCCCTTACGTCTTATCCCAATCCCGATGCCAACAACAGTGCTTATCTATTTCCGGAGGTACGCAATGCGGAGAAGGAGTTTGTAGCTCACAGTACGAATACATTTCTTGGACCCGATATTGATTCGCTTCGGCTACCCGCCGACCGGCCCGATGGGATTCACTACGCTACCAGTGCTCAGGAAAAGGTAGCCGCCCTCTGGAGCCGGGCGTTAAATACTCAGTTTTTTCAGAACTCGACCCCTTATCCAGCGCAGCCGCAGCCGCTCGCGTCGCTTACCTGCGCCACGGGTAATCAACTTGCTCTCACGCAACCGGCGGGTTTCGGTGCCTACCTGTGGAGCAATGGCACCACCACGGCCACCCTCACGGCCGGGCCGGGTACGTATAGTGCCCGATTGCGCCGGAGCATGGCTGGTGCGGACTCAAACGTTATCTTTTTCCCGCCCCCGATTGTTGTGCCCGCTCAGGTAATGCCCCTTACGCCCACGATCACCTACGGAGCCAACCCACTGATTTGCGGGGGCGAAAGCCTGACGTTGACTTCCAGCTACACCGTCGGGCCTAACCTCTGGAGCACGGCCAGTACGGCCTCGTCCATCACCATACCGTCCCCAGGCACCTATACGGTTCGGGCGGCACATCCGGTTTACGGCTGCTTATCGAACATCGCGAGCCAGTCGGTAAGCACGGGGAAGGCCGATTTATCGCTGAACTGGAAAGTCAGCAACCGAACGCCGGTAGTGGGGCAACCCCTTACGCTGTCGCTTACCGTGCGGAACGATGGCCCCTGCAACGTCAGCAATGTAACGGTGATCAATCGACTGCCCCCCAACATCCGTTTCGACTCGTCGGCCAGTTTCGCGCTCGTGGGTACGGCAACGGATGTGTTGAGCACCACGCTACCGGCCATCCTCAGCAATCAATCGGTTTCCCGGCAGTACATCGCCCATGCCACCGCAGCCGGTCAGTACTACAACGCTACCGAGATTACAGCCTCGTCGAGCCCCGACCCCGACAGTCAGGCCGGGTCAGGTACGGCCGACGGGCAGGACGACGCAGCCACGGTCGATTTTCGCACCCGCGACGGCGGAACCGGCCTGTTTGTCTCGCCCAACCCGAATCAGGTGCCACTACCACCGGTGGCGTCTAATCAGCCGAAGCCCGACACGGCCCTGGCTGATTTAAGTTTATTTATCTCGGCCAGTAAACGCGTGATCAGCCCTGGTCAGCCGGTTAGTTTTACGATCACAGTCCGTAACCGGGGTGGGGCTACGGCTACCAACATTACCATTCGTGATGTACTGCCAACGGGGTTGCAGTTTGTATCGGCTCCGGCGGGGGTCAGTTCGGTATCGGGGGTGGTGTCCGGCACCATTGGCCAACTGCCGGCGGGTCAGGAAGCCAGCCTTTCCTTCACCACCAGCGTCACCAGTGGCACATTTATCCAGACGTCAGCCCAGATCATGAACGCCACACCGGGCGATCCGGACTCGACACCCGGCAACGGCACTACGAATGGGGAAGATGACACGGCCACGACCGATCTGCGGGTCTCGTCGGGCCTATCGGGTGCCCGGATGGCCGCACCGGGTGCCGACGCATCGGCTGGCGCGGCTCCCAACGTTGGTTTACCCGTCCGCCGACGGACGATTCGGCAATTGGCAGTCCGGCCAAATTGACGCTTGCCTTTTTCGGAAAAGAGCATCGATTTCGTAGCAGAGTTGGCCCGAACGCGTATATTTGTTCGGACATCACCTGTTTTTTTACGCACGTTAGCATGACGTATTGCTTAGGCATTAAGGTCGCAGCCGGACTGGTCGCCATTGCCGATACCCGCCTGACCTCCGGCTCTGAAGTATCGTCGAACCGCAAGGTTTCGGTGCATGAAGTTGAAAATCACTCCCTGTTCATCATGACGTCCGGTCTGCGTTCGGTGCGCGACAAGGCCATCACGTACTTCAACGAAGTTATTGCCGAGCAGGACCGTTCCTTCAATAAACTATACAAAGCCGTCAATGCCTTCGGCGAACAGGTGAAACGGGTGGCGCAGGAAGACAAGTTGTCGATCACCGAAAACGGACTGAAATTTAACCTCAATGCCATTGTGGGCGGGCAACTGGAAGACGACGAGGAACACAAACTATTCATGCTCTACCCCGAAGGCAACTGGGTGGAAGTCGATAGCGGGTCGCCGTTCAAAATCATTGGTAACTCGGGCTATGGCAAACCGCTGCTGTTCCGGAACCTCTCGTACGAGAGCAGTTTGCAGGATGCGCTGAAAATCGGGTTTCTGGCCTTCGATGCTACCCGCGTCAGTGCCAACGATGTCGATTACCCCTTAGACGTGGTGCTCTACCCAAAGGACAGTTTCCACATGACGCAGTACCGGCTCGAAAAAGACGATATGGACGAGATATCCCATCAGTGGAGCGCCCTGCTCAGCAATTCGGTCCGTAAACTGCCCACCTATTGGATGGACCCCATTTTTGAGAAAATTCACGCGACCAAACAGCCGTTATGACGCTCGACGTCATCCATCAGCTTCGGTATACCTACGACCGGCCCATCACGCTGACGCCCCATACGATGTACCTTTATCCCCGGCCGCTGCCCTACCAGCGGCTGTTGGGGTACACCCTCGACGTTGATCCCCTGCCCAACAAGATTGTGCGGAATGTAGACGTGGAGGGCAACGTGCAGCAGTTAGTCTACTTCGGCGGCATGACCGCCCACCTGCACATAACGGCCCGGATGCAGCTCGAATCGGACGATTTCAACTCCCTCGATTTTGTTCTGTTTCCCTTTGAGGCCCAGCGCGTTCCGTTTGTGTATACCCCCCCGGTGCGCAGTTTACTGGAACCCTATTTGGAACGCGACGGCATTACCGAGCAGGTCGAGATGTGGGCGCGGCAGGTGGCAGCCAGTACCAACTGGCAAACGGTACCGTTTCTGCTCAAATTAAGTCAGACCATCCGCGAATTCGCCTACGAAGTTCGCGAAACGGGTGCCCCCCTGGAACCCGCCGACACCCTGTTCAACCGCCGGGGATCGTGCCGCGACTTCACCACGCTCTACATGGCGGCCTGCCGGAGTCTGGGTCTGGCGGCCCGGTTCGTGAGCGGCTATCTGTTCGGCAGTGCCCAGCAGGAACACGAACTGCACGCCTGGGCGGAGGTGTATCTGCCCGGCGCAGGCTGGCGCGGTTTCGACCCGACGGAAAACCTGGTGGTGATGAACCGGCACATCTTTCTGGCCTCCTCGGCCCGCGCCGAACTGACCGCGCCCGTCAGCGGTACGTTCACGGGCTACGCCACCGGCACGCTGACGGCATCGGTCGATATTGCGGCAGCGGGTGAAGTACTCGAGGGCTGAGCGACTCTATAGCCAAGCCAAACCTGCCCTTACCGTTACCTGTATGGAAGAAATAACATTCCGTTTAGCCGGGGAGAACGATTTGGCAGCCATTATCCAGATGCTTTCCGATGATCCGCTGGGTGCCCTGCGGGAAAACGTACAATGGCCACTACCCGAGACCTACCAGTTTGCCTTCGATACCATCCAAAACGATGTCAATCAGGAATTAATGGTTGCCATGATAGCCGACGAAATTGTGGGGACATTTCAGTTGACATTTATTCAGTACCTGACGCATCAGGGCGGTCTTCGGGCACAAATTGAAGCCGTACGGGTACACTCTGCCCGTCGGGGAAAGGGTATCGGTGCCCGCATGTTCCGATATGCCATTGACCGGGCCAGCGCGAAAGGATGTCATGTGGTGCAGTTGACTACGGACAAAACGCGTCCGGGGGCTATTCATTTCTACGAAACGCTGGGCTTTGTGGCCACCCACGAGGGGATGAAACTCAACCTGTAGCCATCAGACCCATTCGTACCTCCGTCCAAGGCAATGACTGTTTGCCCCCCCACGTCTGACCGGCCTTACATGCCCAACCTATCATACAGACCAACTATTTAGCGAACGTATCTTGCCCCCTCCCCCCAGTGCCGTATCTTTGTGGTTTATGCATGTAGTTTATCCGACCCATAATCGTGGCATTAATTAAGTCTATTTCCGGCATTCGCGGAACCATTGGCGGGCGCAGCGGAGAAGGGCTGACTCCTCTGGACGTTGTTAAATTTACGGCTGCATTCGGCTACTGGCTCCGGCAACAGGCAGGTCCGGCTGATGCGCCAACCGTAGTGATCGGGCGGGATGCCCGGCTGTCGGGCGAGATGGTTTCCCGGTTGGTATCCGCCACCCTGCAGGGGCTGGGCCTGAACGTGATCGACCTGGGTCTGTCGACCACGCCCACGGTCGAACTGGCCGTTACCGGCGAAAAGGCCGTGGGCGGCATCATCCTGACGGCCAGTCACAATCCGGTGCAGTGGAATGCCCTTAAATTACTGAACAGCGCGGGCGAGTTTATCTCCGCCGAAGACGGTGCCGAAGTTCTGGCCATTGCCGAAGCCGAATCCGTCGTCTACGCCGATGTCCGCAAATTGGGGACGTACCGTACCGATACGACCTGGCTCCGGAAACACATCGACCATATTCTGGCTCTGCCTTTAGTGGACCGCGACGCCATTGCCGGGCGTAATTTCCGCGTGATTGTCGATGCCGTAAACTCAACCGGGGGGCTGGCCGTACCAATGCTGCTCGAAGCCCTGGGCGTGGAGCAGATCACCAAACTGCACTGCGAACCAACGGGTCAGTTTGCGCACAACCCCGAACCGCTGCCCGAAAACCTGCGCGACATTATCAAAGAAGTCGAAAAGGAAAATTTCGATCTCGGCATCGTGGTTGATCCTGATGTTGACCGGCTGGCCCTGATCTGCGAAGATGGTACGCCCTTCGGCGAAGAATATACGCTGGTCGCGGTGGCGGACTATGTGCTGAAAAACAATACATCGGGCCGACCGAACGATACCGTCTCGAACCTTTCCTCGACGGTAGCCCTGCGCGACGTGACCCACAAAGCGGGTGGGCAGCACTTTGCCTCGGCGGTGGGCGAAGTCAACGTCGTGACGATGATGAAAGCCCAGAATGTGCTCATCGGCGGAGAAGGCAATGGCGGCATCATTTACCCTGACTCGCACTATGGCCGCGACGCATTAGTGGGTATTGCCCTGTTTCTGAGCCATCTGGCGCGTTTTGGCAAGTCGGCGTCCATGCTTCGGCGGATGTACCCGAACTACTACATCTCCAAAAATAAGATTGAACTGACCCCGAATATCGACGTCGATCTGGTCTTGGAACGGATCAAAACCCGCTACGCCAAAAACCCGATCAACACCATCGACGGGGTGAAGATCGAGTTCGATAAAGAATGGGTACACCTCCGCAAGTCGAATACGGAGCCAATTATCCGCATCTATTCCGAGTCGGATACCCTCTCCACAGCGGAATACCTGGCCCAGAAAATCATCTCTGACATCAAAGAAGTACTGGCTGAGCCGATGTGAGGGGCTGGTTTGTATCCCAGACGCCCACGTCTGGCTCCTGACTACCGTAAAAACCAGGCGTGGGCGTCTGGGATACACCAACCCATGCCAACGATTGGAATTTTGGGCGGGGGGCAGTTGGGGCTGATGCTGATTCAGGCGGCCATCGACTGGAACCTTGCCATTCACTGCCTCGACCCCGATCCCGAAGCCCCCTGCCGTGACCTTTGCACCTGGTTCGAGACGGGTTCACTCACTGATTTCGACACCGTGTACCGGTTCGGGCAGTCGGTCGATGTACTGACCATCGAGATCGAACGGGTCAACGTCGAAGCCCTCGAAGCCTTGGAGCGGGAAGGTAAACGGGTTTTTCCGCAACCATCCGTCATCCGGGCCATTCAGGACAAGCGGGTGCAGAAACAGTTTTTCCGCGATCATAACCTGCCCACATCCGATTTTATCCTGACCGAAACACGGGCCGACGTGCTGGCCAACGAATCGTTTTTACCCGCTTTCCACAAGTTAGGCCGCGATGGTTACGATGGTCGGGGGGTGCAGCGCATCGCCACAGTGGCCGATGCAGATAAAGCTTTCGACGCACCGGGCGTTCTCGAAAAAGCGGTCGATTTCGCCAAAGAATTAGCCGTAATCGTGGCCCGCAACGAACGGGGCGAGGTGCAGACGTTTCCGACCGTCGAGATGGTGTTTCATCCCGAACATAATCTGGTGGAGTACCTGTTTGCTCCGGCTGCTGTTACGCCCGACATCGACGCCAACGCGCAGGCCATTGCCCGCCAAACGGCCGAAGCCTTCGGCATTATCGGGCTGCTGGCGGTCGAACTGTTCCTGACCAAAACGGGCGAGGTGCTCATCAACGAGGTAGCTCCGCGCCCGCACAACAGCGGCCACCACACCATGCGCGCCAACATGACCTCGCAGTTTGAACAGCACTGGCGGGCCATTCTGAACCTGCCCCTCGGCGATACTACGGCCTATCAACCGGCGGCCATGGTCAATCTCCTCGGCGAACCGGGGCATACCGGACCAGCGCACTACGATGGCTTCGACGCCCTGCTGGCCCTGCCCGGCGTTCATCCGTTTCTGTACGGCAAAGCCATCACCAAACCATTCCGCAAAATGGGCCACGTGACCGTGACGGACGAAAACATGGATGCCCTCCGGCAAAAAGTAGCCCTGGTGCGCGACACGATTCGGGTCATTAGCCGGTCCGGGGACTGATTAGGGCGTTATTTTGTTCTCAGTATATGCTGCAAAAAACCCGGGGTATCGTCCTCAGCTATCTCCGTTACCGCGAAACGTCGATTATTGTCCGCATCTATACGGAGGAGTTTGGCATGCAGAGCTACCTCGTCAATAGCGTACGGACGGCGAAGAGTAAGAGTAACCGGATTGCGCTGTTTCAGCCCCTGACACTGCTGGACATGGTAGTGTACTACAGACCCGACCGCGACCTGCACCGGTTGTCGGAGGTGAAAACCAATCACCCATTCCAGAGCCTGCCCTTCGACATGGCAAAATCCAGCATCGCCCTGTTTATCAGCGAGTTGATGACGAAGTCGTTGAAGGAAGAAACCGGCAATCCGCAACTGTTCCGGTTTCTGAAAGATTCGGTGCTATTTCTGGAAGAAGCACCGGGTAACTTCGAGAATTTCCACATCGCCTTTCTGCTCAAGCTGTCACTCTACCTTGGTTTCGGCCCGGAAAGCGACCGCGAATTCGACGAACAACTCCGCGAAAACTCTTACCCCTTTCTGCCCGATCAGGAGACGACCGATGCCCTGAACATCCTGCTGCGTCGGCCCTACGGTGCCCCCGTCCGGCTGTCGCGCCTGAACCGGAATGAGTTGTTGGACGCGCTGGTAGCCTATTACGGTATCCACATCGACTCGCTGGGCGAGGTAAAATCGCTGACCGTCCTGCGCGAAGTACTGGGGTAAAACCCGAAACGCCCGCCTGATCGGGCTGGCGTTTCGGGTTTACTGAACCCCATTCTTCACTGCGCCTTCAACAACCGAACAGCCTGATACTGTGTGGAGGTAGCGACCCGCAACAGCAGGATACCTACCGACTGCTGGCTCACCGGAAAACGTACCCGTTCGGACGCACCCGCCCGGTCAATGCGCTGCTGCCCAACGATCCGGCCCTGCGGATCGCTCAGGAACAGGGTCACCGGTTCTCCCTCTGCACCCGTTACATCGACTTCCACTATATCGCCGACGGGATTATTCAGGATCTTCACATGCAGAGGAGCCATCAATTCGGTTGAGAGCCGTACCGGACTGGGCGAAGTACTACAAGCCTGTCGGTAGTTCCACACAAAGTAGACCTGCCGGGTGTCCTGATCGGCAATGGGTAGTTCGAACTGGTTCTGGTCGAAGCCCAAACTGTACTGCTGTCCCAACTGGCCGGTAATGGTGATACCATTGATGAACAGATCAGGCAGTGCCGGGGTAAATGTCCCATCGCTGTAGCCCACCACGAAGTTCACGCTGGTCAGGGCACTGTTGGTGCTAAAGCAGGTAAACGAAGTAATCGTGAGCGTAGCCGGACCGGTTGGCTGGGTCGCCGAAGCACTCACGGCGATGGTGAAAGTGCCGCTGCTCATGCCCACCACATTACTGGCTGAGATGGTCACCGTTGGGGTCTGGACCATCGTTGGCGTACCGGCGACGGTGCGGGTGCTGGCATCAAAACTTAGCCCGTTTGGCAGTCCAGAGGCCGTGTAAACAATGGGCTGGGTACCGGTGAAAGCGGGAACGACATAGCTGAAGGGCATACCGACCGTGGCAGTCTGGTTAGGCAGCATCGGTACTACCGGCGCAGTAGCTACTGGCGGAGAGATGGGTGCGCTGGTGCAGGCATCCCGATAATTCCAGACGAAATATACCGACCGGGTGGCCTGATCGGCAATGGGCAGTTCGAACTGGTTCTGGTCGAAGTTTAAGTCGTACTGGGTACCCAACTGACCGGTGATGGTGATGCCGTTGATGAACAGGTCGGGCAGTGCCGGGGTGAACGTCCCATCAGAGTAACCCACCACGAAGTTCACACGGCTCAACGCCCCGTTGATAGAGAAGCAATTGAAACTGGTGATGGTTAGCGTAGCCGGGCCGGTTGGCTGGGTTGCCGAAGCACTCACCGCGACAGTAAATGTGCCACTGCTCTGTCCAGCCACGTTGGAGGCCGAGATGGTTACGGTGGGGGTCTGGACCGTGGTGGGGGTACCGGCAATGGTACGGGTACTGGCATCAAAACTCAACCCGTTTGGTAGTCCCGAGGCCGTGTAAACAATGGGCTGGGTACCGGTGAAGGCAGGCACGACATAGCTGAACAGCGTTCCTACCGTAGCCACCTGGTTAGGTAGATTGGGGACCACTGGTGCGGTAGCTATTACGGCCGAGCTACTTACGGTAAACGCAAACGTCGTACCTGCGCTCAGGCTACCCGGATCGGTCGCCGTTACTGTGACGCTGAAGGGCGAACCTGCCGTCGTCGAAGGAGTACCGGAGATCGTCGAGGGGGGCGTAAAGTTGAGACCCGCGGGCAGGCCACTCACGGCAAGCGTCAACTGGTCGGGGGTTTCGGCATCGGTAAAGACATTGGCCAGTGCAAGGGTATAGGCCATTCCCACCGTGGCCGACTGCGGACCCACTGCGTTTGCCAGCGTAGGAGCCGTATTGGCAGGAACCGTCACGTTGAAGATTTTGGTGAACTGAATCGGATACGTCTGTCCCGCCGAGACGCCAAATGTAATAGTGAGGTTAGTACCGTTCGTTAAGGCCGTCAGATTCGCGACATTGCCCGTTCCGGTGGTGGTAGAAACAACACCATTTCCACCGGTAATCGACCAGGAGGTAACCGCCGAATTACCGGTGTTCACCGAGAAACTCCCCGACGTAGCCAGCGTGGCAGGTCCCGTAACCAGGCTTTTAACGCTATTGATGGTCATGGCCGGGATATTTCCGGAGTCCAGCCAGTCACTCAGACGAGTCGACGCGGTGGCCCCTCCGGTCCAGGACGTAAAAAACCGCCCGTACTGGTCCGGCGAAGTAAGTGCGCTACAGTCCGATCCGCCCCCGTGCAACTGGCCTACCACCCGGCGGTTACTGTCGAACAACGGCGACCCGGATGAGCCTCCTTCGGTCACGCCGGGGAAGTTGGTCGTACCGGCCCACGTAACCTGTAAGTGCGTTGTTCCGGCGTTGATGATGTAGTTCAGGCCGGGCGTTACGTTCACCAGCGTGGTGGCGTTGGGACTGAACGATATTTTTTTAATGTCAGCGCTGGGGTGGTGAATCCCAAATGGAGACGACGGCAGTGTACTGCTCCGATCCCAGCCCAGATACGTTGTGTTTTCCGATGGCGGTACCTGCTGGGTTAGCTCCATCAGAGTAAAATCGGAGTTGGCATAAGCCGACCGGAAGTTGGCTCCGGTCAACGTCAGGTACACGTTATCGGCTGTCGTTACACAGGTTGGGCTTTCCCAATGGAAGCGAAACTGCGTGTTGGCGGCTGCCGCCAGTTCGGCAGGTGATTGTACACCATCCTCCGAGAAATCATAGCAGTGAAAAGCGGTCAGCATGAACGAGCGAAAATCCTGCTGCGTTGAGTTGATCATTGACCCCGTACAGGCATACGTGTAGGGACTGTAGGAGGTCAGGAGCATCACTACCCCGTCGGCTTCGTTCTGGTAAGCGGGATAACAGATGGTATTCTTTTCGCAGCTTTCCGATGTACCAAATCCGAACCGGGGCGCGAAGCGATAGTACTGCACCAATTTCGATACATGCACCCGGCTTTGACCGGCAACCGCCGTTGGCTCCTGAACTTCGATAATGGCGGAAGAACCCTCAAGCAGGTCGGTCCAGAAAGTATGACCATTTTGCCGGTACGTTATTGGGCCGATCAGCAACGTCCGGTCGGCACTGTAAACAAACAGGCGGGCACCCTCTACCAGTTGAAATTCATCGAATACCACCGACAAGCCGAGTGCATTGGGGACGTCGAACTGATAAACTGCAACCTGGTAGCCACTTTTGGTCGACTTCACTGCCGCCGGTATCAGATCGACGCTGGCCGTTACATCCACGCCCAGCCGGGCCGGTAGTCCTAACTTGTCCCGTTGCTGATCTTCGACCAACAGCGGGTCCGTATTAGCCGCCTGTAGCGTAGACCTGGGGATCGCGGCATCGGCACCCAGTGCCCCAAACTGCGTAATGTCAGCCGTTCCCGTGGGAAGTCGGCGGGTGTACACCTGGGCAAAAAGCGGGGTTACTATCAGTAGCAACAGGCCGATTAGCCAGCCGACCAATGGTCTGGAAAAATGATTTATAAGCTCGATAAATTAGGGTTTAGGGTATGTAGGAAATGAGCAATGTCGGGTTATGTTGACTGGTTTTGCCTGATTCAGTGAATTTAGACACGGTGCAGCACTGGATTGGCGGTCAAGCTACTATTTAAATCCTTTCGTTTGACTACCCTAAGAACCCTGAAGGGCAGGTAGTGAACTCCTCATGTTGTCAGCCAATTCACCAAAAACGCCAGCCTGATGAGGCTGGCGTTTTTGGTTATAAACCCACGGAAAAGTCATCTTTGGTGGCCAACGGCGTCTATATCTTTCGCTTCAGTTCGAAATTCTGGCCCAGGTACAACCGGCGGACCTGCTCATCGTTGGCTAAGTCTTCGGCGGAGCCTTGTTTGAGAATCTTGCCCTCGAAGAGCAGGTACGCCCGGTCGGTGATGGAGAGCGTTTCGTTGACGTTGTGGTCGGTAATCAGGATACCAATGTTGCGGTGTTTCAGCCGGGCCACGATGCTCTGAATATCCTCCACCGCAATCGGGTCGACCCCGGCGAACGGTTCGTCAAGCAAAATAAATTTTGGGTCAACAGCCAGGCAGCGGGCAATCTCCGTCCGTCGGCGTTCCCCACCAGAGAGGACTTTACCCTGATTTTTACGGACGTGGGTCAGGCTGAATTCTTCCAGCAACGACTCTACCCTTTCCTTTTGCTGTTTGCGGGGCAGGTCCGTCATTTCCAGCACAGCCAGGACGTTTTCTTCCACGGTCAGGTCGCGAAAAATGGATGCCTCCTGCGCCAGATAACCCAGCCCAAGCCGCGCCCGTTTGTACATTGGCAGGTCGGTGATGTCTTTATCGTCGAGAAACACCTTGCCGCTATTGGGCTTCACTAAACCAACGGCCATGTAAAACGACGTCGTTTTTCCGGCCCCGTTCGGTCCCAGCAGTCCCACAATTTCACCCTGCGCCACCTGATACGACACATTGTCGTTTACCAGCCGCGAGCCGTATTTCTTGACTAAATGTTCGGTTTTAAGAATCATTACGCGTTATATCTGCCTGAATATCGAGCACAAAAAGTAGCGGCACATTCAGCACCAGCGCAATCTGCTCGGGAGTACCCATGTTAGCCTTCAACAATGCCTGAATGTCTTCACGCCGGGCTTCGTACCTGCCGACCTGCTGTCCTTCCAGTTTGCCCTCCAGTTTGCCCTCCAGTTTACCCTCCAGTTTGCCTTCCTGCTTACCCTTCTCTTTACCCTGTAAGAACCGAATGTCCGTTTCTAAGTCGTAGGTTAGTGGCATCTTTTCGATTTGTTTAATGGTCAAATCCTGTAAATCGCGCAGCTTCGCCAGCATTTCCAACTGTCGCAAAAACTTCTCTAAGTCGAGCATTCCCGGCACCAAACTGCGCAGCGTCAACAATATACGATTAACGACGGTTTCGGGGGCGTCGTTGCCTAAGTCGGCTAATATGGCTAACAAGGCTTCTTCGGGCTTGGTGGTCGCCAGAAATTCGGTGTATGGTGTTTCTACGACATTGCGGACGTAAAAACGGAATGTCAGGTCTTCCTGCTCGAGCCGGTCGACCATCCGCGCGGGTTTGCTGCCGATGTAAAAGACAAACTGCCGTACCGGAATTTTGTACTTGCGCAGCAGCAACGCCGAGTATTCCAGCATCCGATACACCATGTCCGGCTCATCCGCAGTTTGGAATTCGAGTTGCAGCACATACTGATTTTGACCAGCCGCCGTGGCCACAATCTTCAGAAAATCGGGCCGGCGTTCGACTGTTCGCTGAATATCGTCCGGCACTTCGATCAGCCGTTCGGGATCGGGGAGGCCCAGCACTTTTTGGGCCAGTGGCAGGATAATTTCCTCAATGTTCTCTTTAAATATTCTGTCGTATTCCTGACTCATTGACGGGTTGCCTACACGCAGCGGATGTCTTTCAGGTGCAGTTGCAGCGTGGTATCGCCGTTGTATGTGTTCTCCTCCACCTGGTAACAAATCGAAAACGGCACGTCACGGGTCAAACGGTCGGCCCAGTAGGCGAGGTTGAACCCCACCGCCGTAAAGGTCGGCACCCACTTGCCCAATTCCGCTTCGCCCTGCCGCAGAATCAGTTTCAGGTGCTTCTCTTTCATAATCACCGGCGGACCCACCAGATACACGTCTTCCGTCACGAAAACCGGCTGTAAATTCTGCGGGCCAAACGGTGCCATCTGTTTAACGATGTTATAAAACTTCCGGTCGATGGCCGTAAAATCGAGCAGCATGTCCACATCAATGCAGGGCGTCAGGTGTTCCTCGGCAATGCGACGGCTGACGACTTCTTCAAACTTTAGCTGAAACGCCGGAATGTTGCTGATGTCCATCGTCAGCCCGGCGGCAAAGGTGTGTCCCCCGAACTGCTCCAGTAAATCGGCACATTCTTCAATGGCTTCGTACACGTCGAAACCCGGCACCGACCGCGCCGAACCGGCTGCTTTGTCGTGCGATTGGGTCAGGATAATGGTTGGCCGGTGAAATTGTTCGATGCACCGCGACGCCACAATGCCAATCACACCCTTGTGCCAGGTCGGATTAAACAGCACGGTGGTTTTAGCCGTCATCCGGTGTTCGTGCTGCCGAATCATGTCCAATGCCTGCTCGGTAATGGTACTGTCGAAAGTGCGTCGGCTGAGGTTGTGTTCGTTGATGGCAAACGCGAACTCGTCGGCTTCGGCATCGTCGTTGGCCAGCAGCAGCCGAACCGCTTCTTTGGCGTGTTTGATGCGCCCGGCGGCATTGATGCGCGGGCCGAGGCCAAAGACCACGTTCGTGATGTCTAATTCTTTCTGAAAACCGGCCACTTTAATCAGGGCTTTCAAACCCGTGCGGGGCGCGGCATTCAGTTGTTTCAGGCCCCAGTACGCCATAACGCGGTTTTCGCCGGTGATGGGCACAATGTCCGACGCAATACTGACCGCTACCAGATCAAGGTACGGGTAAAGCCGGTCCATCGGAATAGCCTCCTGCTGACAAAATGCCTGCAATAGTTTAAAACCCACACCGCAACCTGACAGTTCTTTGTACGGATAGTCGCAGTCGTCGCGTTTGGGATCGAGCACGGCTACGGCCGGGGGTAATACGTCGCCGGCGGTCCCGCGTTCGGGACGGTGGTGATCGCAAATAATGAAATCGACGCCCAGGGTATTGGCTTCGGCTACGCGCTCTACCGATTTAATGCCGCAGTCGAGGCTGATAATCAGGGAAAAACCGTTGGACGCGGCCCATTCGACACCCGTTTTCGAGATGCCGTAACCTTCCGAGTAGCGGTCGGGAATGTAGTAATCGAGATTTGGGTAGATACTTTCCAGAAAGCCGTACATCAGCGCGACGGATGTAGTACCATCGACATCGTAATCGCCGTAGACGAGAATTTTCTCTTCCTGCTTTATTGCCTTTTGAAGACGGCGTATTGCTTTATCCATATCCTTCATCCGAAACGGGTCGTGCAAATGACTAATTTCGGGGCGGAAAAATGTCCGGGCCTCGTCGAAGGAAAAACACCCGCGCTGCACCAGCAAACTGGCCAGAAACGGGTTAACGCGCAGTTCGCCCGTCAGTGTTTCAATGGCCGCCCGCTGCCGGGGTGCATCGGGGAAGGGTTTTACGATCCAGCGTTTGGGGGTAGGCTCGGGTTGGACAATCATAAACGCAAAATACGTTCGTTTTAACGAAAACTGATTCATTCATGCTCTTTTTCCTCACCGTACTCTCCTTCCTGCAACCAGCCGAACGCCCCCCGCGCAAAGTCACGTTTATCGTTGAGGTGACAAACATTCAGCAACTGTCGGGGCGGATGTACATTGGGGTCTTTAAACCAACCAATACGTTTCCGCAGGGACCACCGATGACGAAACAATCTGTAGCCGTCGAAGATCGTACCGTTCAGGCTACGTTTCAACTCGAACCGGGTGAGTATGCCGTGGCACTGTACCAAGACGTGAACAGCAATGGGTACATCGACAAACGACTGTTCGGAATGCCCAAAGAGCCGTACGGATTCAGCAACAACGTCCGCCCTAAATTCTCGACGCCAAAATTCGATGAGTGTAAAGTGCTGGTGAAAGAAGATGCCAAAACAATGATTTCGCTGATCGAGTAGGGCGTCGTCCCAAAACAATCCTGCGAACAATCCAGCTAAATCCCGTTATCGACCTACTGCCCGTTCGGGATATTTTTTGTAATTTTGTCCGGCAAATACCACCCCCTGTATTTGCCATGAGCTTAGATACCAGTAAGTTTCTTTACGAGGCTCTCACCTACGACGACGTTCTGCTGCTGCCCGCGTATTCGGAAGTCCTCCCCCGCGATACCCGCACCGACGCCCTGCTTACCCGCACCATCCGTTTGAACATTCCGCTTGTCTCCGCAGCGATGGACACGGTCACGGAGTTTGAACTCGCCATTGCGATGGCGCAGGAAGGCGGCATCGGCATTATCCACAAAAACATGTCGGTGGAAGCGCAGGCCGAACAGGTCCGCAAGGTGAAACGCTCCGAGAGCGGCATGATTATCGACCCCATTACGCTTACCGAAGATCAGACGCTGGCCGACGCGCTCAAGATCATGCGCGATTTTAAGATCGGCGGCATCCCGGTGGTTGATGGCACGGGTAAACTCGTCGGCATTCTGACCAACCGCGACCTCCGGTTTCAACACGATCTGGGTCGGGCAGTAACCGAAATCATGACCCGCGAAAACCTGATTACGGCCCGTGAAGGGGCTACGCTGGAAGAAGCGGAGAGCATTCTGCAACAGTACAAAATCGAGAAGCTGCCCATCGTGAACGGCCAGTATCAATTGGTCGGTTTGATTACGTACAAGGACATTCTGAAGAAAAAGAGCCACCCCAACGCCTGCAAAGACGAGTTGGGGCGGTTGCGCGTGGGTGCCGCCGTGGGCGTAACGCCCGACCTGAACCGGCGCATCGAAGCGTTGGTGAAAGCAGGCGTCGACGTGATTAGTGTCGATACGGCGCACGGCCACTCGAAGGGTGTAATCGACGCGGTGCGGGGCATTAAAGAACGATTTCCCAAGCTACAGGTCATTGCGGGCAACGTCGCAACCGGCGAAGGAGCCAAAGCCTTAGCTGATGCCGGGGCCGACGCCGTAAAAGTAGGCGTGGGACCGGGCAGCATCTGCACCACCCGGATTATTGCCGGTATCGGAATGCCGCAGCTCACGGCCGTGTACGAAGCCGCCAAAGCCCTGATGGGCACCGGTGTCCCAATCATTGCCGATGGGGGCATCCGCTTTTCGGGCGACATTACCAAAGCCATTGCGGGCGGAGCCAGTACGGTGATGATTGGTTCGCTCTTGGCCGGTACGGAAGAAGCACCGGGCGAAGTAGTGCTGTACGAAGGGCGCCGGTTCAAGACGTACCGGGGCATGGGATCGGTGGAAGCGATGGAAGAAGGATCGAAAGACCGCTATTTCCAGGATGCCGAAGACGACATCAAGAAACTGGTCCCGGAAGGTATTGTGGGCCGGGTGCCCATCAAAGGCCGCGTCGGTGAGATCACGTATCAGTTGGTCGGTGGCCTGAAAGCGGGTATGGGCTACTGCGGGGCGTCCGACATTCCGACGCTGCAACAGGCCAAGTTTGTCAAGATCACCTCGGCGGGCGTCCGCGAAAGCCACCCCCACGACATTCAGATTCAGAAAGAAGCTCCTAACTACTCCATGCGGTAGGTTTGGCGTTTAAATAGTTCACTGTGAGAAAAGCCGCGCCGGATGATTTCGGGCGCGGCTTTTTTGTTGTGCAGCCCTTGCTTGACTTGCGATGCGGTGATTAGCCTGTATATTCACCGCAGATTGTGCGGTGAACACAAATGTATATCTATCAACGACCGGGATGGCCTGAGTTTACGTGGGATCAGGAGCGGCTAATTAACCCGTTGGCAAGTGTGCGCCATAAACAGGGGAAACTGATCGGCTATATGAGTGCGCTCGGTTTTCCGATACAGGCAGAGGCCATACTACAAACAATGACCCTCGACGTCATCAAGTCCAACGAGATTGAAGGAGAAATTTTGGCCCCTGAACAGGTTCGTTCGTCCATTGCCCGACGGCTGGGTATCGACACATTTAACTTAGTGCCGGTTGATCGTGACGTAGAAGGGGTTGTTGACGTGCTCTTCGACGCCACACAGCACTTTACGGCTCCCCTGACCAAAGAGCGCCTGTTTAACTGGCATGGTGCTCTGTTTCCGACGGGGCGCAGCGGGATGCACCCCATAACGGTAGCTGACTGGCGTACGGGAGATGCAGGACCAATGCAGGTCGTGTCCGGCCCGATGGGACGCGAACGAGTCCATTTTCAGGCACCGGACGCAGTCCATCTCGACGCGGAGATGCATCTATTTCTCGACTGGTTTAACGGAAATGGAGCACTTGACCCGGTTGTGAAAGCGGCTGTTGCCCATCTCTGGTTCGTTACCATTCACCCGTTCGATGATGGCAACGGCCGTATTGCCCGAACGATTGCGGACATGCAACTGGCACGGGCCGACGGTAGTGCCCAACGATTCTACAGCATGTCGGCCCAAATCCGCAACGAACGTAACGCTTATTACGACGCATTGGAACGTACCCAGCGCAGTGAGTTGAACATTACGGACTGGTTAGCCTGGTTTCTGGGCTGCTTAGACCGGGCAGTATCAGCTACCGAAGACGTACTGGCTGGTGTACTTCGTAAAGCCCGCTATTGGACCTGGCTGGCGAATGTGTCCCTGAACGAGCGGCAACGGTTGCTGCTCAACAAACTGCTGGACGGCTTTACCGGCAAACTCACCACCTCTAAATGGGCCAAAATCGCCAAATGCTCACAGGATACGGCTCTGCGGGATATTCAGCAGTTAGTAGAGCAAGGCATTTTGGTGAAAGAGTCTGCGGGTGGACGGAGCACGAGTTATGAACTGGTGAAGTTATCCGTGTGAAGAAATACTAAACGAGTTACCCCTGTAACAACACCTGCGCCCATTTCTGGCCGAGCCTCCTCTGGTGTTTTCCCTAAGTTTTCGCGTTAAGCGGCCCGCGCGGTGGTAAAAGAGCAGAGAAGATGCTTTTACCTGTACCAATTGCTTATAGCTCCTATCATGAAACGCAGAACATTTATTCAGACCACCGGCCTGCTGACGGCCGCCCTGAGCACGGCTACGCCAGCCGCTTTCGCCAATGCTCAACTGCCGATAGCGAAAAACAAGCTGCCAAAGTGGAAGGGCTTCAACCTGCTCAATTTCTTTTCGCCCGATCCAACGCGGGGCCGCCGGGCTACCACCGAAGACCAACTGGCCTGGATGCAGGACTGGGGGTTCGACTTTGTCCGGCTCCCGATTGCTTATCCGTTTTACCTGAACTTCGACCGGAGCCGCAATATCACGCCCGAGGAAGTATACCACATTGACCAACGGGCCGTCGAGCGCATCGATCAGTTGGTCAATGTGGCCCATAAGCATAATCTGCACGTCAGCCTCAACCTCCACCGGGCACCGGGATACTGCATCAACGCCGGTTTCCACGAGCCGTATAACCTCTGGACCGATCCGGCAGCCCTCGATGCGTTCTGTTTTCACTGGAATATGTGGGCAAAACGGTACAAAAATGTATCGTCGGCCCGGATCAGTTTCGATCTGCTCAACGAACCCACCCTGCGCGAAGACATGAACGATCAGCTCTCCAAACAAAGCGCTGTGCCGGGTGCCCTGTACCGAAAACTGGTCGAAGCGGCTTCGGCTGCCATCCGGAAGGAAAACCCTAACCACCTGATTATTGCCGATGGTAACAGCGGGGGCAGTTCCGTGATTCCTGAGATTACGGACCTGAATGTTGGTCAGAGTTGCCGGGGGTATAATCCAGGCATCATTTCGCATTACAAAGCACCCTGGGCCAACAAAGACCCCGAGCACCTGCCAACCCCGAAGTGGCCGGGACAGGTCGGCGACAAATACCTGAGCCGGGCTATGCTGGAGACCTTCTACCAACCCTGGGTCGACCTGGTGAATGAGGGCGTGGGGGTACACTGCGGGGAATGCGGCTGCTGGAATAAAACGCCACACGACGTTTTTCTGGCGTGGTTCGGCGATGTAATCGACATTCTGTCGTCGCATCAGATTGGCTTTGCGCTCTGGGAGTTCATCGGCGACTTCGGCATTCTGGACTCCAAACGTGACGACGTTGCCTACGAAGACTGGCACGGCCACAAGCTGGACCGCAAACTCCTGAACCTGCTGATGAAGTACTAAAAGCAACGTGTTGAGATGCCATGTACCTCTACCAGCAACCGGGCTAACCTTTCGGCGCACGGCCGACTTATATTCCCAATGAAACCACCTTCACTACACGCGCTGCTCCTCGCCGGAATAGCCCTGCTCTTATTGACGGAGTGCCAGAACGTAAGTCCCCAGGCACCTAAAACTGAAGGATTCGATGCGCCGATCCCCACATCACTGTCGTACATGGCCGGGTCGCTTATACTACCCCTGAAGGAATTGCAGGCTAAAATCAATCAGGAGCTTGATCCGGTACTGGTTGGAGAAAGCTCGAAAAAGGGCGGCAAAAAATCGCTGCTGCCCTTTCGTATAATTCGCTCGGGGCCTGTTCATATTCAGTACGTTAAGCAGCAAATCCGCTTCTCGGCCCCTTTACAGCTTCAGCTCACGAAACTTTTCGGTGCCAACGCCAACACGGCAGGTCAGAAGCCATTCTGTGCCATACGCGTCAATTTCAGTAGTCCGCTCACCATTACGCCAGCCTGGCGATTGGCGAGCCATATTACGTTCATCGACTACTCCTGGGAAATTAAACCGGAGATCAAGTTGCTGGGCAAAACGATTTCGCTCGCCAGCTTCGGTGAGCGCGTCATAGCGAAATACCAGGTAACCATCGAAAATGCGCTCGACTCCGCTGTTTACCGGAATTTACGTCTTGATAAACTGGTTAGCCCGATCTGGCAGAACATTCAGAAACCGCTGAGCCTGACTAAACAATATGGCCTGTGGCTGTTACCCAAGCCTATCAGCGTGGCGGCCAGTCCGATTAGTGGTGATGCGCAGAAACTAACGATTCCGTTGCTGATTACCCTACAGGCGCAAACGGAGATAAGCCCGCAAAAGCCGGTTTATCCGCCCAAAGCCCTGCCTCCCTTACAGAAACGAGACTCACTCCCGCAACGCGCGGATTTACGGGTGACGAGTTTTGTTCCCTACGCCGAGATCAACCGGGTAGCCGCTCAACTGATCCACAACAAGCCGGTCAGCTTGTTTTTCGGGAAACTGACCATTGTTCGGGCATCCGTCTATGGGGGGCAGCGCGCCATTATCGTTAAGGCGGATGTGAGGGGTTTAGTCGATGGAACGATCTACCTACGGGGGCGCCCTGTCTTCGACACGACAACCAACACCCTTCGCGTCGCTAACCTGGATTTTGACGCGCAAACGCAAAGTGCCTTGTCCCAGATTACCCGTGGTATGCTGAAACGGGGCTTGAGTGATGTACTGGAAAAAGTGTTGACCGTACCGCTGGGCGATGCGATCAGTCAACTGCCGCAGACGATTGATAAGGCTTTTGAGAAGAGTGAAGCCGGCAAAAAGGTGAATCTTGGTATCAAGGCATTCCTACTCGTTCCCCAGCGAATTGCCGTGCGCCCCGATGGCATTCAGACGCTGATTCATGTGCAGTCAACAGTAGCCGTTGATGTTCAGCACCTGTAAAAACCCACAATACGAACAGTAAGCTATGGCTCAATCACTACCAGCCCGTTAGCTTCACACGTCCCATCATCACCTGTCCTTTTTCTTCCCACACGCACAGGGCGGTTTGGCCGGTGATGGCAACGCCGGGCATTTGGCCGGTACCGAGAGCCGCTGGAAGACCATTGCCGGATTTTACCCAAACGGTACCGCCTTGGTCCCATGCCAGTACCGTTCCGGCGTTACCGGTGGCTGCGGTGATGTTACGGCCGGTAGCAATGGCCTGTTCGGGCTGGCCGGGTACACAGGTGTACAACACAGTATCGCGTCGCCAGACGGTCAGGGGTTGACCCGACGGCGTAAGCACCACCGCGCCACCGTCCATTGGGCAGGCGTTTAGTTTCCAGGTGCCGGTACCAGTTTTTTGGGCCGGAGCATACGTCCGGCCGCCATCCGCCGAGTGAGTGAGGTACAGGTCGCGGGAGCCGCCGAGCCAGTTTCGGAACTGCACGTACACATCCTTGCCCCGCGCCGTGATCGATACCCGGCAGCACTCACAGACCGACCCGTCCGGTGAGCGGTAAATCACTTGATTCGGCGACCAGGTACGTCCGCCGTCGTGGGAGGTAGTGCCCACAATCTTGTTCTGTTTATCGCCCCGCAGGTCCAGCCAAACGGCGTGGAACGTGCCGTCCGATGCGCCTGTAACAGCCTGAAACCCTTCTTTGGCAATGGCGGGTACATCGTTAATGCGCACCGCCGACGACCAGCGACCGGTATGCCGGTCGAGAGACCAGGCAAAAATGTCGCCCATCCGGTTTACGGCCGTAATCACCACGTTTTGGTTCGTGACGGCTACCTGTGGCCCGCGTTTGGCACCGGCGACTAAGTTGGGGAGGACGGCTACGGCTACGGGCGCGTCGAACCGGGCCGTAGCACCGGTAGCCGTAGCATAGTAAATAGTAGAGTCCTGACCATACGCCAGATGTATTACCCCCCGCGCATCGGCGACGACAACCGGCAGGTGACCGACCGCAACCACCTGACCGGTGTTCTGGGACTGACCCGTTATTGACAGGCCATACCAGTGCAGCAACAGGTAAAAAAGGTAGTTCATACGCAAGTAGAAGAATCAGGAACGGGATGCGCCCTTGGTCATGCCGACGCCCTGTTGCAAATGGCCCTGCAAACCAGGTCGCTTGTCTTTGGTCTTGTTAATGACAGACAAACTACTCTCGAAGGAAACGGCCACGCTGTCGTCGCCAAAACGGCAGGTGATGGTATCGGAGTGGGCCGTTTCGATAAAGCGCCAGGTCATCACAAAGGTATTTGCGTCGCGCCAGGTACCGCTGCCCGCCACGCGCGTCCGGGTTTCGCCGGGTACCGGGGTATCGACTAATTTCAGGGGCAGAACCGAAAACGTCGTTTCGCTTTCTACCCAGCGGTTTATGCCACACGTTAGCTGATGGTCGCCCCGGTCGTCGCGGAGTTTAACCAGACACCCATCCTTGCCAAATGTCAGCGAGACGGCTTTCGCGTTCAGCGTGTTGCTGTCCAGCGTATAGGTCCGCCCGCTGATTTTAGTCACGGTGGGCGATGTCGATTCCAGCATCGGCGGAATCAGCGCGAGTGTTTTTAATTTGCGTTCCAGTGCGTCGGCAGGCATCTGGCTGGTTGCCCGGCCAGTTTCCTTCAGGGCGGGCAGGATGTTAGTCCAGACTTCATCCAAAATGGCCTGCATATCCGACGTTTCCGAGGTAATGGCGATTACAGCATCTTCATCCGGCAGAACGATGCAATATTGGCCCAGTGCGCCATCGCCCCGGTAAGCATTGTGACGGCACCGCCAGAACTGGTAGCCGTAGCCCTGTAGCCAGTCATTCTCGTCGGCGGCACGTTTCCCCCCGGCCGACTGCACCTGCGCACGGGTGGCGTCGGCAATCCACGCTTCGGGAAGCAGTCGTTTGCCGTTCCAGATCCCTTTTTGCAGGTACAACTGCCCGAATTTGGCGATGTCTTCCGTCCGTACCCGCAGCCCCCAGCCACCCGTATCGATGCCGTTCGGGTCCACTTCCCAGTCGGCACCCTCAATGCCCAACGGATCGAACAGGCGCGGTTTCAGGTACGCCAGCACGGGTTGACCGGTGAGTTTCTGCACAATCGCCGACAGCATATAAGTGGCTCCACTGTTGTACACAAAATGCGTTCCCGGCTGATGGTCAACGGGCTGCGATAAGAAAGCGTTAACCCAGCTTGCGGTACCTGGCGTCCGCATGGCCGGGGCCGTATCTTTGTCGTGACCGGTTGTCATCGTCAGCAGATCCCGCACCCGCATGGCCAACAAATTGGCGCTGGGGATTGTCGGCGTGTTTTTAAAGAACGACACCACTTTATCGTCCACCGTCAGTCGCCCCTCCGCAACAGCCAGCCCAATAGCCGTTGACACAAAGCTTTTGCTGAGCGAGTACAGGGTGTGTTTCAACTGAGGGGCATAGGGTGCCCACCATCCTTCGGCTACCACTTGCCCATGCCGAACCACCATCAGGCTGTGCAGATTCAGTTTAGCCGCTTCGACGGCATTGACGAAATTCAGCAGTCCACCCGACGCGACGCCCTGCGCTTCAGGCAGGCTGCGCGGCAGTTTGAACGAGCGGGTTGGCCCATTCAGGCCGGGCACAGCCCAACCGGGCGTGGTAGCAGCAATGGTCAGGCCGGCGGCACCGAAGCCCAGTTGCTGGAGGAAAATTCGGCGATTGAGAGTCATCACGTCAATTAGGAGTTAAAGTCCGGTTTTTAAAGAATTGCCCCTATCGTTTATACTGATGCGGCTGCCAGCCGCAGCCTTGTCTACCACTGCGTACGTAATCTCAACCGGCTATTGTGCTGCCATCTACCTTCCGCACCCGTACTTTAGCCGTCCATGGTTGACGGGTAGAGTCGTTTTAAGCTTTATCCGGGCATACCCGACAGTAAACGGCCAATCCACTTTGGACAATTTCTTAAACCGGCGCGGATGGGGCTTTCCAACGTCAGTACCGGGATGCCTGCGAGAAACGATCTAAAAGGTGCTCTTTACAGGCTACCTTCCTGGAGCAATGCATCTTCACAGCCGGTTAGTTTAAAAGAAATAACGCACTACTTTCCACATTATCCATCCCCAGAACAGAGCAAAAAGGACCACTCCACTCCACGTCAGCGGGCGGGCATACCGCTTCCAGAAGGAAAGCGGCTGCTTTGGATCGACAGATTTCAGCGATTTCACAGGCGTTTGTTTAGTCATTAAATGAAAGCCATCCAGAACCTGGCAGCACTTTCGGGAGATTATAATACATGATAAAACAAGTGCGGAATGGCAACCATTGTAAATAAGGCAACTACTCTTCTTCCTGTTAACCGCTATTGGCTTTATGATGGTCTCTAACCAGCAGGTCAAATTTGTTTAATCTGAACCAATTTGATGCCAGATCAACCTATTTATGAAACGAGGTTCTGTGCTACCGATGCGTGCCAGCAGCAGCGCTATGCAATTCTGAACCTAAAGTCGGCTGCGAATCAACGTAAATAACCCGACACGTTCAACACTCGTCTGACGATTCCTGCGTCAGGCGGGCGTAAACATGCGCACCGACAGTACAGGCTTTTTTGTTTCTTTGTGCCATGCGCCCTGTCAACTCCCTCCTTCGTCTGCTGGTTATTGTGCTGCTTCTCGCCGGGCTGATTGCCGTTTGGGAGCAGATTCGGGGCACTGGCTGGTTTACGCGATTTACCCGGTCCGAAACACCCGCCCGGAGCATCATTCTAACCAAAATTACGGCCCTTGGCAAACTCGAACTCGTTCGTTACACATTCAAGGATGTGGTTGAACATGAACTGGCCCGGATGATTATTCCCAATGCCAGCGCGGTACTGATTGTAGAAGGGGAAGCCGTAGGTTGCATCGACCTGAGTCGCGTGAAACCCGGCGACATCCGGCCCAACGGCGATAGTTTACTGGTGCAGTTACCCCGACCCGAACTCTGTGGCTGGAAAATCAACCACGAACGGTCACGGGTGTACGATACGCGGTACGCTTTCCTGGACGAATCGCAGTTGGTGAGCGACGCCTACCGCCGGGCCGAGCAACAAATTAAACAGTCGGCGTTGCGGGGTGGCATTCTGGATCAGACCCGCCGAAACGCCGATCAGCTACTGCGCCCGTTACTGGAGCAATTGTCGGGCAAAAAAGTGCGACTGATGTATTTATAAGGGGTGCCGGGTTTGAGAACCCGGCACCCCTTATAAATACACCAGTCGCACACAATTACTCCGGTTGTTCGTGGTTCAGAATGGTATGGCCCATCTTGTCCCGCTTGGTAGTCAGGTACTTCTCATTGTAAGGGTTCGGCTTAATTTCGATGGGAATGGTATCGACAATCTCCAGGCCATAACCCATTAATCCGGCGCGTTTTTTGGGGTTGTTGGAGATCAGACGGATCTTCCGTACGTCCAGATCGCGCAGGATCTGGGCACCTACGCCATAATCACGCTCATCCATCTTAAAGCCCAGTTCGAGGTTGGCCTCAACCGTATCGCGGCCCATCTCCTGTAGTTTGTAGGCTTTCAGTTTGTTGAGCAGCCCGATGCCCCGTCCTTCCTGATTCATGTACACAATCACGCCCCGCCCTTCGGCCTCGATCAACCGCATGGCCTGTTGCAGTTGCGGACCGCAGTCGCAGCGGCAGGACCCGAAAATATCGCCCGTCATGCACGACGAATGGACCCGCACCATCACCGGTTCGTTCGGCTCCCAGGTACCTTTCACTAAAGCGAGGTGCGTTTCGCCGGTGTTGCTTTGTTTGTAGGCATACAGGTCGAAATGACCCGCTGCGGTGGGCATGTCCACGCCAATTTCGCGCTTTATCAGGCTTTCCGTGCGCAACCGATAGGCGATCAGGTCCTGAATGCTGACCAATTTCAGGTCGAATTTATCGGCAATCACCCGCAGTTGGGGCAACCGGGCCATGGTGCCGTCTTCGTTCAGTATCTCGATGAGCACCCCGGCCGGTTGCAACCCGGCTAAGCGGGCAAAATCGACGGTGGCTTCGGTATGGCCCGCCCGCCGGATAACGCCCCCCGGCACGGCCCGCAGCGGAAAGATATGCCCCGGCCGACCCAGATCGTCGGGCGTGGTTTCGGGGGCTACCAGGGCCTGAATGGTTTTGGCCCGGTCCGAAGCCGAAATGCCCGTAGTGCAACCGTGGCCCAGCAAATCGACCGATACCGTAAAGGGCGTGGTGTGCATGGATGTGTTGGTGCCCACCATCATTTCCAGTCCGAGTTCGGTACAGCGGTCTTCGGTCAGGGGGGCGCACATCAGCCCGCGGCCTTCTCTGGTCATGAAGTTGACCATTTCGGGCGTGACTTTTTCGGCGGCACAAATAAAATCACCTTCGTTCTCACGGTCTTCGTCATCCACAACAATGATGATTTTTCCGGCCCGGATATCGGCAAGGGCCTCTTCGATTAAATCCAGCCGAATGGGTTCATTGGTATTATAATTGCTCATGAATTTGCGTGATGAAAGCCAGTGGGGTAATTTTGATTAGTTTGTCGGTTGTTGCTGCGGATTTTTTACTAATACGGGGCGCTGTTGGCCTAACTTCTCTCTAACGACCCGGCACAAAGATACGTTTCGTTAAACGCTAAAATGGCGGTGCAGGCGTTCTTAGGGCAACTCACAACCACTACGCTGATTTGTTAAAACCTGTTTACCCTGTGCAAATAGTAAGGAAGTGGCCGTCGGATCGTAGGGCAAATACAGCACGGACAGCCGCCACCGTCATTGGTTTTTTGTTGCTTTTCTGGTTCGTGACGCCCGGTTTGGCACAGACGGCAGACCCAAATAACAACTATTGCGTAAACCCTCTGACAACCAAGCCAGGAGGATTTACGCTCAGTAGCAATCAAATCTGCGCCGGTTCTCCCGCTACAATTACCGGTTCACTACCGGGCTTGGTCAACGTCAATTATAATTACTCCTATTCGGGCAAAGGGCTTACCGATCCGGGGTACACCCCCCAGACCGTTAGCAGTCCTTACAGCAAGCCCGGTTCGTATACCATTATTCAGATCGGAACCGGGCCGGGTAACGTTCCGGTGGTAGCCTGTCAGGTGGTTCAGGTTGTTGACGTACCGGACCTGTTGGTTGGCACAAGTACCAACTGCTCCGGTCGTACGGCTGTCATACCCATCCAAAACACATCTACTCTGCCTTACGATGGCATTGCTATCGACTGGGGTGACGGTACCCCTCTTGATAAACAACCGCTTTCCAGTATCGCAAGCCAGAATAATCGCGTTAGCCACACGTACGCCAGTGGAGGTGGCGGGTTTCTTTTGTTTTCTGCTGTCCTATACGGTTACTACAACAATGCCCCCTGTAAGAGTCCACCTGTGGTCCGGCCGGTTAATCTTCAGGCGACGGGCAATCCACCCCCGGCCCAACCTGCCGTTGTATCGTTAAAAACCAACGACGATGGCACGATCTCCATAAACTACCAGGCTACCGGTACCGATCCTGTTGACTTACAGCAGAAAGACCCCGCCAGCGGGACCTATAAATCAACTGGACAAACCGGCACCGGCGGGTATTTTACCGTTAAGACTGACACTAAACAAGTACAGTGTTTTAAGGTAACGACCAAAAACGCGTGTGGAGTCAGCGCGGAGTCCGACGAGGTGTGCAGTCTGGTGTTGATGGCAACCGCAGCGTCGAAACAGAACAATTTATCCTGGCAGGCTTACGCCGGTACGACCCCGTTTTTTCGCTACCGGATTTACCGCAATGGTACGCCGTCCGGCACGATCAACAACAAAAACACCACCACCAGCGTCGATAATGGCCAGATCGACTGTGGGGCACCCTACTGCTATTATCTGGAAGCCACGCTGCGGGGACAAACCGAAACCACCGTCACATCGGCCCCAATTTGTGTAACGGGCATCAATACCGACCCGGCTCCCGCGCTGCAAAACACATTTGTCTCCATCGAAAACGGTGTGGTCCGGCTGCAGGGTACCCTCCCAACTGCCAGTGCGCCGGGTCAATACACCGCCATCATCAGTCGGGCCGATGGCAGCGGCAGTCCGTTTCAACCCATCGGCACCCTGACCAACAGCCTGGTCTACCTCGACAATACGGCCAATGTGAAACAGCAATCGTACTGCTATCAGGTGACCTACCAGACAACCTGCGGCCTGTCGTCGTCCCCTACTCCGCCGGTCTGCACGATTTTGCTGAACTCAAAAACCCCCACTGGTATCGACTGGACGGCCGATACACCGTTCGTACCGGGCAGCGTGGCCAGCTATATTCTCGAAACCCTCGACACCGACAACAACACGACCACGTTCCTCGACCTGGGCAGCAACACCCATTTCGACCCGGACCTGACCGATCCCAAGCTACAGATTTACCAGTACCGGATTGTGGCCTACGATGCCAACGGTACGCCGAGTTACTCCAACTACTACGAAGTCCGGCAGGAGCCGAAACTCTTCATCCCCAACGCTTTTACGCCCAACGGCGACGGGGCAAATGACACTTTTGGTGTGGTAGGGATTTTCGTGGATCAGTTCAGCCTGACGATCTACAACCGCTGGGGCGAAGCTATTTTTCACGCTACCGACCCGGCCAATGCCTGGGACGGTCAGGCCGGAGGTCAGCCTGCGCCCGCCGGCGACTACACGTATCGTGTCGAAATTGCGGATCAAACCGGCAAGCGCACCGCCAAATCCGGCCCAATCCTGCTCATCCGCTGAAACAAACAGTTAGGGATTGGTGGTTAGTACCGGGTGGATGCTTCCAGTTGTAGCTGTCGTCCGGAAAACTACTAACCACAAACTACTATGATGGGAAACATGGGGAACATGATGGACATGTTCGGTAAGGTGAAAGAATTTCAGTCGCGCATGAAAGAAGCGCAGGACAGTTTGAGCACCATCACGGCCGAAGGCGAATCGGGCGCGGGCCTGGTTAAGGTGCAGGTCAGCGGTGCCAAGCAGGTACTCCGACTCACTGTCGACCCGGACCTGATGAAATCGGCCGACGACCGCGAAATGCTGCAGGACCTGATTGTAGCGGCCGTGAATAAGGCCCTCGAAAACGTAGAACCCAAAATCCGCGAACACCTCAAAAAATCGACGGAGGGCCTGTTACCAAACATTCCCGGCCTCGACCTGGGTGGCCTGATGTAATGTTGATGGACAAACTGGCGGTCGTTATCCTGAATTTTAATGGAAAGTCGTTTCTCGAACGGTTCATCCCGTCGGTCCTGGCGCATACGCCTGCAGACTACCCCATTTATGTAGCCGATAACGGCTCGACCGATGGGTCGGTTGCGTTGCTTCGGGAACATTTTCCGACGGTACGGGTACTTCAGTTACCCGTCAATGCAGGGTATGCCGGGGGCTACAATGCGGCACTGGCGCAGATTCAGGCCCAATTTTACGTGCTCCTCAACTCCGACGTAGCCGTTACCCCCGACTGGATTCCACCCGTCCTGGCCTTGCTCGAATCAGACCGCGACATGGCCGCCTGCCAGCCCAAGCTCTTATCCTGCGACCGGCCCAATGAGTTTGAGTATGCCGGGGCCGCCGGTGGTTACCTCGACCGGCTGGGCTTCGCCTTTTGCCGGGGGCGGCTGTTCGATACGCTGGAAACCGATCAGGGGCAGTACAACGACAACCGGCCGGTTTTCTGGGCAACAGGCGCGTGTTTGTTCGTCCGGGCGTCGGCGTTTTGGCAAACAGGTGGGTTTGATGCCTCTTTTTTTGCTCATCAGGAAGAAATCGACTGGTGCTGGCGCGTACAGCGGGTGGGTTACACGGTATGGGCCTGCGCGGAGTCGGTGGTGTATCACGTAGGCGGGGGCACACTGCCCAAATCCGATCCCCATAAAACCTACCTGAATTACCGCAACAGCCTGCTGATGCTGTACAAGAATCTACCGGTTGGGCGGCTCTGGTCTACGCTGTTGCTGCGCTTAGTCGTGGATGGATTATCGTCGGTACGGTTCCTGACAGCCGGTCAGTTGGCCGAAATTGGGGCGGTGTTGCGGGCACATTTCGCATTTTATGGGCAGGTGAGCCGGTTAAGACCGGTACGCCAGGCGTTACTGACCGAAGATAAGCCGGGGGTAGTGCTGCCGATTTATCCCGGCAGCGTGGTGTGGGCGTATTTTGGGAAGGGTAAAAAAACCTTTGGCCAACTTGCCTGGCAGCCAACAAAAAACCCCGACGGAGCATCGGGGATTGTGAGCACCACGACTAAAGTCGGGGGCTGATAAAGGAAATGCACTCTATAGCTCCCAGACGGTAGGGTGGGCATTGCGCCGTACGTGTTTTTTTATTTCCAGCCAGAATGCCATAATCAGGTACAGCACAACGGGCGAACCGAGCGTCAGGCACGACGTATAAATAAAATACAGCCGGATGCTGCTGGCCGATATGTTCATTTTCTCACCCAACCGGGTACAGACCCCGAATGCCTGTTTTTCCAGAAAATACCGAATGCGATACATAACTATCTATTGAATTTACTTACCCACTGCCACAAACGTAACGACTCAGGGGCAACCGGTGTTTGAACCATCCGCTAAATTGCAATTTTTTTTGATAAAAATAAGGGCACTGACTCAGCTAACTTATTGTGGTTGACGCAAATTTACTTACTTTGTGACCCAAAGAGGGCTGCAATTCTGACCCGGTTGCGCTGCTATTGATTGCTATCGTTCGCTTAGGTTAATTTGGTACTTCCGCGTCCGGAGCGGGTTGCCTGTCCCGCGAATTCGTTTATCAATGAAAACCCCTCAGATGTTCTATTTCTAATTCTTTAATTGCTTATGCAAACAGGTACAGTAAAGTTTTTCAATGAAAGCAAGGGATTCGGTTTTATCGTGGACGACGCAACGAATAATGAGATCTTCGTACACATCACCGGCCTGAACGGAGCCACCATCCGCGAGAAGGATCGGGTAGAGTTTGACGTTGTTGAGGGCAAAAAAGGCCTGAACGCTATCAAAGTCCGGAAAGCCGAGTAAACGGCCGGACGTGAGTTATAAAAAACCCGAACCGCTAACCGGTTCGGGTTTTTCAGTTCAGTGGTGACCCGTCCAGGTGTGTACCTCGGCAAGAGTCGGCATTTTGGCGTCAATCTTAAGTTTCTTGCGCATCCCGCCCAGATCATTGAACAGCTTGTTGGGACTCATGGCCCGGAGTTGCTCCAGCGTCAGGATGTTCATTTTTTGCAGGGCAGGCAGCCACTCGGCCGGCACGCCAGCCGCCACAAAATCGGCTTCGGTGGAGGCTTCGGCTTTCTTTTCGGGGCGCATCTGCGGGAAGAACAACACATCCTGAATAGAGGGCTGATTGGTCATAATCATGGCCAGCCGGTCGATACCCAGCCCCACCCCGGCGGTGGGCGGCATACCGTATTCGAGGGCACGCAAAAAGTCTTCGTCCAGCACCATCGCTTCTTCATCGCCCCGTTCGGCCAGCCGGAGCTGGTCTTCAAACCGTTCGCGCTGATCGAGTGGGTCATTCAATTCGGAGTAGGCATTGGCAATTTCCTTACCGTTGCAAATGGCCTCGAACCGTTCGACCAGACCGGGTTTGCTGCGGTGTTTTTTGGTCAACGGCGACATTTCGACCGGGTAATCGGTGATGAACGTCGGCTGAATCAGGTTGGGTTCGCAGGCGTCGCCGAATAACTCGTCGATGAGTTTCGACTTGCCCATGGTGCCATCTACCCGGATACCCCGGCTTTCGGCCACGCGCCGGAGGTCATCTTCTTCCATCGCCGATACATCCACGCCGGTGTATTCCTGAATGGCCTCGAACATGGTCAGCCGTTTCCAGGGGCGTTTAAAGTCGATCACGTTATCCCCCACCGTCACTTTTGTGGTCCCGGCTACGTCGATGGCTACCTTTTCGACCATTTCTTCGATGGTATCCATCATCCAGATGTAGTCTTTGTAGGCGACGTAGAATTCAACCTGCGTGAATTCCGGGTTGTGCGTCCGGTCCATGCCTTCATTACGGAAGTCCTTGGCAAACTCGAACACGCCATCGTAGCCGCCCACGATCAGGCGTTTCAGGTATAACTCGTTGGCGATGCGCAGGTACAGGGCCATGTCGAGCGTGTTGTGGTGCGTTCGGAACGGCCGCGCCGTGGCCCCGCCGTGAATAGGCTGTAAAATAGGCGTTTCGACCTCCAGATAGCCTTTGTTGCTCAGAAACTGGCGGATCGAGTTGACTAATTTGCTCCGTTTCACAAATACATCGCGCACCTGCGGGTTCACAATCAGGTCGACGTAACGCTGCCGGTATCGCTGTTCGGGGTCCGTGAAGGCATCGTAGATTTCTTTTTCACCCTGCTCATTTACGCCTTCTTTCACCACCGGCAGCGGTCGCAGTGACTTGTTCAGGATGGTAAAGTCCCGAACATATACAGACAATTCGCCGGTCAGGGTTGTGAACACGTAGCCGCGCACACTGACGATGTCGCCAATGTCGAGCAGTTTTTTAAAGACCGTATTGTACAACGTTTTATCCTCGCCGGGGCAGAGATCGTCGCGCCGGAAATAGAGTTGCAGCCGACCGGTAGCATCCTGCATTTCGGCAAACGAGGCACTGCCCATGATGCGGAAGCCCATCAGCCGCCCGGCCAATTGTACCTGTCCCCACTCGGCATCGGTCGAAAAGTCGAGGTGTGATTCGTAGCCGCCGGGTGTTTCGGCACTGGTTTTGTCGGCAAAGGTGCTACGGATATCCGCAATAGTATGGGTTACGGCAACGGTTGGGGCGGGATAAGGGTCGATGCCCATGCGCAGCAGTTCGTCGCGTTTCTGACGGCGGTTTATTTCCTGTTCACTCAAAAGCATTTCGGTTGGTAACGGGGTCGCCCGTGCGGTTATGTGTCATCCGGTCCGGCCGGGATGGGGATTTCAGGGCCGGAACCACCACAAAATTAGAAAAAAGCACGGCTTTCCCGGTCAATAAACCAGATGGGCGCTGGTTCGCTTCGGCCCGTTGTGGCGTTCAGACCGAACCACCAAATGTGCGCAAGGCATCGTGGCCGTTATCGTAGTACATAGGCTGGCTCACGTGGTGGGTCGAGTAGGCCGTTATAATGCTGTCGGGCAATCGTACCCACACGGCTTCGGCTTTCCAGTTGTAATTGATTTCTCTTTCCGGTACTCTTCCCGAATGTAACTCATCAGCGGACCGACGCGCGGACGGCTTCGCTCACCAGCCGGATACCGTCTAAAGTCAGGGCAGGGCTTACGTCGACGAACTCGTCGTACAGCGTGGGAATCGCCCCCACCAGGCCGCCCGTAGCCACGGCCATGCAATCGTTGTGGAGTTCCTGCCGGATGCGGCTTAGCAGAAAACGCACCATGCCTTCGTAGCCCAGCACCACCCCGGCCTGAATCGCGTGCGTCGTGCTGGTGCCGAGTGCCGATGTGGGTAACTCAATGGGGACTTCGGGCAACTGCGCCGTGTTGGCAAAAAGGGAGCGGATGGCGGTCTTTAGCCCCGGTGCGATGGATACGCCGAGAATTTTACCGTCGGCCGAGACGGTCGTCATGGTCAGGGCCGTTCCGAAATCGACTACGGTACAGTTACGCCGATAACGCGTGTAAGCGGCCAGGGCATTGGCTACCAGATCAGCCCCAATTTCGTAGGGGCGCAAAATTTCCAGGGGTAACAGCGGATACACGCCCGGCCCTACCACGACCGGTTCTGTACCAAACCAGTGCGTCAGCATTTCCCGCACGATAGGGGTCAGGGCCGGGACGACACTGCTCATCACGGCCGTATGCAGCGCATTGATCGACAGACCGGCTTCGAGGAGCCATAACCGCAATTTTTGTTCGTAATGGGCAATGGACTGGTCTGTCCGGGTGGGTGTCCGCCAGATGTATGTCCAGGCATTCCCGTCGTGAAGACCAAAAACGGTGTCGGAATTACCGATGTTGACAGCGAGCAGCATTGTAGTAGTTAGTCGGCAGGGGTTAGGGGTTAGTGGCTAATGATCCAAGCAAACCATTGAGCATTTTGGCCACTTCCGTACAATCAGCGGTATACGCTTCATGGTCGGCTTGATCTAAATAGGATAATCGCCGGGCTATTTCGAGTTGGGCATCTAACTCAGCTAAAGATCCTTTAGCTATGCCAAGAAATTGTTTGAATTCCCCGGTTGTATTGCGGGCCTGGCCCTCGGCAATATTGGATGGTACCGAAACAGCACATCGGCGCATCTGAGACACCAAGCCGAACAGTTCTTCTTTAGGAAAGACCCTGATGATCTTATAGACAGAAACAGTTAAATCAACAGATTTCTGCCAGACAAGCAAATCACGGTAGTTACGGATCATAGAGGTATGTGTTATGGTTGAAAATCGACTTGCGCGAACGTCACTGTTGGCTAACTACTACTCACTACCGGCTATTAATGAAATCCGTCGCTCAAAAATTTTAGCGCGTCGGGCAGGCCGGTACGCCAGTAGAGCCACGTATGCGCACCGTCGTGGATGCGGAATTCGTGATCAATTTTCCGGTTCAGGAGGGCGATGTGAAGCATGGCGTTGCCAACCGTCAGGGGGTCGTCGTCGCCACAATCGATCATCCAGCGGACTTGTTTGAGGTCATTTTCGGGAGCCGACCGGGCCAGCACCAGCGGACTGCTGCGCTTCCAGGTAGCCGTAAGCCGTTCTTCGCCCTTCACCGGGCCACTAAAGGCATTGGCGTAGGCCGAATTATAACGTTCGTCGGGAATAGCCATGAACGTTTCTTCGGTACGGACAGCGGCACTCAGGCCTGCGCAGGCCCCAAACAGGTCGGGGTGGTGCATGGCCAGCATCAGGGCACCGTGGCCACCCATCGACACGCCCGCAATGGCCCGGAATTCGCGGTCATGCCGGGTGCGGTAGGTCGAGTCGATGTGCGGGATAAACTCCTGCACAAACATGTCTTCGTATCGGACTTTATTCTGATAATCGTTGATGTACCAGGTCTTTCCGCCATCGGGCATAACGATAATCATGGGCGGCAAGGCACCCGACCTGACTCCTTCGGCCAGCACACGGTCGGCCTCCCCAAACTGAATCCAGCCGGTTTCGTTGTCGCCAAAGCCGTGCAGCAGATACACGACCGGATAGCGCCGGTTGGAGGTGTAATAATCGTCGGGCAGAATGATGGAGTAACGCACCGGCCGGTTCAGTAGCGAACTGCCGAAGGCGATGCTTTCGAGCAAATGCGGCTGGGGAGCCGAAACGACCGGCACGGGGCCGTTGGCCTGGGGCATCATGGCTGCGCGTCGGCGCGACTGGGCGGATGCCCCGAACGCCATCAGGCTGGTGAGTAACAGGAGAAGAAGGTAGCGCACGGTCACACGGTTAATGAATCGGGAACGCGCTAAAATTACGGTTATTTCATAAACCCATCGCAACCTGTAGCGGACACACCCCACAGATCCCGGCTGCCCGAATCAGGCCATTACAGCCGGCCGGTTGCGGGGCAGGCTGATTTCGACGCGGGTACCGGCACCGGGCTGACTGTCGATACGGCAGTTTCCGCCGAGCAGTCGGGCACGCTGCTGCAAGTGCCCCAAACCGGACCCGGCCTGATTCAGCGGTTTGCTATTGGCTTCGCCCGGCACAAATCCCTGCCCATCGTCCTGAATGCAAAGGCTGAAGGCATCGGACTGGTAATCGGCCGCGACGGTTAGCGTACGGGCTTTGGCGTGTTTAAGGGCATTGGTGAGTGACTCCTGCACCATGCGGAAGAGAATAATTTCGGTTTCATAGCCGAGGGTATACGGCGCACCGGTCACCAGCAGATTGGCCTTGTAGTACCCCGTCCGTTCGATGCGTTCGAGGGCCAGGGTCAGGCTATCCTGCAGGCCAAACTGGTGAACCGTACGCGTGTCGAGGGTTTTAGTCATGGACCGCACATCACGGATGGTTTGCGTAATCACGTCTAAGGTATCACGGATGGCCGTTTGGTGCATTGGCTCGGTCAGGCGGGCCGATAAGCTGTTTAATTGTAGTTTGGTCAGGGCCAGCATCTGACCGATGTGGTCGTGTAGTTCTTCGCCGAGTTGCTGAAGGGTGTGGTTCTGGATTTCGAGCTTGGCGCGGAGCAGTTCGCGCTCGTAGGCTTCGGTAAGGAGTTGTTTTTCGCGCTGATTTTCGCGTTGCCGACGGTGATAGTACAGAATAAAACTAACCCCAAATACGGCCATCAGCAACAGGGCAACACTGCCCGTGACGAGCATAATAATAATCTCGCTGGTCTTCTCGTCATTCATGAGTACGCACCGGAAAATTAAGCAGACAGGTTACCCCAATGGTTCCGTAAAGTAGGTAATAAAAGGCATAGCCCGCGTAATAGATTCGGCTGGCCAGTTTTACATCACTCTCGATAAAAAAATTCAGCGATCCATAGATAAAGAAATTACCCATGAAGTAAAACAACACGGCTACGATGATCCAGAACGTCGGGTCTTTTTCGGGAATATAGCCGTCGCTTTTAGTGAGCAAACTGCGGAAAAACGTGAAACACCAAAATGTAACGAACAGGCTCTCGGTCATAAACGCCAGCGTGTTGACCTGATCGAGCGGTTCGTTGTAGAGCGTAAAAAAGAAGGCTATTGCCCAATAACCAGCCACCGACCAGCCAACGGCCCGTTTCAGGTCGGGGCGGGCAAACGTCCGGTAAAAGACCAGGCCCAGCAACGTATAATCCAGCGGGGTAAGCAGGTGATACAGAAAGACGTTCTCAATGCTCGGCGTGAAGGCAAAGTGCAGGTAATCGGCCAGCAATTCTACCACCAGATGTAACAGGGTGAACCAGAGTAACGGCTTCAGGTTAGTGGTTAGATTTCGATAACTGCCAGCCAGAATACCGGAAACCAGCAATAGTAATAGAACATACGCTTTATCTTCATAAGACAATTTTGTCAGCCAGTGAAACATCGGGGCGTTTTTAGTAACACTAAGCAGGCCGAAGACCGTCTGCTTAGTGTTGATTGGTGACAAACCTATGCCATCGGGTTACCGTCGATCAACGCCCCACCATTGCAGACCTTGCCAATACAGTCGGCGAAAGCAATGGCACCGGATTGTACGTGTTCGTGGTCGTCGTGGATCAAGTCGGTATAGACTCCATTCTCTTTAGAAACCGGCACCACTAAGTACGACACATCGTCGTGGGTTTCGTCTTCCGAGCTTTTGGCTAAGTAGATCCGCAGACCGTGCGTGCCATCCGTGTCGAGGAGTTTCTGTAGCGTTGCCTTGTCGAAAACGGCCGATGTAAACACATCTTTGGCAGGGACCGGGCTTTCCTTTGCGGCAAAATTCTGATAGTTACTAACCTGCTTTTTGAGGTCGTCCATGGTGTAGGCATTCTCGTAATTGGCCATGAGGGGCGGGGGGTTGGATTATATATGAAGTAACACCCACAACTTAGTTCTTTTTCACGTTAGGTCCGACGGTCTGCTTCGCCCTAAAACAACCCCAAATTAGTTAACTTTCTCATAATGAGCTGAATGTAACTTAGCAAACGGTAGTACTACTTCGATGGTATAAGCCGCATCAGGCATAGTATCTACCAACTAAAGCAAAAGGGCCGGACAGACGAAAAATCGCCCGACCAGCCCTTGGTGAATCAGTAATATGGTGGACTTAATCGACTACTGCTCAGTCTGATTACGTCCGCAGGTCTGTTTATTTCAGCGTCAGCAGGTAGCCAATGGTAAAGTTGGCGTCCCAGTCGAAAACGAACTGCTGACAGCCGGTGGCATCGGCAACGGCTTTGTAAATGACCAGACCGGCCTTCTGTTTGGCGTTTTTGCTCTCATAGTCGGCGGGCATTTTCAGCACCGTATAGCGTTCTTTCCCGTTGCGTACCTGCTTGGCCAGTTCGAACGGAATACCACCGATGATGAAGCACGTTTTGCGGTTAGCGGCCGGAATCTGTTTGGCTTTGGCGGCTGCATCGGCTGATACCGTCGCATCGGCGGTGCCTTTCTCGAAATACTTGGCCCCGTAGCTTTCCAGTGCCTGCGCCTGCCCGCCGGTTTTCCACGAAATCTTCGTGTTGCCGGAGCCAATGTCCACCACAAATCCATTGTTCTCGAACTGTTTGGGCAGCACCACGCGCAGCCCAAGTTTACCCTCCTGCTCCGGCGTAACGGTATTGACGACGTAGTTCAGGGTCTTTAGTACCCGGATGATTTTCGTGGTTCCCTCCGCTTTAAGCGCACCCGACGAAACCACAAACTGGATATCCCGCCCCGACACGCCGTAATCGAGCATTCCGGCGATATATTTTTTCAGCCCTTCGCGGATATCCTGATCGGTTGCCATGTTCTCCATGACGAGGCTGTTGCCGAAATCCGCTTTCTCCAATTTCCAGTTCTTGTCTGCGTCGATGGTGACGATGAACGAGTTAAACCCGCTGGCCCCCAGTTCAACCACGCCCTTCAGCTTGCCGTTAACCGGCGCAGGGGGCGTAAATGTAAACGGCTCCGGCTGACCACCCTTTGTGGCTCCGTCGGCCGACGCTTCGGATGCACCAGAAGCCGTTGAGTTATCCGCCGACGCTTCCGACGAGGAGGTCGTGCTGTTATCAGCAATCGGCATGGACGGCGATGTGGCCGACTGTTCGGTGTCGTTTTTGGCCGAAAACTTCTTGAGCAGGTCGACGCCCCCAATGAGTTTAAAACCAAAATAGATGGCAATCAGAATAGCGGCTGTAATCAGGAGCCGACCGGCAGTAGTGAGTCGTTGCATGGATGATATAGGAATATTTTACCCGGACGCCCACATCCGGTTTGGGTAGTTAATGACGGACGTAGGCGTCCGGGCGATCTGCTGACATGGTACGCGTATTATTCTAACAAACCGCGATAGTTTTCGTCCTTAGGCGGATTGATGGTCCGGGCGTTGACGGGTACGGCGGTTGGTGCATCGAGTTTAACTAAGGAGAATTCGCCTTTGTTGTACGCTTCGAGCATGGCCTGCCCCTTATCGGTCATAATGCCATTCTGAATATCGACGCCGTTGATAAAGTCCATCGACAGGTCCATGGCCCGTTTCATCTCGCCGAGTTTCTGGCTCATGTCGTCCTGAATGTATTCCATCGACTCATCGAAATAAAACTTCTTGTCGGGATTTCCCTTGAAAATGCTCACGGCTGTTTTCAGCGCATTCGAGCTTTCCTTGACAATATTATACTCAATTTCCTTCAGTTTCACCTTGATCTCCGTTTCCTTAATCAGGTAGTCGGCCGATGTGTTTACTTTTTCCATGAAAGCCAGCACCATCTGAATGTTCCGCTGGAGGGGCAACAGTTTTTCGTTCATCTGCTGCAAACCGGCCCCTTCGATGGTGGCCAGCGATGCGGCTTCTTTCATGCCGGGCCGGTCGCTGATGCTGTTGGCCTTGTTAGCTTCGGCGAATTTCTGCTTGATGGACTCATTATTCTCGTTGATCTTTTTGTTCAGTTTCACCGACTGCCCGGCCAGGGTATCAATCTGCCCCTGCATTTTCTGCCGTTTCTCTTTCAAATCCTCGATGTAGATTTTCATAATGGCAATCGGGTTCAGCTGAACCACCGTCCCGGCAATACCCCGCATCAGCGATTTCCAAAGAAAGAAAACCGCTGTACGTACGTCGCGGCTCGTGAACAGAAAAATCAGCAGGGCCAGTGCCGCCAGCAGGAAGCCCAGATACAGCACGTTTTCGGTAGCGCGAATCAGGAATTCGACGATTCGGTTGAAGTAAACGAATCCGGTAGCCCCGATGGCGGCCAGAAACAGCAGGCTTACAATGCCTTCGGGCTTACTCCAGAACGAACTTTTGTTGTCATCGGCATTGGTAGAGCCGCCAATCTGTGAAAAATCAGGTGTTGCCATGTCCTAAGAAGTTAGTGGTTAGTCGTCAGTGATTAGTGGTTTCTGTTAGCCGACGCGAAGCAACGACAAACTACGAACCACAAGCTATTTACTGGTAAGGTGCTCGCCAATTTTGGCCACATCGGTTTTGATTTGCTCGGTTACGGTGGTAAACGTGGTGTCGTAATTTGCTTTATTCTGCGTGATTTTCTGGCTTTGCTCGTCCAGTTCACCCCCGATTTTAGCCAGACGTTCCACGTTTGTGCTCAACCGCTGCTGTAGCTCGGCAATCTGTTTGGCTAAGGCTTCGTTATCGCGCTGCAACTGCGTTTGTTCGTTTTGCAACCCACCCACTTTATCGGACAGCGCAGCATCGGCCATTTTTATAAAGCCATCCCGGTCAGCGTTCAGCGCCGTCAGGTATTGATTCGCCGTTCCCGTTAATAGCGCGATATCGGCCCCACCGCCCGACATAGCTTTAAAACTGGCCCAGGCCGCCTGATACTGCTTGTCTTCGCTCAGACCCAGGTTGGCTAAACTCCGCAATATCTCCCGAAACTCGAAATAATCCGGTCCCGGTAGGTTCGCTTTGCCTAATACATCCGCAAAGTGTTCCAGAAATTTAGTGTCGACGGCACCCGCTGCCACCGGTTGCGGGGTTGCCGCCTGTACCGGAACGGATGGGGAAACCGGGCGGGCTGCCGAAGCCGTCACGGGCTGGTTAGCGGGTGGCGTCTGCTCTTTAATGAAAAAACTCAACAGTTTTCGCCCGAATCCTTCTTCGTCGGCGGGTTGCTCCTGTGCTGCCATTCTTCGTGGGTTTGGTCTGTAAGACGAAGCAATGTTACACGGTTTGGGACAGATTGCCACCAGAATTCGCACCAACGGTCCCCGGCCTTGACAATAGTACCAAAACCGGGCCGGTCCACGAAGGCCGGGGTACGGAGGATACTGCTGTCTTTATCACCGGTTGCATAAGGCATCCGTCTCAGCCACCAAATGCATCATGTCAGCCGTGTACGGATTGGCTTTCAGGTAGGTTATCCACAACGAAAGCACCTGCATACGAACTGCCCGACGCCGTTTTAATTCTCTAAACAATCGGTTGAGATGATCGGAGTAAGGATCGTCGTTTTCACTTTTCGACGTTTTTGTAATGTCGCGGAGCTTAGCCAGACCATGCGGAAGGCCAAGTTCGGCGAGGCTGATTTTCACCTCTTCGGCACCGACGATCAGCCATTTTTCAACAGCGGGAAGTATAAAAATCAAGTAGTGATGTCGGTCGGGATGTTTGAGTAACTGCAGTGCATCGGGCAGGTCATACACCAGGTCAAATTGCTCTGTAT
>JBBQLG010000016.1:0-63867 GCA_038327655.1 Cytophagales bacterium
GTTTGAGACGTTAGAAGCGGCTCAGGATTGTGTGGAAGCGGTGCTGGAGACGTACTTTGAACAGCCGCAAAAAGTGTGTCAGTTAGCTGCTTATCCTTACATTGTCGATACGTCATCACCAGTTTAATTTAGTATAAGGACGCACTTACTGCCCTACCTCCGGCGGTGGCCACTCTACGTGCTTTTTGTTGGCCTGGCCCTCGCGGGTGCGTATGTGTACCTGCTGTACAAGCAGCCAATCTATAAAATCCAGGCCAGCCTGATGCTGCAGGATGAAAAAAAAGGTACCAGCCAGTCGAATCCGCTGAAGGAACTGGAAACATATTCGCCCAAGAAAGTAGTCGAAAATGAACTCGAAGTCCTGCGCTCGGCTACGCTGATGGGCCGGGTCGTGGAGAGCCTGCACCTGGAAAGTAAATACTACCACCAGACCAGATACGGCAAGCGCGAAATTTACGGCGAGTCGCCGGTGGTGCTACTGGTCGAGAAGGGAACAGAAAGTCTGTACAGGAAGCCACTGGAACTGAGTTTTGCCAAAAATCAGGTAGTGCGCATCAACGGACAGCCATATCCACTGAACCAGAGCATCCAGACGCCCTATGGTCAGTTGCGGGTGCTGACCCGCGGCCTGGTGAGCGATACCACAAAGCCGCTGATGGTGCAGGCCCTGCCAAAATCGGTGGCAGTGGGCGGTTACCTGAGCAGCCTGAAAGCGGAGCCAACCAGCAAAACGTCGGCGGTGATTCACCTGACGCTCGAAGATGCCGTACCGCAGAAAGGAGAGATCATCCTCAACAGCCTCATCAACGAATACAATCAGGCCGCCATTGCCGATAAAAACAAGGTAGCCGCCAATACGCTCCGCTTTGTACAGGACCGGCTGGGGATGGTCGCGGGCGAATTGGCCGCCGTGGAACGCAACGTCGAAGACTACAAATCGACCCAGGGCATTACGGATTTGAGTGCCCAGTCGCAGTCGTTTTTGCAGACCACCCGGCAGAATGATGAGCAGCTGAGCCGGGTCGACATTCAACTGGCCGCGCTGAACGATCTGCAAACATTCGTGAATGACCAGTCGGAGAAACGGGGGAGTACCCCGGCTACCGTAGGGCTGGAGGATCGGGTACTGCTCGGCCAGATCGACAAACTGGCCGAACTGGAACTGGAGCGCGACAAACTGGTGCAGACCACCTCGGACGAAAGTCCGCTGCTGCAAACGACCGACAGCCAGATCAAAGCTACCCGCAACAACATCAGCCGCAACATCCAGTCCATGAAAGCGCAGCTTTCCAGCTCGAAGGAACAGTACCTGGCGCGCAACGAGAAGATGGAAGGCATGATCCGTGACATTCCGAAGCAGGAACGGTCATTGATGGACATCAACCGGCAGCAGCAGATCAAGAACAGCCTGTACACCTACCTGCTTCAGAAGCGGGAAGAAATGGCCGTTTCTGAAGCGGCAGCCATCGCCGACAGCCGCACCATCGACGCTGCCCAGAGCAGTGGCGACCCCATCAAGCCGGTGCCGATGGTGATTTACGCGCTGTTTGCCCTCATTGGCTTGCTGGTGCCTACGGCCGGTATTGCCGCTAAAACGGCACTGAATACCCGTGTGGTGCGCCGGGCCGACGTAGAAGGCGTGACGCAGGTGCCGATTCTGGGTGAGGTAATGAACAAACGTCGCCGGGAGGTAATGGTGGTAGCCCCACAGAGCCGGACCATGATTGCCGAACAGATCCGCACCATCCGGACGGGGCTGAACATCGGCCGGGGTGAAACGGACAGCAGCCAGGTCGTACTCTTTACGTCCAGCATCAGTGGCGAAGGCAAGTCATTTATTTCGCTGAACCTCGGGGCCAGCTTATCCTTGCTGAAACAGCCCACGGTGATTCTGGAAATGGACATGCGGATGCCCCGGCTGCACCAGGTGTTCGACGTGGACAACAGCGTCGGGATCAGCAATTACCTGAACGGTGAGGCCACGCTGGAGGAGATCCTGAAGCCCATTCCCGGTTATCCCAACTACTTTATCATTCCCAGTGGTCCGCTGCCGCCCGATCCGTCGGAACTGCTCAGTGGTCCTTACCTGAAGCAACTGATTCAGACCCTGCGCGAACAGTTCAGGTATGTGATCGTGGATGCCCCCCCGATTGGGATCGTTACCGACGCCCAGGTGGTGGCCCCGCTGGCCGACACGACGCTGTACATCGTGCGGCATGGCGTAACGCCCAAAGAGTGCCTCAAAACGCTCAACGCCCTGCAGCAGGAGCAGAGTTTCCCTAACCTGCGGATCATTCTGAATGCGGTTGGTGGGAACAACGAAGCCTATCGCTTCAACAACAGATACAAAAACAGCTATTCATACCGGTAGCAGTGGTTCGCGAAACCACACCGGCCACTTCAGTGGCTACTCATTCGCGACACCTGCGTTTCCCCCTTTTAACTGGTAATTGTTATGCAAGCTTTTCCAAACAGAGAAACCATACAAATGTACCTGGATCAGCGCGTTACGGCGCAGGCTGATACCCGGAGAGCGGTGCTTGATACGGTCAAGAAACGCACCTTTGATTTACTTGTGGCCAGTATAGTAACGATAACCGTTCTTATTTGGCTTGTACCTCTACTTGCTCTGTTGATTAAAAGTACTTCGCCCGGTCCGATCATGTTCGTGCAGATGCGGACTGGCCGTGATGGCAAACCGTTTCGCTGCCTGAAGTTCCGGACCATGACCTACGAGCGCAACGCGGCCTTTAAACAGGCCAGCCGCAATGACCTGCGCGTAACCCGGATTGGCCGGATTCTGCGCAAAACGAACCTCGACGAGATGCCGCAGTTTCTGAACGTGCTGTTGGGGGATATGAGTGTCGTTGGCCCGCGCCCGCATCCCACCCGCTCGATGAGTTGTACTGGCACAGCATGCCCGGCTACAAGGACCGCTACAACGTGAAGCCCGGCATCACGGGACTGGCCCAGTCGCGGGGGGCACGGGGCGAAACCGACGTGTATTATAAAATGAAGCACCGCGTCCGCTACGACCACCTGTACATCCGTCGGCGGTCGACCCGGCTCGACGCTAAAATTGTCTTGTGGACGGTTCTTTCGGCCGTTCGGGGTAACAGAAATGCCTGGTAATTCGATTCACTTTTCACCCTCAACGCCATGATAAAAGTCCTACAGGTTGACTTATACGATGCTGGATTACCCGCAGCCGTGCAGGAATTGGTTGATCAGTGCCAACCGGCGTCTCCCCGAACCAGCAAGTGCGTCAGCGCGACGGGAGCCCACGGTCTGGTGACGGCCTTTAAGGAACCGGAGTTCAAATCGGTGCTGGATTCCTTCCACTGGAACCTGCCCGATGGCATGCCCGGCGTGTGGGTGGGCCGCCTGAAAGGGGCCAAACGCATGACCCGCTGCTACGGTCCCGATTTTTTCAAACAGGTGTTCGAGACCAGTGCCGACACCCGCATCAACCATTTTTTGTGCGGGGGGCAGGAAGGCGTCGCCGACGAACTGAAGCAGGCCGTGGCCGAAAAGTTCAACAATCGGCGGGTAGTGGGTACGTTTTGCCCGCCTTTCCGGGAGATGTCCGACGAGGAGTTTAAAGCCCTCGCCGACACCATCAACCGGTCGGGTGCCCACGTGGTCTGGATCGGACTGAGTACGCCCAAGCAGGAGCGCTTTGCCAAACGGCTGGCGCAGTGGGCAAACGTAAACTTTATCGTCACCGTGGGTGCGGCTTTCGACTTTCATACCGACCGCGTAAAGCAGGCACCGGGCTGGATGCAGAACGTCTCCTTAGAGTGGCTGTTCCGGCTCATGGCCGAACCCAAACGCCTGTACCGGCGGTACCTCGAAATCGTACCGCTGTTCATCCTGCTCAATCTTAAAGAAGTATTCTCACCTGTTAAATCAACTAAAACTCAAGTATGAAGAAGGCACTTGTATGTGGCGCGGGCGGCTTTATTGGCGGCCATTTGGTAAACCGGCTGAAGTCGGAAGGGTACTGGGTCCGGGGCGTAGACGTGAAGGACAATGAGTACGACAATAACAACGCCGACGAATTTGTGATCGGTGATTTGCGGAATCCCGATGTGGCCAACGAAGTCATCACCGCCGATCTGGACGAAATTTACCAGTTGGCCGCCGATATGGGGGGGGCGGGTTTCGTTTTTACGGGTACCCACGATGCCGATATCATGCACAACTCGGTGCTTTGCAATCTGAACGTGCTCGAGTCGGCCAAGAACAAGGGGGTGAAGCGGATTTTCTATTCGTCGTCGGCCTGCATGTACCCCGAGCACAACCAGATGGACCCCAACAATCCGAAATGCTCGGAAGATTCGGCTTATCCGGCCAATCCCGACAGCGAATACGGCTGGGAGAAACTGTTTTCGGAGCGGCTGTTTCTGGCCTACCAGAAAAACTACGGCATCGAAGCCCGCATTGCCCGGTTCCACAACATATTCGGACCGATGGGCACCTGGGATGGTGGCCGCGAAAAAGCACCCGCAGCCATGTGCCGCAAGGTAGCGATGGCCGAAGACGGCGATGCCATCGAAGTATGGGGCGACGGCAAACAGACCCGCTCGTTCCTGATCGTCGATGAGTGCGTAGAAGGCATCCGCCGGTTGATGAAATCCGACTTTTCGGGCCCGGTTAACATCGGTTCGGAAGAGATGATTTCGCTGAACGACTTCGCCAAGATGGTGATCGACATTTCCGGCAAATCCCTGACGATCAAGAATATTCCGGGACCACTGGGCGTACGGGGCCGCAACTCCGACAACCACCTGATCAAAGAGAAACTGGACTGGGCACCGTCTACTCCGCTGCGGAAAGGCGTTGAACAGACCTACGCCTGGATCATGGATCAGATACATGTTCGGGAAGAGGAGCAGGTCGAAGCCTGATGGAACGCATTCATGCATCCCTTGCCAACCTGGAGCGTGAGCTGACGGCTCACGCTCAGGGGGCAAAGCAGGTTTTTCTTCGTAACGCCGACACGCCGACAGCGGTGACGCAGGTGGCCTACGGCACGTTTGCCCAAACCGATTACTGCGACCTGCATAGCCACGCTACCATGGAAGAATGTTTTTTCTTTCTGAAAGGGGCGGGGTACTATACGGTTGGTGATCAGCAAATTGACCTGGAACCGGGCGTATTTGTGCGCATTCCGGCGGGGGTGTTGCACCGATTGGTCGCTACCGGGCCCGAGCCACTGGAGTATGTATATTTTGGCGTCGCTACGGCCTGAACGCTGGTTGGAACCTGAACATTAATGAGTGACGTATGCTGAGTAAAGAGGTGGACCGACCGGAAGCATCCGGCGCGAATCGTACGGACGAACTGGACAACCCGGTGTTGGGCAACGGAGCAATCCACGACGCTCAGGGCCGGACGGAGGCCACACCTGGGTCGGTGAACAGGGGTGATGTATTGTCGAAGTCGATTCTGAAACGGTTTGCCGTTAATGTGGCGTCGCTGTTCAGTCTCCACGTGGCCAACATGCTGCTGCCCCTGCTGACGGTACCGTACGTAGTGCGCATCATCGGGCCGGAGCGGCTGGGGCTGCTGAACTTTTCGCAGGCGTTCGTGACCTACTTTACGCTGCTGATCAACTACGGGTTCGACATGGCGGCTGTGCGGGCCATTGCCGCCAACCGGACCGATAAAGCCGTGGTGAACAGGGTGTTCAGCGAAGTAATGGTGGGTAAGTCCCTGCTGTGGGTGGTATCAACGGTGATTTTCAGTACCGTTTCGTGGTTCGTTCCGGAGTTTCGGGCGCACCTCTGGCTGCACATCTGTACGTACTTCGGCTGTATCGGCATCGTATTTTTTCCGGTATGGCTCTATCAGGCGATGGAAAAACTCAGCGGGGTTGCCCTGTTTAACCTGATTATCAAAGTGCTGGTCACGCTGACGGTATTTGTCTTTATCCGCAAGGCCGACGACTACGTGTACCAGAACCTGTCGCTCAGTATGGCGCAGGTGGCGGTGAGTTTCGTGGCTTTTTACGTGGCCATCCGGCGGTTTGGGATCACCTTTTCGTGGCCTACCCGTATTCAGATGTTGACGCGGTTCCGCGAAGACAGTACGTTATTTTTTACTTCGGTGGTGGCTACGATCTATGCCGGGTCGAACATCTTTTTGCTGGGCATTTTCAGTACGCCCTACAACGTAGGTATTTTTTCGGCCGGTACCCGGATCGTGGGCATCGCACAGGCGTTCGTGTCGCTGGCACTGAACCAGGCGTTTTTTCCGATTGTGGCCAATGCCTTCGGGCAGGGCGAAGAGAAAGGACTGACCATTGTCAGGACTATTTTCTTTCCCGTAACGGTACTGATGGTGCTGATTTCGGCGGGTTTATGGCTGATTGCGCCGGTGTTTATCTCGCTGTTCTACGGGGCCAAATTCGACGATGCGGTACTGGTCCTGCGGATTGTGTCGCTGTTGCCCATCACGCTGGGACTGAATAACCTGTTCGGGGTGCACACCATGCTCAGTCTGCGCATGGATAAGGCTTTTTTTCGCATTTCGGCCATCGGCTCCGTCGTGAGTCTGACTTTGAACGCGCTTATGATTCAACGGTTTGGCCACATCGGAGTTGCCTGTTCGTGGGTGATTACCGAGGCTTTTGTTACTTCCTCTTTTTATATCTACCTGCGCCACAAAGGGGTACAGGTAGTGCAACTCGCTTATTTGAAGGACGCCATCACGTTCAGCAAAAATCGGTTGGCCATCCTGCTTAAATAGTTTTTATGGAACGTATAGCCGCAGTAATTGTGACGTACAATCGACTCAGCGATCTGGAAAAGTGCCTGTCGAGCCTGCATCAGCAGACCCGGCCACTCGACACGATCTATGTAGTCAATAACGGCAGTACCGACGGTACGGATGACTGGCTCAGCCACCAAACGGGTTTAACCGTGATCACGCAGGCCAATCTGGGCGGAGCCGGTGGGTTTGCCACCGGGATCAGCCGGACGTTCGACGACGGGTACGACTGGATCTGGTGCATGGACGACGACTGTCTGGCGGCACCGGATGCCCTTGAAAACCTGCTGCTGTCGCCTAACATTGGACCGTGCATCAAAAACTGCGTGTCCATCAGCATAAAAGACCACAACGAGCTGGCCTTTTACGTGGACCGGCCCAATCAGGCGTACCGAAAGGTAACCGATATGACGCAGTTTGACCTGGTGTACGGGGTGGCATCCCTGTTTAACGGTACGCTGATTAGTGCTGACGTGGTCCGGGCGATTGGCATTCCCGACAAGTCGCTGTTTATCTGGGGTGACGAAGTAGAATACATGACCCGGGCGCAGAAAATGGGTTTTCCGGTGGTGACCGTGCCGAGTTCGGTCTTTTACCATCCGCCTTCCTTCGACCGGAACGGCATTCCCTGGCCGGGTGCGTGGAAACAGTATTACGCCGTCCGGAATCAGCGCCGGGTGTTTCAGAACATGCACGGCAACAAATACGGAGTAGCGGTCTTTATGCAGTGGGCCATGCGGGAAACCATGCGGCAGATTCGGGAAAAGCGCAAAAATCGGATGTATAACTTTCTGCTCTACGGCGAAGCAGCCGTTGACAGTTTGCTGAATAACTTCCGTAAACGCCCCGACACGATTTATACGCTTCGGCTGTACCGGTTTATGAACAAATAACGACATCATGAACGTCCTGATTGCTACCTACTTAGTACCCACTTCGCCTTCGGGTGTCGTTACGTACTGCCGAACGCTGGCCCGCGACCTCACCGGGGCCGGGGTGACCGTACAAACCATCGATGCTACCGATACGCCCGTTCTGTGGCGGAAAGGACTGGGTGTGCTGAAACGGATCATGCGGGCACTTGGGGGAGCATCAGCGGTTGTCTACGACGAGTTTGCCTACTTTACCGGGTTGTATCTGGGTGCGCGTAAATTCCGCCGGTCGCCCATCGACCTGATTCACGCGCAGGACGCGCGAACGGGCGTGGCCGTCTGGATGGCACTGGGCCGCAAGGTGCCGGTGGTGCTGACGTGCCATTTTAACGACGATCCGGTGCATGAGCTGGTTGAATGGCATGACCTGAAACCGGGGTTTACCAAGCAACTTACCCGCTGGTATACCTACCTGTTTTCGTTCGTACACTACTACATCTTTACGTCGGACTACGCCCGCAGTAAGTCGACGCACTTGCTGCCGACCGACATCGACAAGCGGATTCTATACAACACCGTTCAGGTAAACGTCCCGGCCCGGCTCACGCCATCTACTGACGCCCCGGAACTGATTATCAGCAATGTCGGGCTGATTGACGAGCGTAAAAACCAGCAGTTGCTGCTCCGTATCGGCCACGAACTCTGCCGCCGGGGTATTCACAACTTTATGATCTGGCTGATCGGCGATGGACCCAAACGGGCCGAATACACCCGGTTGGTCAACGAACTGGGCCTGACCGACCACGTGATCTTTTACGGCCAGCAGTCGGCACCCTGGCAGTGGGTGGCGCAGAGCGATCTGTACGTCCATACGTCGCTGAACGACAATTGCCCCTACTCAATCGTGGAGGCTTTTGCCGTGGAAACGCCCGTGCTGGCCCTGCCGGTGGGGGGGATTCCCGAGATGCTGCCCAACGGACGGGGCGCACTGCACGGCACGAACGTGAGCGAACTGACGGATGAAGTCGCCCGCTACTTCGACCCGGCACTGCGGCAGACGCTGGCCAGCGAACAGGCGGTCTATGCCAAACGGACCTTCAACCGCGACGCTAATCTGGGAAAGTTGCTGTCGTTTTACGGGGAAATAACCGGCAGCGAAAAGCCGACAGCGACGGATGATGGGCAAAAAACCCCCGGTTCCCTGAGCAGACGATTAACGGAGTCGTCTGCTCAGGGAAGCACGAACCACCAACCACAACCGACAAACCACTACCTATAATGAAGGCCTGGATATATCGCATCGTCTTATTTGTCCTGCTGTTCGGGATGAGTGCGCTCGTTTATGGAGGCAATTCGGTGGATCCGCTGTTTGATAAAGTGATTAGCGGCACCACGCTGATTAGCATGCTGACGTTGCCTGTCTTCTACTTCCGGTTTCCGCCCCTGTATAAATTGGTTGCCTGGCTGCTGGCGTTGGGGATCATCGGGTTGCTGCTGGAATCCAAGTACGAGTACGGCCAGCTGGTGTACTCGTATTTTGTCATCAAACGCTTTGCCTACTGCGGGCTGGCGCTGCTGGCCTTTGTAGCCGCCACGCAGGCCGGGCCGCTGAAAATCAAGTACGCCATTTGGGTGATCTTCGCCTTTTACGTCATCAACCAGTTGTTCCTGGGCCAGATTTTTACCTACAACCTCACCTCCGAAAGCCGTACGGTTACCTCCAACGAAGCCCTGTACTTAGTCATTCCTTTTCTGTACTACCTGGTTATGTACATCAAAGACCGTCGGGTGATCGACTTCCTGATTATGCTGTTCACCTTCGCGTTCATCGTTTTTCTGCTGCACCGGTCCGTGATTTCGGCGGCTGTGGTGGTGATTGGGGTGGTGGCGGGTTTGTCGGTGGTGGGTAAACTGCCGGGCCGGGGCTTCCCGATGGGCCGGACGGTGGCTACGCTGCTGGTACTGGCGATTGTGCTGGCTCCGCTGGTGAGCATGCTGCCGGTGAAAAAGATGAATGGCCTGGTAGACAGCATCGCTGGTATTCTCGATCCCAAAGAAGATAATACGGGTAGCTGGCGGCTGGAGCAGTCGCAGTACTACATCGGTCTTATTCCCGAAAAACCGCTGCTCGGCTGGCGGTACGAAGGCTACGACCGGGGCGAAATCATGGAGAATGAAGACTTCCCCGAAAAGGGCACTATCATCCACTCGCAGTACATCGACATGCTGTTCAACTACGGGGCTGCGGGGCTGGCCCTGAATATGCTCATTATTCTGGGGACGCTGGCCGCTATGTACCTCCGCAACCGCACCTTCTCCACGGATCAGACCGTAGTGTTCGGCTTTATCGTCAGCGGATTGATTTATGCCGTTTCCTACCAGTTGCCGCAGTTCTACTGGGGTTTTGTGGGCCTGGGCATGTACTACGCGTTCCAGAGCAACACGCCCCGTCCGGTAGACGACGAAATGCCGACCCCGGATGCGTACGAACTGAGTCCTGACTATACACCATTTAAATCTACACACCCATGATCAGCATCGTTATCCCTGTCCACAACCGAAAAGCGTACACCCAGCAGTGTCTGGCGTGTTTATCCGCGCAGACCTACCGCAATTTCCAGATCATTGTCGTGGACGATGGCTCTACCGACGGCACGGATGCCATGATTTATGCCGAGTACCCGGATGCGGTGCTGCTGAAGGGCGACGGGAATCTGTGGTGGACCGAAGCCACCAATTGGGGTATCCGCTACGCGCAGGAGCATCAGGACCGGCAACAGACCAATTTTGTCCTGACGCTGAACGACGATACGCGGGTGAACCCCAACTACCTGCAAACAATGCTGGATGCGTACGACAAATACCAGCCCTGCTTAGTTGGTTCGCCGAGCGTCGACAACGACAACCCCGATAAGCTGGAGTATGCCGGTAGTTCGTTTGAGCTGTACACGGCCAGCGGACATCACCTCAGCGAAGACTACGGCAACAGCTACCGGGAACTGGTCCGCCGGACCGACCACGTAGAGTCGCATTCGCTGCCGGGCCGGGGCACGCTCATTCCCATGCAGGTATTTGATAAGATTGGTCTGTTCGACTCCAAGAACTACATCCACTACATGGCCGACATCGAATTTTCGGTACGGGCGCGCAAGGCGGGTTACCGGCTGATCGTAAACGCGGCCAGTTTGGTGTACGAATTTGTGGAGGCCACCGGTATTCAGGTCGAGAAAAAGGTGACACTGAAGCAGTTCATCAACGGCTTTACGTCCATCAAATCACCCACGAACCTGACGGTACGGTACAATTTCGCCATTGCCCATTCCAAAACGAAAATCGTGTATTTCTGCTTCGATGTGGCCCGGATCTGTGCGGGCTTCCTGCTGCGAAAGGCGCGGCTCATGTAACTGTTGTGAGAGACCCTCAAACCACTACACTCAACACGGCCATGAAAAAGATTCTGTTATCCGCCTATGCCTGCATTCCCAACTCCGGCTCGGAAGAGGGAACCGGCTGGACCTACGCGTCGACGCTTAGTCTGAACGGGCTGACCGTGCATTGCCTGACCAAGAAGGATGGCGAAGCCGTGATTGAGCCGATCCTGGCCAACGGTTTTTTTCCGAACCTGACGGTGCATTACGTCCGGCTACCCGCCTGGGTCGATAAATTATGCAATTCCAACCTGATCGGTATGTATTTCCACTACCTCTACTGGCAGTGGAGTGCCTACAAAGTGGCCCGGCACCTGGACCGGACGCAGCGGTTCGATCTGGTACACCACGTCACGTACGGCAGTAGTCAGTTGGGGAGTTTCATGTATAAGCTGGGTAAGCCGTTCATTTTCGGGCCGGTCGGTGGAGGACAGCGGGCACCCCAGGCCCTGAAACGATACTTCGGTCCGTACTGGTCGCGGGAGTGGATGCGCGACTGGGTGGGCATGGTGCTGCAATACGTGAACCCCGGCTTTTACCGCTCCATGAAGGAGGCCGACCGCGTAGTCGTCACCAATCTCGATACGTTTGCCCTCGCCCGGAAACTGCGCCCCAAACGGCCCATCGACCGGATCTGGGATGCGGGGCTGAGTCCGGCCTTTATTCCCGCGCAACCCGTCAACCGTCAGCCAACCGCGGGCGAACCGCTGAAGTTGCTGTGGGTCGGGCGGTTGCTGCCCCGTAAAGCCCTCGAACTGACGATTCAGGCCCTCGGCCGCGTATCGCCGGAGGTACCCGTTACCCTCACCATCGTGGGCGGGAAGGGAGAGATGGCCGAATACGTGCCCGGCTACATCGAACGGTATGGCGTGGCCAATCGCGTAAACTGGGTAGGGCACGTTTCCTACCAGGAGGTAAAGGCGTTCTACACCAGCTCGGATGCCCTGTTTTTTACCAGTCTGCGCGATTCCTGCCCCCATCAGTTGCTCGAAGCAATGGCCTATTCGTTGCCCGTCATTACCCTGAACCTGCACGGACAGGCTGAACTGGTAAGTGACGAAACGGGAATCCGGGTACCGGTAACCAATGAAGAACAGGTTGTTACCGAACTGGCCCGTGCCGTAGAGTGGATGCAGGCGCACCCCGCCGAACGGATAAAGATGGGCCAGGCGGGCTACGCCTTCGCACAGACGCAGGTCTGGGACTTGAAAATCCGAACCTTTATCGACGAGTTGTACCCGGCTGTTTTGCAGGCTGCCGTACAACCGTCAGTCCAACGCGCCAACACGGTACCCGGCAAGGTATAACCCACTTAAACGCTTTCTGAGTATGATATCTCTGGATCAACTTTCGCCATTGGGCATCGGAACCAGCAGAGCCGCATCGTTGGGAAGCCGGTTATCCATCGACCAGTTTCGGACGTTTTTAGATGTGGCAGCCGCCGGTCACGTCAACCTGATCGACACGGCTGATTTTTACGGCTCCGGTGATTCGGAACGGCTCATTGCCAGGGGCCTGAAGGCAACCGGACATCCGTTTTTCGTGGTTACCAAAGCCGGTTTACCCTGTGTTCATACGCCCGGCTGGCTGTCTCCCCTCAATCAGATCGGCAAGAAGATCAGGCAACGGACCGGGGCGAAAAATAACTATACGGCGGGGTATCTGATCGACAGCGTTCAGAAAAGCAACAAACGGCTGGGCGTCGACGCGGCCGACGCGCTGCTGCTGCACGAACCCGCCTGGGACGATATTGCCGATTCGGACTCGTGGGATGGGCTGGCCAGGATCCGGCAGTCGGGCCTGGCCCGCTACACCGGCGTATCGACCGATGATTATCGGGTGGTGGAAGAGGGCATCCGCAGCGGGCAGGTGCAGGTGGTACAGACACCGGTAAGCTGGCTCGATAGCCAGTCCAATGCCATTCTGGAGTTGTGCCGGATGAACAACGTTCCGGTCATTGCCAATCAGGTCCTGCGACCCCATAAAGTCATGCAGGACCGTTTTCGGGCGAATGAAGCCGCTGTGCACCAGGTCGATGGCCTTGCCGGTATTTCGTTGGTGCAGGTACTGATAGCCGCCGTGCTGGCCGAGAGACCTGTGCATACCGTTTTGTTTGGTACCAGCGACCCGGTTCATTTGGCCCACAACATCGACGCCATCCATTACCGGGATGCTGTGGCTCATAGCCTGCCCATCCTTACTCGACTACTGACATGATTGTCACTAAAAATACGACTGAGCCGGGGCAAACACTGACCACCGATCTGTGCATCATTGGCGGAGGACCGGCGGCCATTTCGATGGCTCTGAGTTTAGCCTCGTCGGGGCAGAACATCATTGTTGTGGCCGGGGGCGGATGGTCGGAAACCGTTCCCAACCAGGACCTGAACCGGGGCGTTGTGTCGGCGGGCAGCGCGCACGAGCCGCTGGAAGAGAACCGTCGGCGGCAGTTTGGTGGCGCGTCGGCGGTTTGGGGCGGTCGGTGCATTCCGTTGGACCCCCTCGATTTCAACGTCCGGTCGTGGGTCCCCGACAGCGGGTGGCCCATCACCTACGAGGCACTGCTGCCGTATTACCACAGAGCGGCCGACCTGTGTCAGATCGGGGCGTTTTCGTTCAATGCGCAGGAGGCTTTTCCCGGTGCCACCGGTGAAATTATTGCCGGTCTGGACTCCGAGGAGGTCGTTTCGTACCCGATGGAGCGCTGGAGTACGCCGGTAAATTTCGCTACTGCCTACCGGACCGAACTGGAACAGAGCACGACCATTCGGGTGCTGCTGGATGCGCACGTGCTGACGCTCGACATGCACGATGCCGTCGACCGTATAACGGCCGTCACCGTTTCGATGGAAGGCCGGACCTTCTCCATCACCGCCGACCGGTTCGTGCTGGCGGCTGGCGGTATCGAAAATCCCCGGCTGCTGCTGGCTTCGCCGAACCGGTTTTTTCCGAACGGACTGGGTAACCAGCACGACAACGTGGGTCGCTATTACATGGCCCACCTCGACGGGACGTACGCTGCCCTCGACCCCGCCGACCGCGTGACCCTGCAAACCGATTTTGAGCGGGATACCAACGGCGTCTACTGCCGACGGCGGTGGTGGATACCCGAACCGGCGCAGCGGACCAGTGAGTTGCTGAATATTATCTTTTTTCTGTACCACACCGACAGCCAGAACGGTCACCGGGACGTACTGTTTTCGGCCCGTTTCGTAGCCAAGTCACTGCAGGCAGTGGCGGGCGAAAGGTCGGTGAGCGGGGCCATGCGAAAAATGCGCGAACTCATGCCGGGCTTGCGGGAGCACACGGCGAATATAGCCCAAAACGGCTTTTCGCAGCTTCCCGAACTGGTACAGATCAGCCTGCAACGCCTGGCAAAACGGCGGCTTCCGTTTGTTCTGCCCTCTCGGAAAAGCCCCTACTGGGGCCTGTACTTTCAGGCGGAACAGCGGCCCAACCGCGACAGCCGGGTGTACCTGTCTGCATCGGAAACCGATGCTTTTGGAATGCCCCGGGCGGAAGTAGACATTCACTTTACCGACGAGGATCTGGAATCGGTAGTAACGGCTCATCGGCTGTTTATGGATAATTTCCGGGCGAAACGGGCGGGGGAGGTTATCTATTCGGAAGACGGCCTGCGCCAATACCTGCGGGCACAACTACTCGCCTTCAACACGTCGGCGCACCACATCGGTACCACCCGCATGTCGGACCACCCTCATACGGGCGTGGTGGATCGGGATGCCAGAGTACACGGCCTGACGAACCTGTACATCGCCGGGTCGTCGGTGTTTCCCACGGGTGGTCATGCCAACCCCACGCTGACCATCGTGGCCCATACCCTGCTACTGGCCGACCATTTGAAAACCAGGCGAAATACCTGGCAACCCAGTTTAGTCGGTAACGCCTGATCTTGTTGCCCAATAAATAATCAGAATGACACCCTACCCTCTCGACAGTATGAAAAAAGTATTAATCTCTGCTTATGCCTGTGTGCCGGATCGCGGTTCAGAAGAAGGAAATGGGTGGTATTATTCATCCTTAGTCAGCCAGCAGGGCTACCAGGTATGGTGCCTTACCCGTGACATTGGTAAGGCTGAGATTGAGCGGAAGTTACAGAATGGGACATACCCGAACCTAAACGTCGTGTACGTAACCTTACCCCGCTGGGTTGATAAAGCGTACCATTGGGGATTGCCGGGTATGTATTTCCATTACATCTATTGGCAGTGGGCCGCACTGCAAAAAGCATGGCAAGTCGACAAAGAGCATCCGATTGATCTGATTCACCACGTAAGTTACACCAGCCTGCAACTGGGTAGTTTCCTGTACCGGATGAAGCGCCCGTTTATTTATGGTCCGGTGGGGGGCGGGCAGGAGGCTCCCGGCCAGATGCGCCGGTATTTTAAACAGTACTGGCGGAAGGAACAGATGCGGGCGTGGGTGAGCCGACTGATGCTGCGCTTCAATCCGGGTTGTTACCAATCGGTACGGCAGGCGGACTACCTGCTGGCCTGGAATGAAGATACCAAGCAGATGATCTACGGCATGGGCCGTACCGAACGGGTCGTTAAGGCATTTGGCGGGATCTGCCGACAATTTATACCCGACGAGCTGGTGATTCGTCAACCGCATACGCCCCTGGAGTTAGTCTGGGTGGGGCGGCTGATGCCCCGCAAAGCCCTCGAACTGTCCCTGCATGGCCTGAGCCGGGTAGACCCAAAGGTGCCCGTTCACCTGACGGTAGTCGGCGACGGGGAGATGGGACAATACGTACAGGAGTACCTGACTGCCTACAACCTGACCGACCGGGTTACGTGGGTGGGGCGGGTCGGTTACGAGCAGGTAAAAGAGTACTACTGGCGGGCCGACGTGTTTCTGTTCACGAGTCTGCGCGATACGGGTCCGGCTCAGTTGATGGAAGCGATGGGCTACAGCCTGCCGGTTGTAACGCTGGACCTGCACGGGCAGGCCGAACTTGTTGATGCCTCGACGGGTATCCGGGTAGCGGTTACCGATCCGGAAACGGTAGCGGCTGACCTGGCCAAAGCCATCGAATGGATGTATTACAATGAAGACCAGCGCATCCGGATGGGCGAAAATGCTTTTCAGTTTGCCTGTCGGCAGAACTGGGAAGCCAAAGTGGATCACATCATTCGCAGTTATTACTGCCCGCTGCTGGAGCACGGCGTCCCAACGGCCGCTACGGTTAGCCAGGTAGCCTGATTACTCAAACGAAAAACAAAGTAAGCCATGTACATCGGTGTTTTAGGCCCTTTCTATACCAACGATCTGCTGTCCGAAGCTACGCAGCAGGCTCATCCCGACTGCCCTAAAGGACGCGCCGGTGCGCCCCTGATCAGCAATCTGGTAAAGGAGTACGTTGCGCAGGGGCATCAGGTCCTGGCCGTTACCATCGACCCGAAGATGGACGACGAAGCCACACCCTACGTGTGTACCGATGGCCTGTTGACCTACGTGGTTGCCCCGAGCCGACAGCGGATTTTTCGGCCCAACGGCAAACGACCGGGCCGTACCGCCGACTTTTACCGGTTCGAGCGTCGGCAGATGGGGGTAATTCTTGAACAGTATAAACCCGATGTGGTCCACGCCCACTGGACCTACGAATACGCCCTGGCGGCACTGGCCTACAGCCCCGACGCCCTGATTACGATTCACGACCACGCCCTGACGATTTTTAAATACGTCCGAACGCTGGAGCGGCTCTTTATGCTCATCATGGCGCGGCAGGTCTTTAAACGGGGGCGCTGGTTTACGGCCGTGTCACCCTACATGGCAGCGGCCATTAAATCGCTGTCGACGTCGGCGGGTCAGGCAAACGTGACGGTAGTGGCCAACCCGGTACCGATACCGAACGTGCTGCCCAGAACTACCCTGCCCGATCAGCCCGTCATCAGCGCGGTCATTAACGGCTGGGACGACCGGAAGAACTGCAAAAACGCCCTGCTGGCGGTCAAAGCCATTCAACAGCAGCACCCGGCGGTGGTGCTGTGGGCAATGGGCACGGCCTTCGAGCCGGACGGCGAAGCGGTAGCGTTTTGTCAGCAGCACAACGTTACGAACGTGGTCTTTTTCGGCTCCATGCGTCAGGCGGCCGTGCTGGAAAAAATCGCGCAGAGCACACTGGTGCTGCACACCTCGCTGGAAGAATCGTTCGGTATGGTGCTGGTCGAGGCTATGAGCTACGGCGTACCGGTAGTAGCGGGGCAGGACAGTGGTGCCGTGCCCTGGGTAGTCGAAGACGGTGGCTTGCTGGTCGATGTCACGAATGTGGCCGCCATCGCAACGGCGGCCAATCGCCTGCTGGCGGACCCGGATCTGTACGCCCGTACCTCGCAGCGGGCCATCGAGATTGTACGGACCCGTTTTCCGATTGATGCCATCGCCGATCAGTACATCGCGCTTTATCGCAAACACAACGCCCGCGCCGGTTCTGCACAACTTGTGCAGGAACAGGTATAATATTCTGCTTATCAGTACTCTAACTCATCTATCGTATGGATCTCTTCAAGCAATGCTCCCGAATGCTGCTCCTTTTTGCGAGCCTCTTGGCGATTGGGTTCGCCTGCAAAACCAAAAACCCTGATCCGCAGCCCGTCGTGCTGGTGCCCAGTATCACCGGTATTACCCCGACTACAGCGTCGGTAGGTAGTACCATCACTATTAGCGGTACCAACCTCGGTACCACCACGGCGGGTACGACCGTAACCATTGGGGGCGTGGCGGCAACGGTGGTGTCGGTTACGCCCACTCAAATTGTGGTAACGGTGCCCGTCGGGGCTGTTGCCGGCCCGGTGGTAGTAACAACGGGTGGCCAGACAGCCCAGAGTACCACCGCCTTCACGCCGGTCTCGTCCACAACCGTAACTGCTCCGGCGGGGGCGAAGCCCATCTCGGAGAAACAGGGGACCATTTTTCAGAGTCAGACCTGGTCCAAAGACACGGTGTACGTGCTGAAAGGGATGGTTTATATCCCCGAAAACTACACGCTGACCATTGCACCGGGTACGGTTATCCGGGGGGCTGGTCCGGAGCGTGACCCATCCGGTACGAACCGGGCCGGGGCACTCGTTATTGAGCGTCGCGCCCAGCTTATTGCGAAAGGGACGGCTGCGCAGCCTATTATTTTCACGTCGGCCAAAGCCGCGGGTCAGCGGGGCTACGGCGACTGGGGCGGACTGGTGCTGGTGGGCAAATCACCCATTAACCGGCCCGGTACGCTGGCCCTGCCCGATGGGGTACGCAATACGGTACAACTCTACGGTGAACCGTTCGATAACTCGGGGATTGTGCAGTATGTACGAATCGAATACGCCGGCGCCGTTCAGCCCACCACCCCCGTTACCCGGCTGGGTGGGCTGACGCTCATCGGGGTGGGATCGGGTACCGTAATCGACCACATACAGGTATCGTACAGCGGGGGGGATGCCTTCGCCTGGTTCGGCGGATCGTCCAGCGCGAAAAACCTGTTTGCCTACCGCACCTTCGACGACGACTGGACGGTAGACTGGGGGTATGTCGGCAACGTGCAGTTTGGCGCGGCTCTGCGCGACCCGGACGTGGCCGATCAGTCGGGCTCCAACGGATTCGAGGTGGAAAACTACGACACGGACCAAGCCGCCGATGTGTCGGCCGTAGTGCCAATGAACGGGTATACCCAGGTGACCCCCGTTTTTACCAATTTCAGCAATTTCGCTTTTGCGGCCACGCCCGTCACGACCAACAGCACCAACGGCACCGGGGCGTATCGGTCGGCGGTATATCTGCGCCGGAACAGTGCCATCAGCCTGTATAATTCCCTCTTTTATGGGTATCCGGAGGGCGTTCGGATCGAGTCGGTGAGTTCGGCTACGGGGCTGACGGGCGGGTCGATTGACCTCAGAGGGGTCGTGCTGGCCAACACCGCCACGCCGTTAACGGGGGCCGGGGTGGTTACCACCGATCAGACGACGAGTTACTTCAATACGGGCCGTTCCAACCAGATCATCGCGTCGACGGATGTAGCTTCGCTGCTGCTGGGTACGGAAACGTTTAGCCTAAGTGCGCCCAACCCGGTGCCGCAGTCCGGCTCGCCGGTGCTGACTGGAGCCGTAACGGGGGGTAAAGTGGGTAGCGCGTTCTTTACGCCGGTCACGTATCGGGGGGCGTTCAGTACGACCAACTGGTTGAGTGGCTGGACCAATTTCAGCCCCCAAACCACGGACTACGACCGCTAATTTCTGCTTGCTGTGGCCCGTGTCCCTGCCAGTGGTACGGACACGGGCTGCTAAGGGCGTTTACCCCAACACGTTACCTCGTTTTTACTCATAGGCATGGAACGCATCGCTGCCGTTGTCGTAACCTACAACCGCCTGAACGATTTAAAAAAGTGCCTGTCGAGCCTACAGGAACAAACCCGGCGGCTCGATAGGGTCTATGTAATCAATAACGGCAGTACCGATGGTACGGGTGACTGGCTCAGCCACCAGACGGGTTTAACCGTGATCACGCAGGCCAATCTGGGCGGAGCCGGTGGGTTTGCGACCGGTATCGGCCGGGCGCATCAGGACCAGTACGACTGGATCTGGTGCATGGACGACGACTGTCTGGCGGCACCGGATGCGCTGGAGCAACTGATGCACTCGCCCAACATTGGCCCCTGCGTGAGGAACTGCCTGTCAATCAATGTCGAGAATAAAAGCGAACTGGCTTTTTACGCCTACCGGCCAAATAAAACGCTGCGCTACGTTACCGACATGACGCCGTACGAAATGATTTACGGCGTGGCCTCTTTTTTTAATGGTACGCTGATTCATTCGGAGGTGGTTCAGGCCGTTGGGATACCCGATAAGCGGCTGTTTATCTGGGGCGACGAAGCCGAGTACCTGACCCGCATCCAGAAAATGGGTTTTCCTGTTGTAACCATACCCAAATCCGTATTCTATCACCCACCCTGTGCCGACCGTGATGGCATTCCGTGGCCGGGCGCGTGGAAAAACTATTACCGGGTGCGCAACGAACGCCGGGTGTTTCAGAATGACCACGGCAACAGCTACGGGTTTGTCATGTTCGCTTTCTGGTCGGTCCGGGCTACGTTCAACCAGTTGGCCACGGTCCGCAAAAACCGGATGTATAATTTCCTGCTGTACGGTGAAGCCGCCTTCGACAGTTTGCTGAATAACTTCCGCAAACGCCCCGAAACAATTTTAACGCTCCGGCTCTATCGCTTTATGAATAAGTAACCGATGCCCGGTTATTGTCTTAGGACGATCCGGGGAGGCAGGCCAGGAAACGGACGTTGTTCCTGAGTCTGTTGCGGCTGACGACTCTTTCGGCCTGCCTGATCTCTTCTTTTTTTTAAAACGCAACGATTTTGGTTGGATGAAGTGTTCAGTTCCTCACGGCTGTGCGGGCCAAAGTAGAGGGCATTCGCAGCCACGAACCGGAAGTGCCCGCGTCCAAATGGCACCAAAGCCACGAAAAAGCCGTCCGCTATGGCCAGTTGGCCCTGCAATAAGCTGTGCTGAGTCTAATCCCGGCGGCAACCCAGTTGAATCCTTTTTATATACAGTTGCTTTTTCGGCGAATTAGTATTTTAGTGCTAAGCGGATAGTTATATGTACATGGCTGTATGAGATGAATTTTTGCAATCACTGCTTTAATAATTTTGTTTTTTGCTCATCAAATTCCTGTTGAGTAAGTACGCCACCGTCCAGTAACTGTTTCAGTTTTAATAGTTCATCCGCAACAGAAGGTACTGCCTGGGGCTTACCGAGCACTTTTCCATTTGCCGCCGTGAGCTCACCCGAATTAATTGCCCCCGATAAATCGCTGACGTGAGCGTTTACAATGCCATAGGGCCATCTTAATATTATGTAGTTTTTAACTTGACCATTATTGACTTGCCTAACTTCAAACTTTTTGATCAGGAGATTATAGTTTGAGCCATCAATATGTTGACCACTATTATCATATAAAAATCTAAACTGCCCATTTGTCAAGGTGCCCTGACTAAAATGAAGCGTATCATTTTCCTGCAAGGTAATACCAGCCCACGTGACAGGGCCATCTACTCGTTGGCCAAACTGAGCAGAGGTGGTCAAAGACGCCGTCATTAGTAGTACGAAAATAAAGCTTTTCATTCCAAAAGGTTTCCGAATGGTTAGTGATGAGCAGGAATAGGCTTCGCAAAAATACGTGTTTACCAATATCAGACAACTGTATATAGTAGGGATAGGAGGTCATATTTCTTATTTGCCAGTCACTGAAGGAACCGGGCTTTCCGGACGGGTGGACGTTTTTGCCGTCCTCTCCGTTAAACGTTGGGTCCGTTATGGAATCCAACCGGTGCACGCATCCCACAAGCATGAAAACCATCCTTCTGATTAGTACCCTGCTCGCGGCCTGTACCGTTACCCGCGCCGACGATGAAATCCGCATCCCGGCCACGCTGCGGCAGGCCACCGTTTTTCTGAACCGCGCCCAACTCTCGGCGCAGGCCAAAACCACTCTCGACGCCGGTACCTCGCACGTTATCATCGACAATGTGCCCCTCTCAACCGATCCGCAGAGCATTCAGGTGGCCGGCAAGGGCGACGCCGTGATTCAGGGCGTTCAGTTTCGGACCAATTACCTCACCAAAGCGACCAAACCGGCTTCGCTGCAACGCCTGGAGGATTCACTCAAAGTCAACCGGGAAAGCTTAGAACTGCTGCAGGTTTCGCGCAGTGTGCTCGATGAAGAACGGAAACTACTGCTGGCCAACCAGAAAATCGGGGGTGACAAAGGCACGACCGTGCTGGAACTGGAAAAAATGGCCGCCCTTTACCAAAAACGCCTGACCGACCTCGGCCTGAAACTGCTGCGTACCGACCGGCAAATCACCGAACAAACCAAAGCCGTGGCCCGGCTCGACGCGCAGGTAAAGGAGCAGAACGCCCGGCGCGAGCAGCCCGTCGGCGAAATTGACGTGACGCTCACCGCCCGCAGCCGCACCACCATCGACCTCGACCTGAACTACGTCGTGAACGACGCGGGCTGGAAACCGGTGTACGACATCCGCATCGGCGATACCCGCAAACCGGCTTCATCAGCCTACAAGGCATTCGTGTACCAGAAAACCGGCTTCGACTGGACCAATATTAAGCTCGTGTTGTCGACGGCGAATCCATCACTGGGCGGCACTCAACCGGAATTAGGTACGCAATACACCAGTTTCTATGAGCCGCAACCAGTTAGATCTGCTAAAGCTAACTTCAACCGGGGAAGAGCAGATTATGCCGGAGCAGCGCTGTCAGTTGAAGAAAGAGCCGCTGGATTCGCTGCACCGGCGCAGGCAATGGACAACACCGCTGATTTTGTGCAGACGCTCGATCAGCCGACCAACGTGGCCTTTACTATCGCTATTCCCTACACCATCCTGAGCAACCGGCCGGATGCACCCGCTAAACCACAGTTGGTTGACATTCAGATGGCCGACGTAGCCGCCACGTACCGCTACGAAACCACGCCCAAACTCGATGCCGATGCGTTTCTGACGGCGCAACTGACGGGCTGGGAGAAACTGAACCTCCTGAATGGCACCGCCCGGATTTACTTCGAGGGTACCTACGTCGGCGAGTCGCAGATCAGTTTAGCCAATGCAAAAGATACCCTGTCGGTGGGGCTGGGCCGGGACAAGCGCGTGGTGGTGAAGCGCGAAAAAGTCGAAGATGTGAGCAGCCGGAAAACCATCGGCAGCAACATCCGCGATACCTACTCGTACCGAATCACCGTCCGCAACACCAAAATCGAGCCGGTCAGCCTCAACGTCTATGACCAGATTCCCGTCTCGACCGACAGCCGCATCGAAATCACGCCCGACGACCTGGCTGGTGCCGAACTGAACTCCGAAACCGGCAAACTAACCTGGCGGCTGTCGCTGAAACCGAACGAAAGCCGGGTACTGACGTTCCGGTACACCGTAAAATACCCAAAAGGTAAGACGCTGGCGAACGCGGAGTAATTAGTTTGTGGTTGTTTTGTCATGCTGAAGAATGAAGCATCCGATCCGGCGGCTCGGTTAGAAACTTGGTCGCTAACCGGGCCGCCGGAGCGGATGCTTCATTCTTCAGCATGACAAAACCACAAACTATTTACCCACCGTGTTTAATCGAATCGTTGCCCGTACCATCACCTACTTTGGCCGGGGTTTACTGGCCGTTACACCCGTCGGACTGACGATCTACGTCATTTACAGCATATTTGTCTGGGTCGACGGTCTGGTGCCGATCACCATTCCCGGTCTGGGCGCTCTGATCATGCTGGGCATTATTCTGGGCGTTGGCCTGCTGGTGTCGACCGTTATTCCGCAGTCGTTCGTCACCCTGGTTGAGGGCAGTATCAAGCATTTGCCGTTGGTGAGCCTGATCTATTTCGCGCTGAAAGACCTGCTGTCGGCGTTCGTAGGCGACAAAAAGAAGTTTAACCAGCCCGTGCTCGTGACGATCAACCGGCAGTCGGACCTGAAAAAAATCGGTTTCATTACCCAGACGGACCTCAGTAGTCTCGGTATTACCGGGGCCGTGGCGGTGTATTTGCCCCATTCCTACGCTTTTTCGGGCGAGTTGTTTATTGTCCCTTCCGAAAACATTGCCCTGATTAATGCGCCGAGTGCCGAGGTGATGAAACTGATCGTATCCGGTGGCATATCGGCGAAGTGAGTCTGAACAGATGCCATATTTTGGAGATATGGCATCTGTTCGGACTCACTTCGCTGGTTTTTAATCGCGATTTCATAGCTATTTCGCTTACTCATTTGTTACTTGATGAGACAACTGACCTCGCTCCATGAAAACGCTGCTCGTTCTGCTTTTTTCGCTCACGTTGACCCTAAGCGGCCGGGCGCAGTCTGATTCGGCAACGCCGACCCATGTCGTTCCCGCCCCGGTAAAATACCTGGCTTTAGACGTGTCGGGGCCATTCGGCGGGTTTCATCGGTACCGTTTTCAGGAGGGCGACCGCTTCTCGTTCCGGGCGCGGACGGATGGCGACCGCTACAACGAGCCGCTGTACGCCGTGACCGATTCGACATTCAGTCTCAGCATGATGAACGAAGTAATGAACCGGCCCGATGTCGTGGCATTTCACCTGCCCGACGTACAGAAAATCTACGTAAACCGACGCATTCCTTTTGTGTCGGCGGGGGCGGTGATGCTGCCTCTGGCGGGACTGGTGTTTATCATTGCCGATTTTGTGAACCCCAAAGCGGGCGATGGCAAGAGCGGGCGGTTTGTGTTCGACAGCCGGTCACTCATTCCCGGCGGTGCCCTGATGGCGCTGGGCGGACTTTGTTATAAACTCAGTTCCCCCCGCTATGCGGTCAATAAAAACCACCGGCTGCGGGTATTAACGGCGTTGTAAACCGTAGTTTTGCGGCATGAACACCGTCCGCCTTACCCCACCGACCGGCCCCGTCCGGGCGACCATTCCGTTAGCCTCCTCCAAAAGCGAAAGCAACCGCGCCCTCATCATCGACGCGCTGACGGGTTTTCGCTGCCAGCTCACCAACCTTTCGACCGCCCGCGATACGCAGACCATGATCCGGCTGCTTAAATCGGACGAGGCCATCGCCGATGTATTGGATGCCGGTACGACCATGCGGTTTCTGACGGCTTACTTCGCCGTAACCGGCAAACAAAAGACCCTTACCGGCACCCCGCGCATGTGCGAACGGCCCATCGGGATGCTGGTCGATGCCCTGCGGACGCTGGGGGCCGATATCACTTACCTGAAAAACGACGGTTATCCACCCCTCCAGATCAATGGTTTTTCGGCCTCGGGTACCAGCCGGGTATCCATCCGGGGGGATGTCAGCAGTCAGTATATTTCGGCGTTGCTGATGATTGCGCCGAAACTACCCAACGGTCTGACGCTCGAACTGACGGGCGGGATTGGGTCAAAACCCTACATCGAGATGACGCTGGCGCAGATGGACTATTTCGGCGTGGCGTATCAGGCCGACTGGACGGCGCAGACCATCACCATCCCGGCCGGAGACTATACCCCCAGACCCTATGCCATCGAATCGGACTGGTCGGGGGCGAGTTACTGGTTCAGCACGCTCGCCATGGCGCCCGAAGGCAGTACCCTCGATCTGCTGGGGCTGAAACAATATTCGTTGCAGGGCGACAGTGCCATTGTGCAGATTATGAGTCAGTTGGGGGTACAGAGCACGTTTACGGATACGGGCGTAACCCTGACAAAAATTCCGGCCCAACCGGCGCTGGCGTGGGACTTTACCGACTGCCCCGACCTGGCCCAAACCGTAGCCGTATGCTGCGCCGGGCTGAATGTTCCCCTGACGTTAACGGGCGTGGAGAGCCTGAAAATCAAGGAAACCGACCGGATTGCTGCCCTCCAGGCCGAACTCCGCCAGATTGGGGCCGAACTGATCGAAGTTGAACCGAACACCCGTTATGTCGTCAGCCGCCCGCCAGGCAACGCCCGAACCATTACGAACAATGAACCGCCAACCATAAAAACCTACGACGATCACCGGATGGCGATGGCCTTTGCGCCGTTGGCCATGCGACAGCCCATCGTGATTGAGGAGCCGGGCGTAGTGGCTAAATCGTATCCGTCGTTTTGGGACGATTTCGGCACGGTGGCCGATGTCGCAGAAACGGGTCACTGACTGTGGCCGGGCGGGGACGCCCGGATTTTCGTAATCCGTCACTTCGTTTTCACTTTACATCATCACCCGGTCGGGTGTATAAGCTGACCTTTGTAGCAGACAACGTCGCCGGTCGCCCGGCACTAAAACACATCTGTTATGAAAACCATCCTGCGTCTCGAAGAACTGGCTCAGTTCGTTTTATCCCTTGTTTTGTTCGCGCAACTGTCCTTCGTCTGGTGGTGGTTTCCTGCGCTGATTCTGTTGCCTGACATCAGCATGATCGGGTACGCCATCAACCCCCAAATTGGGGCGTATGGCTATAATCTGGGTCATCACAAGGGGTTGTCCCTGGCAGTGGGTCTTGCCGGATTGCTGCTGCATGCGCCGTTGGTGATGCTCATCGGGGTAATTCTGTTCGGTCACGCCAGCATGGACCGGATGATGGGCTACGGCCTGAAGTATTCGGACAGTTTCAAGCACACGCACCTCGGTGCCATCGGGTACTAATATGGGCCTCTGTTGGCCCGCCAATTCCCGTTGAGACAAATTCGTCCGGCCAGTTATCCCGTACGGGGTCGTAACGCGGTCTTGTACGGGGATTTTTAACGTAATTTACTGGCTATTATGACCAAAAAATCCGGTTTTGCTGCCATCATCTGCCATTGGAATAATTTGTGGGCTCTGCTGCGTCCTGCAACACTGGGTGGTTTGCTCGCAGGACTGAGTTATGGATTGTCAGGATGCGACCCTTCGCCAGCCACTCCCGCCCCCGGCCTCACCCCGCCTGTTGCCGTTACAGCAACCACCCCGCCGTCTGTTATCGTGACGGCGCCGTATGTGTATGCAGCGAGTTTCGATAACAACCTCTACGCCCTCGATACCGCCACCGGTGCCCAGCGCTGGGTCTTTCGCGCCGATACGTCCATTCAGTCGAGTCCGGTTGTAGCCTACGGCATGATTTACGTGGGCAGTAACGATTTCAATCTCTACGCCATTGACGCCCTGACGGGACAGAAGCGGTGGGCATTCAAAACCGGTGGTATTGTCTATTCCAGCCCCGTAGTCGTCGATGGAATTGTGTACGTTGGCTGTCAGGACGGCAAACTCTACGCCGTTGATGCTACGCAGGGTAGCCTGCTTTGGGTATTTACGGCCGCCTTGGGGCTTTACTCCAGTCCGGCAGTGGCCAATGGTATCGTCTACATTGGAGGGCAGGATAATCAGTTCTACGCCATTGATGCGGGTACAGGGGTGCTGCGCTGGCGATTCAACGTGGATGGGTACTTTCTGTCGAGTCCGGTCGTGGCAAACGGAGTAGTTTACGTTGGTTGTGAAGATCGTAAACTCTTTGCGCTCGATGCGGCTACGGGGCGTCAGCGGTGGGCATTTGTGGCGGGTCATGGAATTGAGTCCAGCCCGGTAGTCGCTAATGGAATTGTCTACATTGGCTGTATCGATCAGAAGCTCTACGCCGTGGATGAAACGTCAGGCCAGCTAAAATGGACCTTCGCAACAGCCGGGGTCATTTATGCCAGTCCGATAGTGGCCAATGGTATTGTTTATATTGGCAGCCGGGACCATAACCTGTATGCACTTGACGCAGTTAGCGGGAAGCAGCGCTGGGCATTCAGAACAAACTTTGACATTTATTCGACGGCGGTGGTGGCCAATGGGGTTGTTTACGTGGGTAGTAACGACTTTAATCTCTACGCAGTTGATGTCGCTACGGGCCGTAAACGCTGGTCGTTCCAAACCGGTGGGGTCGTGGTGTCCAGTCCGGTAGTGGCGCAGAAAAGTGCTATCCGGGGGGCCTATCCAACCGTTAGCGGGGCCGGTAAATAAGCTATTTTTCAGGAAAGCCGACACTGCCGCCAACGCGTGTCGGCAAGTCCCTAAACGGGCTGTTAAGCCAATACAGGTATGCGATTTGTTTTACAGATTATTCGATGGGGCGTGTGCTGGTCGCTGATTGGGGTGTCCGGGTGCGTTAATACGTACGATCCGAGTCTGGCGCTGGATGCCAATCTGGTAGTTGTAAGCGGTATAGTGACCGATCTGGATGAGACACAAACCATCACCCTCAGCCGGTCGCGCTCCAACGCCGACAGCAGCGATATTACCACGCCTATTCAGCACGCTGCCGTTACTGTCATCGTTAACGGAGCCATGCCTGTTTCATTACTCGAGGTGCGGCCGGGCACTTACCAGTTTCCGGGCGGTTTTCGGGGTAAGGTAGGCAACACATACCAACTGCGCTTTCGAACCGCCGAGGGTGCAACTTACGAGTCGTCGGTAGAAACGATGGCGTCGGTGCCGCCCATTCTGCGTACTTACGATCAGTTCAACCCACAGGGACCTAAGAAAACAGCCGATGGACTGTCTGTGCCAGCCAACGATATTTACATTGATGTGCAGGACCCCGCCAACAGTCGTAATTTTTACCTGTGGCGGTGGCGCCTGTATGAGTTGCAACCCTGGTGCGTCACCTGCCAGCAGGGCCGCTATGTGGTGGTCGATGTTGGGCCGGTTGGCGCGGGACCCATTGATGTCATCGGCTGCGTTCGGGACTCGACGGTTGGTACGACCAATGTGTTCGATTATCCCTGCCGAGGCTTATGTTGGGATATTTTTTACAATACCGACGTTGATGTTTTCTCGGATGTGTACACCAACGGACAAACGCAGGTAGGGCATAAGGTAGCCAGTATTCCCATCTACCAGCGTGACCCGGCGCTGATTGTGGTGGAGCAACTCTCCATAACGCCTAATGCCTACCGGTATTATACGCTGTTTGCTGCCCAGGTGCAGAACACAGGAACGCTGGCTGATTCACCCCCGGCCCCGCTCTCCGGCAACATTAAAAACGTAGCCAACGCCACCGAAAACGTAGTCGGTTATTTTTCGGCTGCATCCGTGGCCGTGAGCCGGCACAAGATCAAGCGGCAGGATGTCACAACAGGGATGTTTCAGGGATTGTTTTATGCCGTAAATGGGCGGGTTCCCCGACTGGAGTCTTCGCAGTCCGGTGGCAGTCCGTTTGAGAAAAGTGCATCCGCAGCCATTTGTGTACCCAGCCGAAGCCGTACCGATCTGTTTCCGCCTGGCTGGAATGACTGACCGACGCGAATTTGCGGTCTGCCTTACCTTAAACCGGCCCTGCGAGGCTCACTGGTAATGAAAAATAGTCTGTTCTTCCTGTGTCTGTGTCTGTCTGGCAGCTCTGTACTCTGCGCACAGACCGTAATTCGCCTGTACGATGCAAAAGTGTCCGGTGTCGAAAACCGAACTGGAAACAGCGCTGTAAAACCGGACAGCCTGCCGCAGGGCAGCGTCTCGTATACCGTTGCTGCGCCAACCCTCACGGCTTTTCTGCCGACCACCGCCGGGGCTGATGGTACGGCGGTGATACTTTTTCCGGGCGAAGAGGAGCGTGCGGACATGGTTGAGTGGTTTATCCGGAAAGGCATCGCGGCTTTTGTGGTAAACCACCAGGTGGGGCAGGGCATGCTGCCTGCCGGGACAGGGCAAACGCCGAATCTCAGCAGCCGCGATTCCGTAAACGCGCTGGCAATAGCCATTGCCGCCGGGAAAAAAGCCATCACCTACCTGCGCCAGCATACGGCCGAACTGGGTATTAAACCGGACCGGATTGGAGTACTTGGATTCTCGGCGGGGAGCGCGATTGCACTCAGACTGGCTTACGACTCCGTTGCTGCAAATCGCCCAAGTTTTGTGGGGCTTGTTTATCCTAATGCAGGAACGCTGGTTACCGGTCCTGTTCCAGCCGATGCACCCTTCCTGTTTATTGTCGCTGCCAACGCGTCGTTAACCGATGCTTCCCGGCTGGCAGCTATCCAGAGCACCCGGCTATACCAGCATTGGCTTATAGCCGGGCAGTCGGCCGAGTTACACAGTTATGCACCGGATGGTCCCAAGACAGGTATTCCGCAACGGGAGTTATCCACCGAGGTCTGGCTGGCTCAATTAACCAACTGGCTGAACAGGCAGGGCTATTTACGGAATCAGTCCGTTTCTCAGCCCGTACCGGGCAGCGTCGCGGTAACGACTGGGCAACCAGCGGCTGCATTGGCTGCCGTGCCGCCAAAACCGGCTGTGCCTGCGGAAGCCGCGCCCGGAATCCCGGAGCCAGTGTCGGTATCGAAACCAAAAGCGGAGGTGATTATCCGCAACCGACCTTTGGCCGTCGCTGGCCAGAGTAGCCTGCCGCAGGTCAGCGGAACGGTGCGGGATTCGGCTACGGGCCAGCCACTGGCCGGAGCCGCCATTGTGATCGACTACCGTAAACGGATAACCGGCACTACGACTAATGCGCAGGGTTATTTTGCGGTTGAGTTGCCCATTGGCCAGCATATTCTGGTAGCGCGGTTGATTGGCTACACACCCGTGCGGAAAGAACTCCGAATCACGAATGAGCCGATTATGCTTGACGTAGCTATGATCAGTGTTGCCAGTCAGCTGGAAGAAGTGGTGGTCACTACCAAAGGCCTTGACCAGACGGTACGACAGCCCATGCTGGGTGTTAGTCAGCTTAACGTCAATGCGTTGAAAAAACTACCGTCCGCCTTGGGAGAAGTGGATTTGTTGCGGGGATTACAAATGCTGCCCGGTGTAACGAGCGTGGGTGAGGCTTCTAACGGAGTGAACATTCGGGGCGGTACTACCGATCAAAATTTGATCCTGCTTGATGATACACCAATCTTTAATCCTACCCACATGTTCGGGTTGTTCTCTGTATTTCCGCCCGATGTGCTCAGTACGGTCGATTTGTACAAAGGAAACGTGCCCGCCCGATTCGGTGGCCGGGCTGCATCGGTCCTCGATGTAGCCCTGCGTACGCCCAATCTCGATAAGTTTAGTCTGTCAGGGGGAGTAAGTGTGGTGTCGAATAAACTGACAATTGATATTCCGATTGTAAAGGGAAAATTCGGTATTCTGGTGGCCGGACGGGGGGCGTTCAACGATTTTCTGTTACCGATTGTCTCGGATCGGCTGGCTAACATTCGCGCCCGATTCGGCGACGGGGTGGTAAAGGCATTCTGGCGCGTTAATGACCACAATACACTGACCGTGACCGGCTATGCCAGTAAGGATCTTTTTCGGACGGACCTGCTGGCCAACCTGCCAAACGTTAACGGGACGGCCACGCGCTACGACCATCAGACGGTTAATGTGATGGCCCGCTGGTTTCGGACGCTGTCGCCCCGCCTGAATCTGCAAACCACCGGTGTTTATGCGCAGTATGTTCCGCGTATTCTGTCGCCCGAGCTGACTGGTAATGTAGTGACGCTGCGGTCGTCGGTATTGCAGCGACAGGTGAAATCAAATCTGAATTACCAGTTGGAAAACCAGAAACTGGAGGTTGGTGTTAGCGGCACTCACTACCGGCTGGAGCCGGGAACCCTGCTGCCTGGTCAGAGCGAAAGTGTACAGTATGTAACGACGCCCACCGAGAATGCCCTCGAACTGGCCCTGCACACGGATTATGAACGTAGCGTAGGCCCCCGGCTGGCAATTTCGGCCGGGTTGCGCTACTCGGAATTTCTGTCGTTGGGGCCATCACTGGTCAGGCATTATGCTGCGGGCGAAACGCGTGATAACGTTTCGGTGATGGATTCGACCCGGTACGGAGCCGGGCAGATCACCCAAAGCTACGGCGGCTTTGAACCCCGGCTGGGCCTTCGCTACACGCTGGGTCCGAATGCATCGCTCAAACTGGGGTATAACCTCATGCGGCAATACCTACAGGTCGTTACCAATACAACCACGCCTTTGCCCACTTCGCGCTGGAAAACGTCGGACCCCAATATCAAACCGCAGGTCAGCCAGTTACTGACTGTCGGTTATTTCCTGTCTTTCAAGAAAAACATCTACGAATTTACGGCGGAAAGTTACTGGCGGGCTACGCGGCACATCATTGACTACCGGCCCGGCGCCGATTTTTTACTCCAGCCGTATCCCGAAACGCAGTTGTTGCAGGGGGAAAGCCGCGCCTATGGCATTGAGACGATGATTTCCAAAAAAAAAGGAGAATTAACGGGCTGGCTAAACTATACCTACGCCCGCACCCTGAATCAGGTTTACGAGGGGCCGACCGTGGAGGAGAACGTAAATGGCGGAGCCTGGTACCGGGCTAATTACGACCGGCCGCACACAGTGAATGCTAACATAACAATCGACGTTGACCGCCATAATAGTTTTGGGTTCACATTTGCCTATAGCACCGGCCGTCCGTATTCGTCTCCAACCGGCTTTGTTACGATTGACGGTGCCCAGTACCCCTATTATGGCGTTCGTAACAACCAGCGGTTACCTGCTTACCACCGGATGGATTTTACCTGGAATATTTACAACCCGAGTATGCGCAACCGGCGGTGGGAAGGTCGGTGGGCTCTTACGCTGTATAACCTGTACGGACGAAAAAACGCCTACTCTGTCTTCTTCAAGGCGGAAGATGGCAAAACGAATGCGTATCAGCTACAGATATTTGCGGCTGTGATTCCTTCCCTGTCGTACAATTTCGTGTTCAGGTAGGCTGCGTAATCCAGCAGGATTTTAAGTTCATCTACTCTTTTTCGATTGAGGGTCTCCACCTCATGTGCTCAGCCCGGGTGCAACGGGTAGCATCGGCCGCCGTTGCGGGCGCATCGTGTTTAGTGAATCGCTCTAAGCTGCTACTTGTCCCGGACGTTCCTGTTTTTGGAACGCCCCGCGCCGAAAGGCCCCCGGCGTTTCGCCCGTCCATTTTTTGAACGACCGGAAAAACACACTCGGCTCGGCAAATCCCAGCAAATAAGCAATATCCGTCGTGCTGAGGTGCGGCTCGCGCAAATGCTGCACGGCTAACGACTCGCGTATCTCGTCTAAGAGTTGCTGATAGGTCGTGCCCTCCTCTTTGAGGTGGAGTTGCAGCGTTCGGATGCCCATTGCCAGCCGGTCGGCGACGGTTGCTAAGGTGGGTTCTTCGCCGGTTAGCAAGGTTACGATTTCGCGCTTCACGTGGGCGGTCAGGCTGGGCGCGTGCAGTTTGGTCAACAGGGCGTCGGCGTGTTGGGTGAACAGGGCGAACAGACTGGGATTGGCGTTCAGAATGGGCGTGTCCAGTACCGTGGTATCCAGTACCAGTACGGTTTCCGGGGCGTCGAATACCAGCCGGGCGGGCGCAAAGATGCGTTCGTGTTCGCGGGCGTCGGGCGGACGGGGGTAGGCGAACCGGACTTCGCGGGCCGTCGTGTGTCGCCCCGTCATGGCCCGGATAGCCGACAGGTAGATGGATAACTCGGAGTTCAGCACGTACTCGGGGTAGATAATGTCGGGGCTGGTAATGACTAACGACAGTTCATAAACTGCCCCAAACGACCCGGACTGCGCCAGTCGCCCGGTCGTACGAACTCCCTCACACACAATGTCCTGATACTGGCACAACTTCTCGAACGCCCGGCCGAGGGTCGGGCAGTGCATCATCACGTAGGCCAGTACCCCAACCGAAACCGGATTCACTAATTCGCCGAGTTTAAGGGCGATGTGCGGGTCGTTGGTTGCCGTACTGATTTCGCGCCAGAGTTGCTGCACCTGCCGGATCGGCACCCGGCCATCGGGGTCGGTGAGCGTGCCCGGCTGGATACCCACTGCCCCTGCCAGCGCGGTGGAGTCGACCCCGTACTGCTGTGCGGTAAACAGAATCAGGTTGACGGACGAGACAGAAAGCGTGTGGTTAGCGTCGGTTGAAAGCATAGCAACTAAGGTAGTACAAAACCGGAAGGGAACGATGCACTTTCGGGTCAACATGACCGCTCGCTGCACACGGGTTGCTGGAAGGGGTAAGGGTAATTAACGGGTAAAAGGTTCGACTCAACGGTGTTTCCTGCGTCGCTGCTGAGGGCGACTAACCGGTACACAACTGCTTCAAACCACCTTTTTACCTTTTTCCAATCATGCAACGCGTATCGAATGTTCTCTTTACTGTCGCCCTGACGCTCTGCGCCCTGGCGATCAGCCTGGCCTTGGTAGCAGCCTCCTGGCTGATCGCTACGCTTGTGGTCACCGGATCGGCCTTCCCCATGCCCACGCTGCCAAAATGGCTTTTTATCGGGTTGCTGGCGGTGGGTATTGGTCCGGCTATCGCCCAAACGCCCGGCCGCGCCGAGTCAATATCCACCGGAGCGTTTGTGGTCGTATCAGAGCGGACGAATCAACCGGACGGACGAATAACTGTTTCGTCCGGCATGGCTACCCGCGCCGATACCCTCTCCGCGCCGGTGCTGATCAGGGACAGCCGCCGGAAACCGGTTAGTAGCCCCGACCCGGATGCCCCCCGATGTGATACGCCGATTCGCAAACGACTGGTTGAGCCGGGCAGACCAACGGTTTATACGTCGTGGGTGGTTCACCTGTGTATGAACGTGAGCCGGATACTGGCGATGGAGGCTACTGAGTTCCACTGATTTTGTCAACGGGCGGTGCATAATTTCGACCGCTTGCTCAAACGTTACGGCCCGGCAAATTGAAAATGGTTAGCTTAGCTGCTGTTAGTCAAAAGGTTACAGTTTAGTCGCGGCTTTCACTGGATCATTGGACAACCTATCCACCTCATGCAGCGAATGATTTGCTTCGTTATGCTCCCGGCGTTACTGTCTGGCCAATCGACTACGTTCGGGCCGCACACGGTACCGGTCTCCCGTCAGCCGCTATCCGTTCATGACTCGTTAGGACTAACCCGGTCGGCCTTGATCAAAACCAATGTTATAGGCCCGTTTTCCCTCTTTGCGGAAGTGCCGACAAGGCCGAAACAGAGCATTCAGTTGAGTGCGCAGGCCGTCAACTTCGCGTTTTTCAGCGCAACCCATTTTTCGGGTCTGCCCCCCGAATCCAGACCACAAGACTACCAGTTGGATGTCTGCCCGGGCGTTTGCCTCGGGGTTGCGTGCTGACCAACCCGTATTACTCACCCTTATTTTATTCACATTGCCTGTGAGTTCTCGTTCGTTAAGCTGGAAGTGTATGGCAACGATGGTTCGCTGCTGGGTACCGTGAAACCCGCTAAAGGCCAGCCCCCGTTACGCCGTTAGCTTTCAACAAAGCCAAAAAGTCGTCCCCTGCCGGACAGACGGGCATGATAACGTACGCGGCCAAAGCGTACTTTACCCGGCGCAACAAACCGGCATTCCCGGTGAATAAAAGGTATCAGATACGGTCCTGTCTGGTAATGGCCTGTCTGCAATCCGATAATATTTCGACCGTCCCGTCGGGCGTAGCCATGCCTGCCGATTTGTTCGATCAGGCCGTGCTGACGTTCGATCTGTCGTGGCTGTACAGTAAAAAAGGCGGGCAGATGGTCGGGCTACAATCAGTCGTTCGCCCTCTGGAACGGGAGTGTGTCGCACCTGGTGTTCATAAAGAAGGACGGCGAACTGAAACTCTACGTCTACGACGTGCTGGACCAGAACCGCAGCCTCGTCCGCAACGTGACCGATACGTACGTGGAGGACGTGCAGAGCCAGGTGCTGAACCGCTATTTTATGCTAAGTTTTACCTATAACCTCCGCAATTTCGCCGGCATTCCGGGGCAAAGCCGGGCGTGGTTTGAATGGCCAGCCGGGGATGGTACCCGGACAGGGCTGGGGAGATGGTCGCGGGGGACGCGCCGGTCGGCCATTTTGACAACCTGACGGTTTTATCAACCGTTATGGGTGCAGGACCTTTTCAAAACAGATACTGTTGTCGACGCCCGCGTACTGCCCGTAGTTCGGAATGCGGTTGTATCCGTTCTTTTCGTACAGCGCAATGGCTTCCGGCTGTCGTTTACCGGTTTCCAGGACACACGTTTTGTAGCGAAACGCGGTTGCCCACTGCTCCAGCTCCGCCAAAATACGGGTGGCCACGCCCATTCCCCGGCTCTCCGGCAGGGTGTATATGCGTTTGATCTCTAAGGTAGTAGGCGCAAATTCCTTCATCGCCCCACAGCCCACCGGCACACCCTCTTCGTACCCCACCACTACGTACTTGATTTTTGTAATGGTGTTGAACTGGCCGTAAAATACGTTGTCTTCTCCGTTGCGCTCCGCCAGATCAGCGTTCAGAAGTCGCACGAGCTCAATGAAGTCCGGGTTATCGGATTCGGTTCGCGTTAGGGTAAGCATACGGTCAGAGTAAATAGTCGGCTACATCCTGCCAGCTCATCACCCGTTTGTAAGCCGTTTCGTGCCGGTTGTGTACCCCGTCGAAGAGCAATCCTTCGCCCTGAAAGGTGGCTAAGTTGTACGGCATATCGTCGATCAGGTAGTCGGTGTTGAGAACGCTTTTGTCGCCCATGAAGATGTAATGCCGCCAGGGAATAAACCGGAAATACTGCCCGAGCCAGTCGTGCTTTTCGCGGAGGCTGTTGGGGAATTCCATAGCCGCTGAAGCCACAAACACGTCGTATTTTTCGTGCAGCCGGGCGATCACGTCCTGTGCGCCTTCCATCACGGGAATATCCCGGAAAAAGCCCGGCTCGTACACCCGCTTAAACAGGGCTTTGTGTTCGTGTTCTTCGAGGAGTTCATTAAACGTTTTCTCCTGAAGTTCTTCCAGCGTCAGGCGGGGGGCTTCGCCGTTGAGGTAAAGCTGAACGAACTTGGCGTGGGTGTCCGCCATGACGTCGTCCATATCAATAGCAATGCGTTTTTTCATTTCGTCAGAACCGCGATTGGGTGGATTATACCGTGTAAGCCGATTGAGTTGTAGGTCTCCGAACCTGTGAATGATTTAGCTCGACAATCAATTTTTGTCATTTGAATCAGGGAAATTACAGTTTCCGATTCGTATCGAACTGCTCCAGATAATCCGCGACGCGCCGGACGAACTGACCACCCAGCGACCCGTCGACAACGCGGTGATCGTAGGAGTGCGACAGAAACATCAACTGCCGGATGCCGATGAAATCACCCTGTGGCGTTTCGATCACGGCGGGCTTTTTCTGGATCGCACCGAAGGCCATGATCGCCACCTGCGGTTGCAGGATGATGGGCGTGCCCATGACATTGCCGAATGTGCCGATGTTCGAGACGGTATAGGTGCCGTTGGCCAGATCGTCGCCGGTGAGTTTGTTTTCGCGGGCGCGTTTGGTGAGGTCGTTCACCCGTTTGGCCAGACCGACCAAGTTGTACTGATCCGCTTCGTGAATCACAGGAACGATGAGGTTACCGCTGGGCAGGGCCACCGCCATGCCGATGTTAATCTGCTTCTTGACAATGATCGTGTCGCCATCGACCGAGACGTTGATCATCGGAAAATCCTTGATGGCGTTTACGATGGCTTCGAGCAGGATGGGCGTGTAGGTGAGGTTCTCGCCGGTTTGCGCTTTGAAAACGTCCTTCATCTTTGTCCGCCACTGCACAATCGGCGTCATGTCGGCCTCGACAAATGAGCTGACGTGCGGAGAAATCTGCTTCGATTCCACCATCCGCTGCGCAATCAGCTTCCGCATTCGGTCCATCTGGATAATGTCCGCGTGGCCGTTTAAAGAGTTTACCGGTTTATCGTTCGTGGTTGATTGCCGGGGATTTATCGGTGGGGCGGGGGCTACAACAGGTGGTGTGACTGACGCGGCAACGGGTGGCTGTTTCCGCTGTTCCACGTAGGCCAGCATATCTTTTTTGGTGATGCGCTGCTCGGCGCCGGTACCGGGAATGCGCTCCAGTTCGGTGGGAGGGATGCCCTCCTGTTTGGCGATGCTCAGCACCAGGGGTGAGTAGAACCGGTTGCCATAACTCGGTCCGTCAACAACGTCCGGCGCGGCTTTGCTGCTCATCGACCCGATACTGGCTTCCAGTTCAAACGCCGAGGCCGTTACCTCTTCGGGCAGTTCGACAGCCATCGGTTCGGGGGTGGGGGGCGTCTGGGCGGGAACGGGATACGGTTCCGATGCAGCATCCGTGCTCACCTCGGTTTCGATGCGGGCGATGGGCGTACCAATGGGCACCACGTCGCCATCGTTAACCAATAGCTCGGCCAGAATACCGGCATGAACGGCGGGTACTTCGGTGTCGACTTTATCGGTGGCGACTTCGAGCAGTGAATCGTCCACTTCTACGCGGTCACCGGGCTTTTTGAGCCAGTTGATGACCGTGCATTCCATAATACTCTCGCCCATCTTGGGCATAACCATATCAACGAGTGCCATTTTTTTTGTGGTTAGCAGGTAGTAATCAGTGGTTGGCGGGCGCAGTTATGTAGTGGAATTACCAATCACTAACCCCTAATTACTGTAAACTGATTAATTCCTCCCGCAGCATATTCAGCACGTAGGTAGTGGTGAGTTGAATATTCTGATCGCGGTACTGGCCGAGTTTAAGCAATTTGGTAACGGTGCGCTGCGGGGTCGATACGGCAATCCAGACCGTGCCGACGGGTTTGTCGGGTGTGCCGCCGTCGGGACCGGCAATGCCCGTAGTGGCGATGCCGACATCCGTGCCCAGCACCCGGCGAACGCCTTCGGCCATTTGTGTAACCGTCTGTTCGCTCACCGCGCCGAACTGTTCGAGGACGGCCGGTCCGACACCCAGCGTGCTGGTTTTTACAGCGTTGCTGTAGCTGACGATACTGCCCGAAAAATAAGCCGACGATCCCGGTACGCTCGTGATGCGGCTGGAGACGTAGCCACCGGTGCAACTCTCGGCAATGCCCAGCATCAGTCCTTTTTCGGCCAGTAATCGGCCCACAACGGTTTCCAGCTCATCGGCATCGTAGCCAAACACGTTTTTCTCGATCAGTGGCAGCACCTTAGCCACCTGGCCTGCCAGTTCGTGGTCGAGCAGGGCTTCGTCATCGCCGGTAGCGGTTAGCCGGAGTTTAACCTGCCCGAAATGCGGCAGATACGCCAGCCGGATGTGCGGGGGCAGGGCGTCTTCCCACGCTTCGATTCGCTCGGCCAGAAACGACTCGCCGATGCCCACCGTGCGGATGATCTTGTGCTTGATAACCGGCGTCTGGAAGTGTTCGCGGAGTTTGGGCAGTATCCGGTTGGTCATCAGGCTCTTCATCTCGAATGGTACGCCCGGCAGCGAGACATAAACCTTCTTCGGTCCGTCGCCACGGGCATACTCGAACCACATGCCCGGTGCGGTGCCCCAATCGTTCTGGATGTACTCCGCGTTGGCGGGTAAATCGGCCTGTTCCCGATTCAGATCGGTCATTTCGCGGCCCCGTTTCTCGAAAAAATTCGTGACCAGGGCCAGTGCGGTTTCGTTGCGCACCATCCCGACGCCGAAGTAGGTGCAAAACACTTTCTTGGTGATATCGTCCTTCGTGGGGCCAAGTCCACCGGTAATAATAATGACATCGGCGCGGTCGTGGGCTTCGCGGAAACTGGCCAGAATGGCGTCGGCCTCATCACCGACGGATGTTTTGCGGACGGGCCGGATGCCGATGCTGGTCAGTTCGGTGCCGATCCATTGTGTGTTGGTATCGGTGATTTGGCCGAACAGAATTTCGTCGCCGATTGTAATGACTTCGGCGCGGATGGCGTTACTCATGCGGTAAGTTGTTCACGAAAACGGCGTTCAGATTAAACGTTTCGCCGTTTTTCTGGTCAAAAGTACGTAAAAAATCAGGTCTCGAATGAAAAAGCGATGGTTGCTGAGTGCCCTCCTCGTGGGGCTGTTTATGAATAATGCGTCGGCGCAGGGGGTGTTCGGCAAGATCCTCGACGCGGTCACCAGACCGGCTTCCGGGACAACGAGCGGCACGTCGATTTTTGGCTCGTCGCTGTCGTCGAGTGACATTGCGGCCGGTTTGAAAGAAGCCCTTTCGGTGGGTATCGACAAAGGATCGAAGCAGGCGTCGGCCACGGACGGCTATTTTAAGAACCCACTGATCAAAATTCTGTTTCCGCCCGAAGCCCAGAAAGTGGAAGCACAACTGCGGAAATTGGGCTTTAACAAACAGGTCGATGAATTTGAGTTATCCTTGAACCGGTCGGCGGAGGATGCGGCCAAAAAAGCCAAGCCCGTTTTCATCAAGGCCATCACCCAGATGACCATTCCCGACGCGATCAATATTTTGCGGGGCGACTCAACGGCTGCGACGCAGTACCTGCGCAAAAGTTCGGGGCAGCAGTTGGTGACCGAGTTTACGCCGGTGATCGACAGTACCTTGCGGAAAAACAACGCGACGAAGTATTATTCCGAACTGGTTGGGATTTACAATCAGATTCCATTTGTCCAGAAGGTGAATCCCAATCTGACTCAGTACGCGACCAATAAGGCTGTCGACGGCTTGTTTTTGCTGGTGGCGCAGCAGGAGAAAAGCATCCGCGAAAACCCGGCGGCCCGCGTAACGGACCTGCTCAAAAAGGTCTTCTCCAGGCAGTAATCCGGTTCGGTACGTCCGGTTTCAGGGAGATGCTGTACCGGACTACACTACTTTTTTCCGTAATTTCGGGGCGTAATGCCCCGTTTTTTATTCCGATGAAGAAATCAGACATCCATTTTTCGGTTGAATTAGACAACCAGAACGTCCCCGAAAAAATCTACTGGGACGCCACCGAGAACCCCAACGAAGGCCTGAGCGATACCCGCGCCATTGCCATTGCACTCTGGGATCACTACCACCGTAGTACGCTCAAAATTGACCTGTGGACCAAAGAAATGGAGGTCGGCGACATGAAACGCTTCCTGATTGAAGTCATGAGCGGCATTGCCGACACCGCCCTGACGGCGACCAACGATCAGCGGATGTCGGACGACATCGAAAACCTGTGCCGGACCCTGAGTAAGCGGCTGGAAGAAGAATTGAAAACCGATAACGGGCGCAGCACCAGCAATTAAGGGTCAATTTACCGGCGTTTGGGCCGGGGCATGGCATGATTATGGCTCGCTCCCGAATGACCCGGCTTCAACCAATACACTCGTATGAATTATAGCTTCACCGCCCTGCTGCTGACGATTGGCCTGACCATGGGCACCGTTCAGGCACAGAAAGGCATTCAATTCCGAACGGCATCCATCGCCGAGGTTTTTAAAACCGCCCGACAGACCGGCAAACCCGTATTTGTCGAAGTCTATTCGCCCACCTGCCACGTCTGCCAAGGCTTTATGCCGACGCTCGAAAACCCGCGCGTCGGGGCGGCCTACAACGCGAAGTTCATCAGCACCCGGCTCGACATCAACGACAAAGCCGTGCAGGCTTGGATCGAAAGCCGGAAACTGTTCGTGCCGTCGCTGCCGCTGTTCCTGTATTTCGACCCCAATCAGTCGCTGATTCACTTCGCCATGAGCAACAACTCGGCCGATGAAGTGATCCGGCACGGCACGACGGCGCTGAATCCGCAGGCCCGCAGCCAGACCATGAAGGCCCGCTACGAAGCCGGTGAACGGTCGACTAATTTCCTGATCGACTACGGTATGTTTACCCGCGTTACCCGCGACACGACGGCCAACATCCGGGTGATGGAAGACTACGCCCGGCAACAACCGGCAACCACCTACGCCAGCAACACCAACTGGCTGGCCCTGCAAAAATTGGTGATCGACATGGACAATCCCATGTTTCAGTACTTAGTGAGTCACCCGGCGGAGTACAAAGCCTACGACCGCGAGCAGGTAAAAAACGTGGCCGAAAACATCCTGATGTCGTCGTTGTACAGTGCGCGTGGGGCGCAGTATTCAGCCGCCAAAGTGTTGCAGGTGAAACAGCAGTTGATTCAGATCGGTATTGACCCGAAAGTGTCGACCAACCGGACTCTGCTACCGGAAGTGAACGCCTATTTCCGGCAGAAGCAGACGGCAAAAGCGGTGGCCCGGATGGATGCGCACGTGTCGGCCAACGCGTTTACGACACCCGAATACCTGTACATCTCCCGGTTGTTCAACCGCCAGAGCAGCGACGCATCCGACGTGCCAACGGTGGTAAAGTGGGTGAACAAGGCCCTGACCATCCCCACCGTTACGCCAAAGGAACAGGCCGATCTGTATTTCGAACTAGCCGAAGCCTACCGACGGGGCAATAAAGTAGCCGATGCGAACAAGGCCGCCCAGAAGTCGATGGAACTGGCGCAGATGGCCCGGTTGGATACCCGCCGAAACATTGAGCAAATGGGGCGGTTGAAATAAACAGACGTACAGGTCACAAAAAAGGCTGGCAGTTGCAACTGCCAGCCTTTTTTGTGACCTATGGGCCATCGGAAACAGACGTTACTTATTCTGGTAAGCTCGTTTGCCAAAGGGCGGTTGCTGCAGGAGGTAGAATGAATTTTCATCGCCCAGCAGCACGGCCCGGCGCAGATCACTTTCGGCCTGCTGCACCTGATTGAGTTTCACGCGTGCGACGGCCCGCCAGCGATACGCATCGGCCTTTTCGTCGCGGAAGTGCCAGACGGCTTTGTCGAATTCCCGGAAGGCTTCCGTGAAATGCTCGTTCTCAAAGAGGGCAATACCCCGGTCTAAGTAGCAGTCGGCCAGCGTGTTGTCGAGACTGATGGCCTGGGTAAGGTCGTAAACCGCCGAGTAATAATTCCCTAGCACAAGTTGGCATTTTCCCCGGTAGGCATAGGCTACCGCGGATTTGGGATACTGCCGAACGGTGGTATCGAAATACGTAAAAGCGGCTTCGAAATCTCGGCTTTTGATCAGGGCCATACCCGACTGAAAGCGTTTCATGTCCTTTTCAGCGGGCGTTTCGTGGTCCACCACGAAGTAGCGGATGGACAGGTAAGCCACGAACAATATTGATAAGAGTACAACTTCCATAGAACTGGCGTCTTACGAACTCACGAAATTACAAAGACCACTTACCCACTGCAAGCGGGCAGATTAATTTAATTCAGCCCGCACTGCTTTTGGTAAACTCTTGTGAACCAATACATAGGAGTGGTCGATCCACTCGAAAATCTGGTTGTCACGCAGACTGCTGTCGGCAGTAACCGTGTTCCAGTGCGTTTTATTCAGGTGAAAACCGGGCTTCACTGCGTCGAACGACTCGCGCAATTCCACGGCTTTTTCCGGGTCGCATTTCATGGCCACTTCCAGCGGCTGTTTTTCGATATCGGCCAGTACGAACATTTTACCGCCGACCTTGAATACCAGCGTCACGGCGTCGAACGGAAACGATTCCGTCACGCCCGGTTTGGTCAGGCAGTACTCGCGCAGGCGTTCGATATTCATCGCGTACAGGCCCGGAAAATCATCACCGAGATACAAAACAGGAACATAACGATGGAAATACGGTTAATGCCGTGCATCATCCGCAGGTTCACGCTCGTCGGGCTGTTGGGATCGGGCTTGCGGAATACCCGCAGGAAGTACCGAAATACCTCACCCAATTTAAATAACTCCGCAATACGGTTCATTGGTGTCTGATTTTAAGGTCAAAAAGACCTGTTAAAGGGGAATGTTTCAGAATTTCCGCCAAGAGGTTTATCGTTCGCCGACAATTCATCAGAATCGTTCAACTAATTCGGGGTCCAGCCAGCGGCCATCTTCCCGAATCAGTTCGATGAGCTCGTCAACGGCCTGATCGGCATGGACAGACTTTTTAATGACCTGCTGCCCCCGGTACAAGGCAATTTTGTCGCGCCCGATACCTACGTAGCCGTAATCAGCGTCGGCCATTTCGCCGGGACCGTTCACAATACAGCCCATAATCCCGATTTTAACGCCTTTCAGGTGGTCGGTGCGCTGCCGGATGTGGGCGGTCGTTTCCTGCAAATCGAACAGGGTCCGGCCGCACGACGGACACGAAATGTATTCCGTTTTGGTGATGCGCGTCCGGGCGGCCTGTAAAATCCCGAAGGCCAGGCCATTCAGTGTTTTCAGTCCGTCAGTGGTTGACTGCGCCGGGGCCGACAGCAGAATGCCATCGCCGAGTCCATCAATCAATAAACCGCCTACATCGGTAGCGGCATACAACGGCAGGTCATCGGTCGGTACATCGGCGTACTGCCGCTGCCAGATGAGGGGTACCGTGATCTCACCGTTTAGCAATTCAACGGCCAGCCGCCGGAGTTCGGGCAAGGCGTGGGCATTTTCGGTATGGGCCACCACCACCACGTTGCGGTCGTGACGCAGCATCGCCATAATAGCAGCAGTCAGGTCGGCGAGTTGGAGCCGCACAAAATTCAGCCGGATGTGCAGCCCGCCCGCCCGTTGCCGCGCCATCGTATATTCCGATGCCGATAACAACGGGAACGTATTAATCGGGTCGGCCACAGCAAGCCAAACCGGGTAGTCTAAGATTTCTTTCAGCCCGTTGGGCATCATGTAAGCCGCCGGTGTGGAACCAGTGTAGACATAATCGGCCCCCAGATCGTTCATGCGCCATTTATCCGGCAGGGGCAGGTAAAAATGCCCGATGGGTTTCAGGTCGTTCATCTCCGTGATGGGTGTCCGGCTGAAATCGGCAATCACGCGGGGTACGTTGCTGCCACCGAAGTTACTCACCTCATGCGTAACCCGGCGGTGGTACTGATACGGGTTGATCGGGTAAGTGGTAATCGGTGGTATGGGAGTAGCCTTTGCGGCCCGGTTGGTGTACCGGTCAATGAGGGCTTTCGCCACGGGTGCTTCGCGTTCCGGTTCTTCAGTGAGCGACACCCTGACCGTATCGCCGATGCCGTCTTCGAGCAATGTACCAATGCCCAGCGCCGATTTGATCCGGCCGTCTTCAGCTTCGCCCGCTTCGGTCACGCCGAGGTGGAGCGGGTACGGTTTCAGCCCTTCTTCGTCTAACCGCTGCACCAGCAGCCGATACGCCTGCACCATCACCTGCGGGTTACTGGATTTCATGGACAGCACGGTATTGTAATAATTCTCGTCCTCGCAGATGCGCAGAAACTCCAATGCCGACTCGACCATGCCGACGGGGGTATCGCCGTAGCGGCTCAGAATCCGGTCCGACAGCGAGCCGTGATTCGTGCCGATGCGCATGGCGGTACCGTATTCTTTACAGATGCGAACCAGCGGCAAAAACTTCTCCCGAATCCGTTCCAGTTCGGCCTCGTACGACGCATCGGTATAGTCGATGTGCTCGAAGCGTTTGCGGTCGGCGTAGTTGCCGGGGTTGATACGGACTTTCTCTACAATCCGGGCGGCTAATTCGGCGGCATTGGGCGTAAAGTGAATGTCGGCGATCAACGGAGTCGTGTAGCCCCGCGCCCGGAGTTCTTTGCGGATGTTTTCCAGATTCTGCGCTTCCTTGACACTCGGTGCGGTGATGCGGACGTATTCGCAGCCCGCTTCGATCATTCGAATCGACTGCTCGACCGAACCCGCCGTATCCATCGTATCAATGGTGGTCATGGACTGCACCCGAATTGGGTAGTCGGACCCCATCGGCACGTCGCCAATGGTGACGGTGATGGTCTTCCGGCGGACGTATTCTGTCAGCGAGGGCGTGTATAGAACGGGGCGTTGGGGAGCCGGTGAATCGGCGGGAGACTGGGTCAGAAAGTCGAGCATAGCGGGTTGGACAAAGCCGGTTGACGGGGCAAAATTACGCAAAAATGGCGGGTTGCCGCCGTTCGGTTACCCACAGAAAGAACGCCCCGGTTCGCGGAAATGTTCAATGGCGGGTGCCGGTATCCACAGTCACGATATACGCTTTGCCACCGGCCTGTTCGATGGCTTCCGCGATGCGTTCAGGGTTTTCGGGCGCGTAGGCAAACATGCAGCCGCCCCCGCCCGAACCATTGATTTTACCACCCAGGGCACCGGCGTTCAGGGCGGCATCGAGCATCCGGTCAATCCTGGGGGTGGAGATGCGGAGCGCGTCGCGGAGGATCGTGTGGTGATCGGTCAGGAGTTGACCGAGTTTTTGGTGGTCCAGTGATTCGGCCCGTAAAACAGTGAGGGCTTCGCGCAGAATATCGCGGTTTATGAGTTGACCGTTGAGCAGTTGATAATCGGCTTTTGAGAGAATATCTTTAAATTCGGCTATATCCGCTGGCCCGGAATGATACAACGTAAAGCCGGTGTTAACAGTGTTAAGTCTGGCTAAAATACTACTTAGTGCATACTTTGTCCGGCCCAGAATGCCCACCGTATCTTTGGCTTCACCGGAGTCGCCGAGCACAAACGTACCCAATGCCGGGCGTAATTGCTCCAGGCGAATAACGGGTTGCGATTCCAAATAAATTACGTTGCCAACGGCCGTTGCGTAGTGGTCCATCATGCCGCCGGGTTCGCCGAATTCCAGCACTTCGGCCGCATACGCCAGTTCCGCTAATTTCATCGAAGTTAACGGACGCGGATTGTCGGCCAGTTGCGTGAGGACATTCAGCCAGGTCACGAGCAGAGCCGATGAACTCGACGTGCCGGAATTGATCGGAATGGTACCCCGCACTTCGCCTTCGATCCCCGCCGAAAACGTGAAGCCTTCGCGCAGTAGCACGTTGATGGCCGACCGAAAATAATCCCGTTCACGGACGTAGGGGAGCGGCTGTCCATCGAAGGCAAACCGTTCTACCCCGCCAACATCGGGTAAGTACAAATGGACTTCGCGGGCGGGTGTCCGGTGCGCGAATCCACGCCGGGCCGTAACCTGAATGCGGAGCGAAATCGCAGCGGCAATGACCGGTAAGCCCAGATAATCCTGATGCTCCCCGAAGAGACAGATGCGGCCGGGAGTGGAAGCGATAACAGGCAAAATTGGTTAGGCTAACGATAAGACTTCAAACTGACGGTGCTCTTGTTTGGCTCTTGAGACAATTATTTCAAGTTCCTGAACGGTATGGTCTGCCAGCCATTCTTCACCGCATTGCTCACAAATTTTGGCAGGTACATTTCTGACGACAATCAGGTTTTCGCCCAGATCAGCCGTAAAAGTTGTCCTGCCCTCCTGTTTGGCTCCTTCGCAAATGGGACACTGATCGTTGGTCATAGCGTTCTTTTGGTTTTGAAGTCATTCATAAACAAGTCCAACGACGGTTGGTAAGCCGTAATAATATGCGTTATCTGACTGATTTCGTTGTAAGCAGCTACTACATGAATTGGACGACTCGCTACGAAATTGAGGAATAAGGCACTGGGACATGGAGTGTCGTTAGGATAGTCGCGAATCACCTCTCCTTCAAGTATTGTCCTGATCACGTCACTACGCGTTATCCCCCGCTCAACCATTCGTTGAACAACGTGCTTCTTCCATTCTAAGTTACCTGTCTCTATGGATTTTCTGAGGAGTTGTTGATTTAGGCTCACCAGTTCGTCTTTTTATACCCCGCGACGGCATAGTAGAGAATAAAGCCGAACAGCGGCAGCAACAGCGCGTAGGCACCCTGCGGACTGACGGCATCGGTCAGGTAACCGTGCAGCAGCGGCAGCAATGCACCACCGGAAATGCCCATAATGAGCAACGCCGAACCTAATTTGGTGAATGAGCCAAGCCGGTTCAGGGCCAGCGGCCAGATGGCGGGCCAGATCGGGGCCAGGCCGAAACCGAGTAACGCCACGCAAAGGACCGACGTAAATCCACTCGTCAGAATAGCAGCCGTGGTGAGGACTAAGCCCCAGATGGCCCCGAACCGGAGGGCCGCCTGCTGCGAAATGTATTTTGGAATCAGCACGATGCCCAGCACATAACCGGCCAGTAGTCCGTAGAGGGTATAGGTCGTAAAATACTTGGCTTCGTCATTCCCAAAACCAAGGGCCTTGCCGTAGTTGATAATTGTATCGCCGGAGATCACCTCCGCCCCAACGTAGCAAAACAGGGCCGCAACCCCCAGTACTAAGTTTGGAAACTGCCAGATGCTGGTCTGCACGTCACTGCCCGCCAGAACGTCATCCTGCTCTTCGGACACTTCGGGTAAGGTCGAATAACGAATCAGGACGGCCAGCACGACCAGCACGGCGGTTAAAATGAGGTAGGGCGTCACTACTTTTTCCAGACTGGCCGTACCCGAAACCGCGTTGGCCGTGCCGAGAAACAACCCGCCGAAAATAAACTGACTGATGATGCCCGCCAGCTTGTTGGCAATGCCCAGAAAACTGATGCGCTGGGCGGCACTCTCGCGCGGCCCCAGAATGGTCGCGTACGGGTTGGAGGCCGTTTGCAGCACCGTCAGGCCAATGCCGATGAGGAACAGACCAATGAGAAACAGCGGGTACGAACCGGCTTTGGCCGCCGGTACGAAAATCAGGGTGCCGACCGCCATCACGAACAAGCCGAGCGACATCCCGTTTTTAAAGCCCGTCCGTTTCAGCACCGCCGACGAGGGGATGGCCATCAGCGTGTAGGAAATGAAGAAGGCAAACGCGACTAAGTTGGAGCCAACCGTGCTGAGGTTAAACGCCTGCTTGAAAAACGCAATCAGCACCGAGTTGACCCAGGTAACGAAGCCGAAGATGAAGAACAGGGCACCAATAATCAGGAGTGGGCCAATGTAGGCATTGGTTTTGGTTGGCGTTGCGGTTGGTGTCATAGCGGTTCAGGAAGAAATGAGAAGACGTAAAATAGCGCAAATTCGCCGACACCGACTGAAGATTGCACCAGTGCGCATGTTATTTCCGTTGACGTTCTTCTTTAAATGCCTGCCAATCGGCCGCTGTCCGGAATTTATGAACTGCGGCCGATTGGTTCGCCTTTGTGGGATAAGCCGCGATCATGCCAGGTTGAACAGCCGCATCTAACCGCTCCTGCGGGGTTTTGGCGTGCCAGTACGCCTTGTCATATCCCGGAATCTGGTCGGGAGGTGTTGATTTTCGGATGATGCTCATGCGGATCAATACACGTCGTTCAGCGCGAAAATCGGTTTGTTGGTCTGCCACTTGCCCCGCGTAAAATCCGGGATGGCGACGGGCTTGCTGCCCCCCGCAATGCTTTCTTCCGATAACGGACTGATCGCGCTCCACACGGCTGCGTCGTACACGTCTATCGGTGGCTGGGTTTTGTTCTTCACCGACTCGATAAACGCCCGGATCACGAAAAAGTCGATGCCGCCATGTCCCGCTTTTTCGGCCGTGCCCGCGTGGGTTTTCCAGAGTGGGTGGTCGTATTTATCCTGATAAGCGGCAAACGGCTCCCAGGCATGAGGTTTTGGCGATGTTCCGTGCGACCGGTCCGCCGGTGCGGGACCGCCTTCCAGATAGATCATGTCGTTATCATCCATCCAGACGCCGTTGGTGCCCTGCGCCCGGAAACCAAGTGAGTAGGGGCGGGGCGAATTGGTATCGTGCATAATCACGATGTTTTCGCCGTTGGCGCACTGAATTACGGTCGTCACGACGTCACCGAGCTTGAAGTTGACGCTGGCGTTCGGGTGACTGGCCCCGCCGTTGTCGACTACGTACTTGTGCAGTCCCCGCGATTTGGTGGCGGTTGACGTTAAACTCACAAAACGGTTGCCCCGGTTGATGTTGAACCAGTGTGCTACCGGGCCGAGGCCGTGCGTGGGGTAAATATCACCGTTGCGGTCGACGGAATGCTGCGTCCGCCAGCGGGCTTCAGCGTAGCCTTTGGCCCCAAATTCCACGCCACCACCCGCATACTGTTTGCCGTCGTTGAACTTTACGGCCCGCAGGTCGTGCTGATAGCCGCAATGGGCGTACGTCATTTCGCCGAACATCCCCTGCCGCACCATGTTCAGCACCGCCAGTACATCGCGCCGGTAGCAGACGTTTTCCAGAATCATGCAGGGCATACCCGTCTGTTCGGAGGTGTTTACCAAATCCCACGATTCCTGCAGCGTCACCGTTGCCGATACTTCGACCCCGGCGTATTTACCGGCTTTCATCGTGGCTACGGCCATTGGCGTGTGCCATTCCCAGGGCGTAGCGATGATGACGCCGTCCAGATCGTCGCGTTTGAGCATCTGCAAAAACGCTTCCTTGCCGTTGGTGTAGGCTTCGGGCAGTTTGCGGCCGGCTTTCTGCATCAGCGCGTTCGTGAGCGTAATTGCTTCGGGGTCCGGGTCGCAGATGGCGGGAATAATGACGTCATCGCGGTACAGAGCCTGCTCAATGTGGTTACGGCCCCGCGAGCCAACCCCGATGAAACCCAGCCGGACTTTCTCCAACGGCGCCGATGACTGATTCGTGGAGGAGCCGGTAAACAGGCCCGGTATCAGGGATGAGGTAGCGGCACCAGCTACCACCGTGGTACGAATGAATTGGCGTCGGGTAGTCTGCATGGGTGGAACGGATTGGTTATAGACAAAACAACACCTTTTTACGGGTTTATCCACGCGAACAGTGGGTTTATTGCAGCCGGGGCCAGTGAATAGGACGCCGGATCGAGCCGGAACGAAAGACAGAATGCACGCGTTTATTACCTGATGCCCTTACTATTCTGTTTAAGATATTTAAGCAAACGTTGAACAAAAACGTGTTAGTCACCGTTGGGTAATTAACACACTCCATAAGCGCACTAACCACACGCTTTACGGTCGCCGAGTATGGTACACACACTTTGTACAGACCCGCGAACGGCTTTTGGTTTCTGAACACATGACAACCCCCCGAGTGGCTGTGTTTCGCAAGGAACACTTCAATGCGGCACACCGTCTGAACAACCCAAACTGGTCTGATGAAAAGAACAGCCGGGTTTATGGCAAGTGCAACAACCCTAATTACCATGGTCATAATTACGACCTGATTGTACAGGTGACTGGTCCTATCGACGCCGAAACGGGCTACGTTATTGACATGAAATACCTCGGCGATCTCATTAAACAGCACGTTACGGACAAATTTGACCACAAAAACTTAAACCTCGACACCGACGAGTTCCGGGATTTGAACCCCTCGGCCGAAAACATCGCCATTGTCATTCACGACATTCTGCGCGCCAAACTTGATTCATCACTCGATCTTAAAATCCGGCTCTATGAAACCGAACGGAACTTCGTTGAATACCCCACCTACTAACGGTAAACAGTTGAACGGAACCCATTTACACAACGAATTGATCGACGAGATGGGCGATGCCCACGCCAGCCCCTCGCTCGAAACACCCCTGCGGGATGATGCCTTTGACCTGGAGGACGACCTGAAAATCGACCTCATCACCGAGCATTTCCGCGAAATCATGCAGATTCTGGGCCTCGACCTCACTGACGACAGCCTGAAAGGTACACCCCGGCGCGTGGCCAAGATGTACGTTAACGAGACCTTTAGCGGCTTGAATCCGGCCAATAAACCGGCTCCCACGCTGTTTGAGAACAAGTACCAGTACAATCAGATGCTGGTCGAGAAAGACATCACGGTGCAGTCGTACTGCGAACACCATTTCGTGCCGATCATTGGCAAAGCGCACGTAGCGTATATTGCTAACGGTCAGGTGATTGGATTGTCGAAGTTGAACCGGATCGTGCAGTACTTTTCCAAGCGGCCGCAGGTGCAGGAACGCCTGACGATGCAGATTGCCGACGAACTGCGCCGGGCATTGGGTACCGAAGATGTCGCCGTTATCATCGATGCCAAACACCTGTGCGTGTCCACGCGGGGCGTTCACGACACGGCCAGTACCACCATCACGACGGCCTACAGCGGCAAGTTTGCCGACGAAGCCACCCGTCAGGAACTCCTGCGCTACATCGGCATGTCGAATGCGACGCTTTAATGGGTATTACCTCATACACTGAATAGTCAAAACCCGGACCTTACACGCCGGGTTTTGTTTTTTTATCTACTTTCAAGGGACGCGAACGTCAAAAATACGTATGCAAGGCAAGAACATTTTCATTATTGGGGCCAGTTCGGGAATTGGTCATGCGCTGGCACAAACGCTTCAGCAGCAGGGGGCTACGTTATTCACCGCTGGTCGGCAGCAGCCCGAAGGCATTCAGTCAACGCACATGACCTGGGACGTGACGCAACCCGTCGGCGACAGCCTGAGCCAATTGCCCGATACCCTGCATGGGCTGGTATATTGCCCCGGTACCATCAACCTGAAACCATTTCAGCGGTTGGACGTGGCGGCTTATCAGGCTGATTTTCAGATCAATGTATTAGGGGCGGTGTCGGCCTTACACGCGGCTTATCCGGCCCTGAAGAAATCGAAAGCCGCCAGTGTCGTGCTGTTCAGTACGGTGGCCGCTAAGTTGGGGATGGGTATGCACTCATCCGTCGCCGTGTCCAAATCCGCGATTGAAGGACTCGCTAAATCGTTGGCGGCCGAATTTGCCCCGTCGAACATCCGCGTGAACGCCGTAGCGCCTTCACTGACGGACACACCGATGGCGCAGTTTCTGCTCAGCGATGATAACAAGCGCGAAGCCGGGGCCAAACGCCACCCCCTGAACCGGGTGGGTACGCCACAGGATATTGCCGGTATGGCCGCGTACCTGCTGTCTGACCAGGCCGCCTGGATTACCGGGCAGGTCATTGGCGTCGATGGGGGGATGGGGAGTCTGAAATAAATGAGTGAATTGGTGAATGAGTGATTGAGTGAATGTTTGGTTATGCCACCATTCGCTCATTCACTCATTCACCAATTCGCTCACTACACCATTGGTCCGACGCGTTCCAGCAGTTCCTTGGTTTTGCGGATGCCGGTGTACTCGTCCAATTTGTCGCCTTCGTATTCGATGCCGGCGATGCCCCGGAAACCACTGTCTTTTACGATCTTCATCATGCGGGTGTAATCGGTTTCGATGCAGTTGTTTTGCGCGTCGAAGTCATACGTTTTTGCCGAAACGCCTTTCGCAAACGGCATCATCTCCATGGTGCCTTTGTAGCGGTCATACTCCTGAACGCATTTATTGCCCCCCTCTGCGCCCTCACTCCGTTTGACGCAGAAATTGCCGAAATCAGGCAGGGTACCCACGTTTTTCATGTTGATTTCCTTCATCACGCCCGACAGCCACTGCCCATCCGACGAGTAGCCGCCATGGTTTTCCACGATGATGTTGATGTTCATCGGTTTGGCGAACTCGCCTAATTTGCTCAGACCCACCACGGCTGCTTTGGAAACCTCTTCGGCGGTGCCTTTGCCATAGGCATTTACCCGGATGGTTTTACAGCCGAGGTATTTGGCGCACTCCACCCATTTTTTGTGATTATCCACGGCCTGATTCTGAAGGGCCGTATCGGTTTCGCCCATGCCGCCTTCCCCGTCGATCATGATGAGGTGATTGGTTATGCCATTGTCTTTGCAGCGGGTCAGCAGGTCGTTGAGGTACGCCGTGTCGTTGGCTTTATCCTTGAAAAACTGGTTGACGTACTCCACAATGCTGATGTTGAAGTCTTTTTTGGCGATGCCCGGAAAGTCGAGGTTAGTGATTTTTTTACTCCACAACGCCCGATGCAGCGACCATTCGGCCAGCGAAATATCGAAAAAGGCTTTCTTTTTGAGCGAATCGGCCCAGACAGCACCGGGCAACAGGGCGGCAGCGGTAAGGATACCGGCCTGTTTAACGAATGAACGACGATTGGTTTGCATACAGGAAATAGGGTTTATAATGACGTTGACAGTGAAAAGTAAGGAAACTTGCGCCCAAAAAAAAGGCTGGCCGTAGTGCGGCCAGCCTTTCCGATATGAATACAACCTGAATTGATGCGATAGGACAAACGTTTAGGAATACTGAATACTGAACCCAAATTTATCGTTGTAAAGTACAATTAAATTTTTGAATGATGCAATAAGTAGTGAATTAAAATTAGTTTGGGTACGCATCGGTGACTGACAGATCAGGGAGCTACATCGGTTTGGGGCAGAACCGGCACAAAGTGCTTCTGGTTGATGGGTAGATTTTCCATGGTCCATTCCACATCGCGGACAAAGGGGAAGGCCCGCACCGGGCAGTCGGCCACGCGGCAGTAGTGGCAGCATTCGTTCAGGCAGGGGTCAGCATGAACAAAAATCTCGACTTCGCTCTGAAAACCAGCCTGTAACGTTCCCTCGAACCGGTGAATTTCGTCGTGGGTCTGCGCCAGGCTCCAGTAATAGGGCATGGTCAGGTGGGCGTCGATGTGGAGGTCGGCCCCGTATTTCTGCACCCGCAGGTTATGCACGTCGATCCACGTCGGTTGTTTGTGCGCATTCAGCACGCCCACAATCCGGTCCAGCGTTCGGGGGTCGGTTTCGTCCATGAGCCGGGCCACGGACTGCCGCGTAATCGCAATGCCGTTGTAAATAATAAGGACCGATAGGGCCAGTGATAACGTGCTGTCGAGCCAGGAGAAGCCCGTCAGCCACACCAAGCCCACGCCAATCAGGACGACCAAACTGCTCAGGCTGTCGGTGAGTAAATGCCGTCCATCGGCAATAAGGGCCATCGAATCCGTCTGGCGACCTACGCGCAGCAACACCCCGCCAATGGCCGCGTTGGCCGCCGTGGTAAAGCCCACCAGCAGCAGCCCCCAGCCTAGATTGGTGAGTTCTTTAGGGGCGTAAAAACTATAAATCGCCTGATAAATGGTGAAAAAACCCGCCGAAATAATGAGGGCACCCTCGAAGCCCGAGGACAGAAACTCGATTTTGCCGTGCCCGTACGGGTGGTTGAGGTCGCGGGGTAAATTGGCCAGGTAGATGCTGTAGAGGGCGAAACTACTGGCCGCTACGTTTACAATCGACTCCAGCGCATCGGTCAGAACGGCCGTGGAGGAAGTCAGGTAATAGGCGAACAATTTCAGCAGCAGGAGCACAATGCTCAGGCCGAGTGAAATGCCCATCCAGCGGTATTTAGTCTGTTGAATCGAGCGCATCAGCGGGAAGTGATGCCCCAAATTTACGCAAAAGTCCGTACTTTCGCGGCCATGAATGTGACCGAAAACCCCTGGCAAACCCACAACTCCGAGGTTCGTTATGATAACAACTGGCTGACAATCAGGCACGAAAACGTGACTACTCCGGCCGGAACACCGGGTATATACGGCGTGGTTAGTTTTAAGAATAAAGCCGTGGGGGTCATTCCCATCGACGCCGACGGAAATACCTACTTGGTGGGTCAATACCGGTATCCGCTCAACGAATATTCGTGGGAAATCCCGGAGGGCGGCTCACCCATTGGTACGGACGTGCTGGAATCGGCCAAACGCGAACTGCGCGAAGAAACCGGTTTTGAGGCCGCTACCTGGACGCGCATCGCCCGGATTCACACCTCTAATTCGGCCACCGACGAAGAAGGCTTTCTTTACATTGCCGAAGACCTGACCCCCGGCGAAACCGAACCGGAGGAGACCGAGGCTCTGCAACTGCAAAAACTACCTCTGCGCGACGCCGTGCAGATGGCCTGCGATGGCCGGATTACGGATGCCCTGAGCGTTTGCGGCCTCCTGATTGTCGCGCGGTTACGGAACGTTTAACCCCCCGGCGATGTCCCTTTTTTATGGTTTTGGTACAGGAATTCTGCTCTGTCTGACGTTTGGTACCGTGTTTTTTGCGCTGATGCAGAACAGCGTCGACAACGGCTACAAGTCCGGCCTGAAAATCGCGTTTGGTGTGGTCGTCTGCGATACCCTGTTCGTCATTAGTGCACTGTTCGGCACCTCATACCTGCCTAAAATCGACGGGCTGGAAAACGCGCTGACGCTGGTAGGGGTCATTTTTCTGACCGTCATGGGATTAGTCAATATTTTTAAGGGTGCCCCCCGACTGGTGTATCCCCAAACCCGGTTCGGTAATTTCGTGTACTACTTCACAACCGGTTTCCTGCTGAACGGCCTGAACCCCATCAACTTTTTCTCGTGGGTCACTCTGGCCGCGCTGTTGCGTACGCGGTTCCACTACACGCCCGATGAGCAGATTGTGTTTATGGGAGCGAGTTTAGTGGCTATTTTTCTGACCGAATCCCTGCTGGCCATCTCGGCGCACAAGCTCAAACGATTCTTTACGCCCCGCGTTGCTACCATCTTCAACCGCACAACGGGCATCGTATTCCTGGGGATTGCCCTTCAATTAGCCTGGACCCGGCTATATGAACCGTTGATGCAGTGGATTGGACGGTAGGGTTTTAACACACAGGAGAGGAGGAATACACGGAGGGAACGGAGGTGTTCTTCTCCCTTTTTCTCTGTGCCTTTCTCGTCTCCTCTGTGTTAAAAAAGTCAGATGATAGTTCTTATCTCACTGACCGAACAGCCTCTATATCAATGCCTTCACGCATCAAAAACGTTTCCCATTCCCCAATCAGGGCTTTCTTCAATACCCTGGGAAACTTGTGCTGGCCGCCCAGCTTACCCTTCGATTCCATCCATTTGTAGAATATCCCGGCGGGTACTACTGTCAGAGAAATGTCTTTCAGGGCGTGCCGACGTTCAACAGCATAATCGTCGTTCAGTTCTTTCAGGTGTACGTCGATGCGGTCGCGTAACAGATCCGCGTCAACGGCCGGGTTGTCGCTGCCGATGTACCAGTGATGGGCAAACAGCGGGTCGTGCGAAACACCGGCGACGGTAAACTCGCGCACGTCGATGCCCAGTTCCTGCGCGGCCAGTTCAACGGCTTTGTTCATGTTATCGACCGACAGGTGTTCACCACACAGGCTCAGGAAGTGCTTCGTGCGGCCGGTAATGACGATTTCGCTCCGTCGCTTGGAGGTGAATTTTACGGTATCGCCAATCAGGTATCGCCAGGCACCGGCGCAGGTCGAGATCAGCAGCGCGTAGTCGACGCCTTCTTTTACCTCATCAATCATCAGCGTTTCGGGGTTGGTCAGCAGGTCGCCGTCGGCCCCGAAATTCTGCTCATTAAAGGGGATAAATTCGAAAAACAGCCCGCCGTTCAGGGCTAATTGCATGCCTTCGGCGTCGGGATGGGTCTGGTAGGCAATAAATCCTTCGGAGGCTAAATACGTCTCCATATAGGTAATCGGGTGCGCCAGGAGCTTCTCGAACCCTTTTTTGTACGGCTCAAACGACACGCCCCCGTGGCAGAATACCTGTAGGTTCGGCCAGATGTCGTGGATGGTTTTCACCTGGTAATGGGCGATGATTTTCTCCATCAGCAACTGAATCCAGGCCGGCACACCCACCACGTAGCCAATGTCCCACTGACTCGCCTGCTCCGTAATCTCATCGAGTTTATGCCCCCAGTCGCGTTCGCGGGCAATGTCGCGGCCGGGTTTGTAGAACCGCTGGAACCAGAATGGAATCTGACTGGCCGTGATGCCGCTCAAATCACCAACGCGGTTCCAGCCCCGGTCGCTGAGTTCGGTGCTGCCGCCGAGCATGAGCATTCCTTTTTCGTAGAGCGAAGCAGGCAGGTCAGGGTAGTTGGAGAGGGTCAGAATCTGGCGGATACCCGTACGCTGAATGGCTTTTACCATCGCTTTGGTGACGGGAATGTATTTGGACGCGGCTTCGGAGGTGCCCGAACTGAGGGCGAAGTATTTAACCCGACCCGGCCAGCAAATGTCCTGCTCACCCGCCAGCGACCGATGCCACCACTCGGCGAATATTTTGTTGTAATCGTAAATCGGAACGGTCTGTTTGTAGAGTTCGTAGAACGCCTTTCCTTTCCCGAACTGAACCGCGTTGAGCAGTTCGTCGAAGCCGTACTGCTGACCGAACTCGGTGATACGGGCTTTCACGACCAGTTTCGTAAACGCTTTCTGTTGTTGTTTGAGCGCATTCAGCCGACGACGCTGCACCACAGCGGTCAGCCGGATACCTCGTTTGAGCAAACTTCCCAGAATAGCCATTTCATTTTTGAGTTTGTAGTCTGTGATGGTCGGCCGCTGCCGTTTGCAGTTGCCCGGCGGGTAACCACAAACCACAAACGATAAAAACCACGAATTAAATTATAAATCCCAGCCGCGCATCTGATCGACGGTATCGTAGGCCGTCAAGTCGTATTGGCAGGGCACTACCGAGGTGTAGTTGCCTTTGACGGCTACTTCGTCGGTATCGTCGCCGGTATCGAAATTGACAAAGTCACCGGCGAGCCAGAAATACCGGCGTCCGTAGGGATCGCGTCGCTCGTCGAACACTTCCTGCCACTTCGCCTTCGCCTGTCGGCAGATTTTGATGCCTTTGATCGGTTCAGGGCCTTTGGCCGGGAAATTTACGTTCAGGGCCACACCCTTCGGGATGCCTTTTTCAATCACGCTACGGGTAATGCTTAGAATATGTTCGTGTACGTGCGAGAAATCGGGTTCGGAACTGTAATCGCCCAGCGAGAAGCCAATGGCCGGAATGCCCTCGATGGCGCCTTCGATGGCCGCCGACATGGTACCCGAATACAACACACTGATGGAGGTGTTGCTGCCGTGGTTAATGCCGCTGACGACCAGATCAGGGGCGCGGTCTTTCAGGACGTGGTTTTTGGCCAATTTCACGCAGTCGGCCGGGGTGCCGGAGCATTCGTAGGCGGAAACATTGGCGAAAATATCGCTGGGATACAGTCGTAGGGGACTGGAAATGGTAATGGCGTGACCCATACCCGATTGCGGGCTGTTGGGCGCAACCACGATTACGTCGCCGAGTTGCTGCATCAGTTCCACCAGCGTTCGGATGCCGTGGGAGGTGATGCCATCGTCGTTCGTTACTAAAATCAGTGGGGTCGATTCGGGCATATAAAGCGCGTTGTGCTACTTTCGCGATGGGTGCGATTCTGGCCCAAAATTACGAAATAACCCCCGACTATGACGACTAATCTTCGGACAGCCACGCCCGACGACATTCCGGCACTCATTGCCCTGCAAACCAAAATCTGGGAACCGACCTACCGGGCGATCCTGTCGCCGGAGCAGATTCAGTACATGTTCGATCAGCTTTACTCGCCCGAGGCCCTCACCGAACAGATGACAGCGAAAGGGCATACGTTTATCCTGGCCGAAGTGGAGACGAAGCAGATTAAACCGAAACTGACGGGTTTTGCCTCGTTCGGGCTGGCGGATAACGAAGCGAATACGGCTGTTGGCCGGGCGTTTAAGCTCCACAAAATTTACGTGCTGCCCAGCACGCAGGGGACAGGATTGGGCCGGAGACTGCTGGCCGAAGTTGAATTGCGGGGATGGCAGGAGGGAGGGAGTGAATTGCTCCTCAACGTGAATCGCTACAACAAAGCCCGCACGTTTTACGAACGGCAGGGGTTCTCGGTGCTTCGCGAAGAAGACGTACCCATCGGCCCGTACTGGATGAATGATTTCGTGATGTGTAAACCGCTGACCGCGCCGGGTGAGTAGTTTGTAGTTGGCCGAAGGAACCACAAACCACGAACTACAAACTACTCACCCGTTGCCCCTTTTGCGTTTTGAAGCCCAGCAACGGCGAATAGCTGTCGGACTGTTTACCGTAGTAGCCGGTGCCATCGTACAGGCGCAGGTTTTCGTCCGTCAGGCAGTCGTCCGTGCAGGTGCCTTTGTGGTCATAGGCGCAGGATTCGCACATGGGTACGTGGTTGTTGCAGGACGGAGCCGCGCAGTTAATCATCCGGTCCGATACGGTGCCGCAGCGGTGACAGCGCGAAATCACGACGGGATTCACCTGATTGACATCCACCGTCAGGCGATTGTCGAAGACGTAGCATTTCCCCTCGAAATCTTCGCCCCCTTCTTCCAGCCCGTATTTGATGATGCCGCCGTGGAGTTGGTAGACGTTCTCGAAACCCTGTTCGAGGAGGTAGGCACTGGCTTTTTCGCACTTGATGCCACCGGTGCAGTACGTAATGATCTTTTTGTCGCGCAGGTGTTCGATCTCGGCCATATGGTCCGGTAACTCGCGCAGGTTCTCCATGTCGAAGGTGACCGCCCCTTTAAACTTACCCACCGAATGCTCGTAGTTCGACCGCATGTCGATCAGCACCACATCGGGGTCGTTTTTCAGGGCTTTAAACGCATCCGGTTCGAGGTGAATGCCCGTACGCCGGAGCGGATCAACGGATAAATCGGAGTTGACGATCTCGTTTTTGAGCCGGACGTTGATTTTATAGAACGTATGCCCATCCGCTTCATCGACTTTAAAATCAATACCCGAAAAGCGCGGATCGGCCTTCAACGTGTCCATATATACCTGACAGTCAGCAGCCCGGCCCGATACCGTACCGTTCAGGCCTTCGGGCGCGACGATTACCCGCCCCCGCAGGTTCAGGTTTAGACACAGTTGATGGTGTTCTTCCCGAAACTGATCGGGATCGGCAATCGGGGTGTAGATGTAGTACAGTAAAACGCGGTATGGCTTCATCGGTATATCGTCGGATTGATGGAACCGAACCGCCGGTCCGCCGGTGCGGTTCCATCCACAAAGATACGAAAAGCGTAAATGCCGAGGGTTGTGCGGGTCGAATGGTTAACTTCGCACCCCATTTTTACCGAACTTGTCTGTATGCACATTGCCGTTACCGGAAACATTGGCGCGGGAAAAACCACGCTCGCCCAGCTTTTAGCCCAACACTACGACTGGGATGTCCTCTACGAAGCCGTCGAAGGCAATCCGTACCTCGCCGATTTTTACGGCGACATGGAGCGGTGGGCGTTCAACCTGCAGATTTATTTCCTGAATAGTCGTTTCGGGCAGGTCAAATACATCCACAATGTGCTGAAGGACGGAGCAGCCCGGAGCATCATTCAGGACCGGACTATTTACGAAGATGCCTACATTTTTGCCCGCAACCTGCGCGAAAGCGGCACCCTGAGCGAACGGGATTACAACACCTACCGCCATCTGTTCGATAGTATGCTGAGTTTGGTGCATCCCCCCGACCTGATGATTTACCTGCGGGCGGATATTGCCCGGCTGACGGGCCAGATCCAGAAGCGGGGCCGGTCGTATGAACAGTCGATCAGCGAGACGTATCTGGTCAACCTGAACCGGCTCTACGATGAGTTTACGGCGCAGTACACCGTCGGTCGGTTGCTGATCATCGATGTGAACGAGTTGGATTACACCAGCCAACCCGACGATTTACAAGCCGTAATCCGGCAAATCGACGCTTGTCTGGCCACGCATACCCTGCTGCAGTAGCCCTGTTGCGGTACCGGGTTTGGTTGTGTTGTCGGTTTCTCAAAACCGACAACACAACCAAACCCGGTACCAAACCGCAATCAAAACCTGTCAGTGTGCTTCCGACATAGCCCGCGCAGCTAAAGCGACTTCCTCCGCAGATTTCTTTTTTGTCCGCAGGAAATAGACCAACGGCAAAATAATGACGAAGAAAATGCCCACCAGCCGGAATGTGTCCAAATACGAGAGCAGATAGGCCTGTTTATCCACCGCCAGATCGATCAGCTTATAGGCGCGGTCGCTGACCCCACCCAGCATACTGAGTCGCTCGGTGACTAATGGGTTGCCCGGATCAAGGTTACTCACCAAATCGTATCGGTGCTGGGCAAAGTCGCGGGTGACGTACGTATTGGCCAGCGCAATACCGAATGCGCCCCCCAACTGCCGGATCATATTGTTAAGGGCAATGGCCGCCGGGAAATCCTGGGGTGGTAAACCAGCTACCGCCTGATTGATAAGGGGTAACTGCAGCATGGTTACGCCGAAAATCCGCATCATCTGCGGCCAGAAAAAGTCCCACTGATTCGCCTGACCGTTCAGGCTGCCGCTGTAAAAACCGAAGACAACGAACGTACACATCCCGATAATAATGAATGGCAGGGGCGACGCCCCGACGGAGAGCCGTTTGCCAATGAGCGGAAACAGCGGGATGCCGATTAAGGTGGGCCAGAGCAGCGAAATGCCGGTCATGGTGGGAGTGAAGCCGTTGATCCGCTGCACCAAGACCGGGTACACAAACACAGAGGTGAACAGCCCAACCCCGGCCACGAAACTAAAAATGGTCGTTACCCCCAGCGTTCCCTTGCCCAGCACCCGCAGATTTACGACCGGATGCGCCGTCGTGAATTGTCGCCAGATAAACCCGCCCAGCCCGCCGATGGCCGCTACGGTGAGTATGGCGATGGTCTTCGACTCGAACCAGTCGTCGGACTGCCCTTTTTCGAGCACGTATTGCAGGGAACCCACGCCCACGGCCAGCAGCAAAATGCCGGGATAATCGATGGTGATTTCCTTTTTACGGGTGCCCTCGCCGGGTTTTTTGGCGATATAAAGCAATGTCAGGATCGTGGCAATAATACCGATGGGTACGTTTACGTAGAAAATGTACGACCAGTGGTAATTATCGACGATTACCCCACCCAGAAACGGGCCGAGTGTAGGGCCGAGAATGATGCCCATACCGAAAATGCCGGAAGCCACGCCCCGTTTGGCGGGTGGAAAAGCATCGAAAATAATGCCCTGCGAGGTCGACAGCAACGCACCACCCCCCATTCCCTGAATAAACCGCCAGAAAACCAACTGCCACAAACTCGTTGAACTGGCGCAGAAATACGAAGCGATGGTGAAGAGAATGATGGAGGCTACGTAGTACTTTTTTCGCCCGAAATAGTCCGCCAGAAAACCCGTCATGGGAATAATAATTACGTTGGCGATGGCGTAGGACGTAACGACCCAGGCAACATCTTCGATGGTGGCACCGAGTGCTCCGGCAATTTCGTTCAGGGCTACGTTGACGATGGTGACGTCAATCAGCTCCATGACGGCGGCTGAAATGGCCGTAACCACAATGATAATGCGCAATAAACCGGTAGGAACGGCGGGAGCCTGAGCGGGTAGTACTGCCTGCATAAGGAGAAGAGATTGGGTGAAACGTTGGGTTGTAAACGACTGGTACTTTCTCCCCAAACGCCTAAGTAGTCAATTTGGTTTACTACTTGCGTTAAAAACGCAAAAACCCTCTTTGGGGAGGGTTGCGACAGCGCGATATTTCTGGCTTAAATGGTGATCCGGCTGGGATTCGAGCGGCAGCGGCCGACCGTTCAGGCCCTACACATTAAAGGTGTATTGCTCTACCAGTTGAGCTACCAGATCGAATGGTGGCAGGAACGAACAATGCGGGACGGCTGAAAAAACGGTTCAGTACCGGCACTGGTAACGCATGATTCATTTGGTGATCCGGCTGGGATTCGAACCCAGGACCCATACATTAAAAGTGTATTGCTCTACCAGCTGAGCTACCAGATCGGTTAGTTGCGCTCATTAAAAAACAGTATCTTGTGTACCGTTTCCCGAATTGCGAGTGCAAAAGTATGACGTTTTACACAACAATGCAAGCCACTCTTCTTAAAATAAGCCTACTTTTTTGTTCCCTACTGCCTGGTGCCGCCTTTGCTGCGCCGGAGCCGCTCATTACGGCTGACTCCCTTTTTCGGGCCGGAGCCGTTGCCGATGCGGCCATTCATTATGAATCAGCCATCGCCAATGGACAGCCTGCTACCGACCCCATGCTGCTTAAATTAGCCTATGCCTATGAGCAGCAGCACGATATCCCGCGCCTGCTGTATTACCTCGAAGTGTATTTCGAGCGGCATCCCAACGAAGCGGTACTGCGCAAGTTGAACGACATAGCCCGCGCCAACGGATTAGTGGGCTATGAGACCGACGACCTCAACTATTTTTACCTGTTCTATAAGCAGTATGGCATTTATCTGCTGCTCTTCGGGCTGGGTCTCGGCGTATATGTGGTGGGGGTGCTGCTGTTAAAAAGCGGGCGACAGGAACGCGCCCCTCAGCGGTACAAATGGATTATTCTGCTCTACCTGATCGGCTTGTTACTGTTCGCCAATCTGCCCGAAGGGTATCAGTCGGGCATCACCAGCCGCGACCGGGTCTATCTGCGCAGCGAACCCTCGGCGGCTGCCCCCGTGGTGGACATGATTGGTCGGGGTCATAAAGTCAATATCCTCGGCAGTGAAGACATCTGGCTGCGCGTGTTCTGGAACAACCGGCTTTATTACCTCCGGCGCGATGCCGTCTGGCTGATTTAAGGTTATACCATGAACACCGGCGTTACTCTACCAATTAAAACGCACAAAAAAAGCACTTACCACGAAACGGTAAGTGCTTTTTGTTGACTTGCTTGCGTGACCACGAGGAGACTCGAACTCCTATACCTTGCGGCACCACCCCCTCAAGATGGCGTGTCTACCAGTTTCACCACGTGGCCAGATTCGTAATGTGGTGCAAAATTACACGTTTCGGATTTAGGTACCAAACCGGCATTTGAGATTTTTAGGTCACTGTTTGGCAGCGGGCCTGTGAATCAGACGGAAGGATACATCCCAAAGGTACCTCAACACGAAAAAATGCCTGTTCAGCGCGGTTCTTCCCGCCAAAATGCGTAACTTCACGTACTAAACGCAGCAATTAACACGCAGACGCATGGCACTGGAATTGACCGGAAAACTCATTAAAGTCTTACCCGAAGT
>JBBQLG010000017.1:0-63602 GCA_038327655.1 Cytophagales bacterium
CCAACGGCGCGAAGGTCGGCTGGGCGACCACGAAGTGCTCATCAGCCGATTAGTTGACCGGGCCTTGCGCCCGATCTTCCCCGGCGATTACCACGCCGATACACAGGTAATGATTACGCTCGTGTCGGCCGATGCCGAAGTGCTACCCGATGCGTTGGCAGCACTGGCAGCTTCGTCGGCCTTAGCGGTATCCGATATCCCGTTCAACGGGCCAATCTCGGAAGTGCGGGTGGCCAAAATCGACGGTAAGTATCACATCAACCCCAAAACGTCCGATCTGGAACGCGCCACCCTCGATTTGATCGTTGCGGCTACGCTGAAAGATATCTGCATGGTTGAAGGTGAGATGAGCGAGTGCCAGGAATCGGAAATGGTGGAAGCCATCAAGATTGCGCACGAAGCCATTAAGGTACAGTGCCAGGCGCAGAAAGAACTCGAAGCGAAAGTTGGCAAGACCGAAAAGCGGACCTACAGCCACGAATCGCATAACGAAGAGTTGCGGGCGCAGGTGAAGGCATCCCTTTACGATAAAGTATACGAGGTGGCCAACAAGCGGCAACCCAGCAAAAAAGGCCGGTCAGCGGATTTCAAAGCAGTGCGCGACGAGTACATCGCTACGCTGCCCGAAGGAACGGACATTGGCTTGGTGAAAACGTACTACCACGATCTGGAGTCGGAAGCGGTTCGCCGGATGGTGCTGGACGAACGCTACCGGTTAGACGGTCGTGCATTGGATCAGATCCGTCCCATCGAGTGCGAAGCCGGTATTTTACCGATGGCTCACGGGTCGGCCCTGTTCACACGGGGCGAAACCCAGTCGCTGACGAGCGTGACGCTTGGCACGAAAATGGATGAGCAAATCGTGGATCAGGCCATGTATCAGGGGTACAGCAAATTCCTGCTCCATTATAACTTCCCCGGCTTTTCGACGGGCGAGGTGAAGCCCAACCGGGGTGCCGGTCGGCGCGAGATCGGCCACGGCAACCTGGCGCACCGTGCCCTGAAAAAAGTCCTGCCACCGGTAGAAGACAACCCGTACACGATCCGGATCGTGTCGGACATTCTCGAATCGAACGGATCGTCGTCGATGGCAACGGTTTGTGCCGGTACGCTCGCCCTGATGGATGCCGGAGTGAAGATTAAAGCGCCGGTTGCCGGTATCGCGATGGGTCTGATTTCGGACGGCGACAAGTACGCTGTACTGTCGGATATTCTCGGTGACGAAGATCACCTCGGCGATATGGACTTTAAGGTGACCGGTACCGAAAAAGGGATTACGGCCTGCCAAATGGACATTAAAGTCGATGGTTTGTCGTACGAAGTGCTCACAGAAGCCCTGAATCAGGCAAAAGCGGGTCGTGTACACATTCTGGGCGAAATGAAGAAGGCCCTCGATGCGGTACGCCCCGACCTGAAGCCACACGCACCACGGGCCACGGTGATCAAGATCGAGCAGAGTCAGATCGGTGCCGTTATCGGGCCGGGTGGCAAGGTGGTACAGGATATTCAGAAAGAATCCGGCGCCACGGTGGTGATCGACGAGCACGACAACGCGGGCTGGGTGAGCATCTTTGCCGTCAACAAAGACAGCATGGCCAAAGCCGTGAACCGCATCAAAGGCATCGTAGCCGTACCCGAAGTAGGCGAAACGTACGAGGGTAAAGTGAAGACGATTATGCCCTTCGGTGCGTTCGTGGAGTTCATGCCGGGTAAGGACGGACTTTTGCACATTTCCGAGATCAAGTGGGAGCGCTTAGAGACCATGGACAACGTCCTGGAAGTGGGCGAAGAGATTGCCGTAAAGCTGGTTGACATTGATAAAAAGACCGGAAAGTACCGGTTATCCCGGAAAGTGCTGCTGCCCAGACCAGCGAACAAAACGGAGGAATAGATTGTTGTTTTTTGTAGAATAACGCGGTGAATCACCGCGTTACATTGCCACACGCTTCCAGTGTAACGTACCATGAGACAGCTAAAGATAAGTAAACAGATAACCAACCGCGAGAGTCAGTCGCTCGACAAATACCTGCAGGAAATCGGCAAGGTAGACCTGTTGACGCCCGACGAGGAAGTGACGCTGGCCCAGAAAATCCGCGAAGGTGACCAGTTGTCGCTCGAACGGTTGACCAAGGCTAACCTGCGCTTCGTGGTATCGGTGGCCAAACAATACCAGAACCAGGGCCTGTCGCTCGGCGATTTGATCAACGAGGGGAACCTGGGTTTGATTAAGGCCGCCCAGCGGTTTGACGAAACCCGCGGATTTAAATTCATCTCCTACGCCGTGTGGTGGATTCGCCAGTCTATTTTGCAGGCGTTGGCCGAACAGTCGCGGATTGTGCGGCTACCCCTGAACCGGGTTGGTTCGCTGAACAAGATTTCCAAGACCTTCTCGGACCTGGAACAGAAGTTCGAGCGGGAACCGTCGCCGGAAGAACTGGCTGCCGTGCTGGAGATTACAGCCGCCGAAGTAGTGGATACGCTCAAAATTTCGGGTCGGCACGTGTCGATGGACGCGCCGTTTGTGCAGGGTGAAGAGAATAGCCTGCTCGACGTGCTCGAAAACGACGGCGAAGACAAGCCGGATTCGGGCCTGATCAACGATTCGCTACGGAAAGAAGTACAACGTGCCCTCTCGACGCTGACGCAACGCGAAGCCGACGTGATTACGCTGTACTTTGGCCTGAACGGGGAACATGCCATGACCCTCGAAGAAATCGGCGAGAAGTTTAACCTCACCCGCGAACGCGTTCGGCAGATCAAAGAGAAAGCCATCCGCCGGTTGCGGCACACGTCGCGTTCCAAAGCGTTGAAGACGTACTTAGGATAGTCGATACCCTATAAGACTGTTTCGTTAGAAAGCCCCTGCCGGATGCGGTGGGGGCTTTTTCTGTAACTTACCCACCCCCCCATGGACGCGTTCAAACACCTTCAGGCCCTGAAAACCCATTATGCCAACGGTGGAAACCTGATGCAGTACCTGCGGGAGCTGGATGGTCGCAGTACCAATACCATCGACGATATTCTGATCAGCTACGACTTTCAGGCTGGTTCATACACCGAGTTATACTGGCAGCACAAGGCACAGAAAGATCAGTACTACGCATTAGTGGCCGATATACTGGCTCAATTAGGGCCGTTTTCGTCGTTGCTCGAAGCGGGCGTTGGCGAAGCGACTACCTTAGCCAACGTCCTGCGTCAGCTTCCCCACCGCCCGGAATACGCCCTTGGTTTCGACATTTCGTGGTCGCGGCTTCAGTACGGCCGGGCCTTTGTCAAAGCTGTCGATGCGGGGCCGGTCACCCTGTTTACGGGTGATTTGTTTCAGATTCCGTTGCCCGACAATTCGGTTGATGTGGTGTATACGTCGCATTCCGTGGAGCCGAACGGGGGCCGCGAAGCCGATGCGTTGCGGGAATTGTACCGCGTAGCCCGCCGATACGTGGTCTTGCTGGAACCCGCCTACGAATTGGCCTCCGCCGAGGCCCAACAACGGATGCTGGCGCACGGTTACGTCACCAACCTGCTTCAGACGGCGCAGGAACTTGGTTATACCATTAAGGCGCATCGGTTGATCGAGTTAGCCCAGAATTCGCTGAACCCTACCGCGCTGCTGCTCCTCGAAAAAGACGCGTCAGCAACCGAATCGGGACCGGTATCGCTGGCGTGCCCCCTTACGGGTTCGTACCTGACCGAAACCCCCGACGCCCTGTTTGCCCCGGAGAGTCTGCTGGCGTATCCCAAAATTCAGGGTATTCCGTGTTTACTGGCCCGAAACGCTATTTTAGCCACTCACTTTCCGGTTGATATACCACAGAACATCACCCGTTAATCCATGCTGGAAACCATCTATAAAACGCTGTCGGGTGTACTCGAAAATACGCTTGGTTCGGCCCTGTCTATCCTGAAAGTGCTGGTGCAATCGCGGCCGGGCAGTGCCTTACCGGCCCCGCAACGGCCGGTTTGTTCGGTCCTCGGCAACGGTCCATCCCTGAGCGATTCGTTACGGGATCATCTGGCCTTTATCAGGAGTTCAGAAATTGTTGTGGTCAATAACTTCGCCCACACAGACCTGTTTCTGGACTTAAAACCCCAGAATTATGTCCTGCACGATCCGGGCTATTTCTCGTTCACGCAAACGACCAACCGCCCGGACATTCAGCAGACGATTGATGTGCTGATTAACCACGTCGACTGGCCGATGACGCTCTACGTACCCCGCCGGGCCAACGGATCGTACCTGACAAATCAGATTTCAGCGGGCAATCCCGGTATTCGGGTGCTGTATTATAACTACACGGTCGTTACAGGATTTCAGGGATTACGACACTGGTTTTACCGGCACAACATCGGCATGGTACAGTCGCAGACGGTGTTGATGGCGGCTTTATTTCTGGTGGTAAACCGGCGGTTCGGGACGGTGTATCTGTTCGGGGCCGATCAATCGTGGCACGAGCAAATCCGGGTGACCGACGCCAACGAGTTTCAGATGCAGAACCTGCACTTCTACGACAAAGCCAAAGACGTGGCCTTTGTTACGACGTACAACGCCGGACAGGGCCGGGGATTTACCATGTCGAGCCAGTTTTTGTCGCTCTATAAAGTGTTCCGGGGGTATGAAGTGCTGCGCGACTATGCCGATTCGATTGGCGTCCGGGTGCTGAATGCGAGCAGCAAAAGCTACATCGACGCCTTCGACCGGGTTCGTCCTGCCCCAACCCCTGAATCATGACGCACACCATCGACACCGACCGGCTGCGGCTCATTAGCTGTGACCTTGCCCTTTTTGACGCCCTGTTGGCCGGACCTAACGTGGCGTCAGCCGTATTGCAGGTCGATGTGCCCGCCCGATGGACGCAGTTTGGCAAAAGGCCGATTCGGTACGCAGCCGATCACCTCCGCGCTGACCCCGCTGGCCTGAACTGGTGGATGTACCTGCCGATTCACAAAACCGACAACCGGCTGATTGGTAGCTGCGGCTACAAAGGCCCGCCGGATGAGCACGGCATGGTCGAGATTGGCTATGAACTCATGAAAGCGTATCGGCGGCTTGGCTTGGGTACCGAACTGGCAAAGGGACTCATTGCCAATGCCTTTGCCGATGACCGGGTAACGACGGTGCAGGCGCATACGCTCGCTCACGAAAATCCATCCACCAAAATCCTGCGTCATTGCGGCCTGCTCCGCGTGGATGAACTCACCGACCCGGAGGATGGATTGCTGTGGCGGTGGCAACTCAACCGGTCCACGTACGGTTATTGAATGAGTTTTGCCGCATCGGCGGTCCGACGGCCGCCCGGTACAAACCACCAAACAGGTTACCCATGCCCATTCTCCAACCCATTGTCAATTTAGCCGAACTGCTCTATCAGAAGGGCATTCGGGAGGTTATTATCTCACCCGGCTCGCGGTCGGCCCCATTAACGCTGGCTGTTGCCCGGCATCCGCACCTGGTTGCCCGCGTCGTGGCCGATGAGCGGTCTGCCGGGTTTATTGCCCTCGGTTTGGCGCAGCAGGCCCGCGCCAACGGAACGCCCCGTGCGGTAGCCCTGATCTGTACGTCGGGCAGTGCGGTCTATAACCTCAGCCCGGCGGTGGCAGAGGCTTTTTTTCAGGAAATCCCGCTGGTGCTGCTCACCGCCGACCGGCCCCACGAATGGCTGTATCAGCAGGACGGACAAACGATTGCGCAGGCCGGTATTTTTGGCCCGCACGTCAAACGCAGCTACGACCTGCCCGCCGATTACACCCATGCCGATGCAAGGTGGTTCATCGAACGGTCGGCCAACGAAGCGGTCAATCTGGCGATGACCGCACCCGCTGGACCGGTACACATTAACGTGCCGCTGCGGGAACCGTTCTATCCCGCTTCCGACGAAGTTTTTCAGTACGAATCCGTCCGGGTGATCGAGCCGCTGGCTACCACCGCGCAGTTGCCCGCCGATACCTGGCACCGGCTGTTGGATGAGTGGGACGGCACCGAGCGAAAACTGATTGCGGTGGGTCAACTCCCCAACGACCCGCATTTGGTGGAAATCCTGACGAAACTGAGTGCGGAATCGGGGGTACCCATTGTGGGCGAACTCATCAGCAACCTGCACCGCAACGGCCAGTTTATTACGCAGACGGATACGTTTCTGGCGGGTACGGATAAATCCCAACTTGAATCGTTACGGCCCGACCTGCTCATCACCTGTGGCGGCTCGTTTCTGACGCGCAACCTCAAAACGTTTTTTCGTCAGTTTCCGGCCACCCGCCACTGGCATCTACAAGCCACGCCCGACCGGATTTCGGACCCGTTCCGTTCGCTGACGACACTGATTCCGATGGCGACCGGGGCGTTTTTCGAGAAGCTCTTCGCGGATGTCGACTACCGGAAGTTTTTGCAGGGCGACGACGAAGATGAATTCGATTTTCTGCATCGCTGGCAAACCGCCGATCAGCAGGCTCTGCGGTTGATTAACCAATCACTGAATGCGGAACGAACGTCGACCGGGGCTTTTTCGGAGTTAGCGGCAGTACAGGTGGTGATGGAGTCGCTGCCCGCCGATTCGGTGTTGCAGTTAGCTAATAGTATGCCCGTTCGCTACGCCAACATGGTTGGTCTGGAAGCGGCTCAGCGCATCAGCGTGTCGGCAAACCGGGGAACGAGCGGCATCGACGGCTGTTTAAGTACGGCGGTGGGTGCAGCCCTGGCAACAGACAAACTGGTGACGCTGCTGATTGGTGACGTGGCCTTTTTCTACGACCGCAATGCCCTCTGGAATGCCTTTCTGCCCCCGAACCTGCGCATCATCCTGTTCAACAACCACGGCGGCCATATTTTTCGCATAATCGACGGGCCATCTCAGCAACCCGAACTGGAAACGTACTTCGAGACCGCGCAGCCCCTGACGGCCCGGCTCACAGCGGAAGAATTTGGACTGCACTATACCGTTTGCAACCATTTAGCCGAAGTCGAAGCTGGGTTATCGTCGTTTTTCGAGCTGACGGAACGCCCCCGGATTATGGAAATCAGTACGGATAAGTACGTGAATAAGGAGCATTTTCGGGCGTACAAAGACCAGATTGATACCCTTCGGTGGTAAGCATTACGCATTTACCGTATATTCGAGTAGAAAAACAAAACCATGAACAAGCACATAAGCTTCCTCCTTTTCGGATTGAGTCTGAGTATTACCCTCCTAATCAGTGGCCAAACGTTTGCCCAGTATCCGGGTGGCGGTGGCTATGGTGGTGGCGGCATGGGTGGACGGATGGGTGGTATGGGTGGTATGGGCAACTCCGGCATTCCAAGTGCCAGTCCGCGTCCACAGGTGCTGCCCTTTGCCAACATGGCCAATCAGCAAACGGAATGGATGAAAAACAACTTGAACCTGACCAAAGAGCAGGTTAAGTCCATCAAAAAACTCAACAATAACTACGCCGATAAGCAGAAAGAGGAAACCCAAGGGCTGATACCCGCCGGTGGTGGCCCCCCGTCGGACGCTACGCGGCAACAGATTCGCGAAGTGATGATGATGCTTAACGATGAGAAGGAAGAAGAATTAAAGCCCATCCTCACCCCGGAGCAATGGACAACCTATCAGACCAAGCGCGATTCGCTTACCAAAGCACAGGGCATGAGTAAGCCAATGGTGCCGGGCCGCCCCCGGTAGAACTACAACTCCTCCACATACGTCCCCATTTGCCGCACGGAGTAGCAGGCTATACCGCGTTCTTTAGCGTCAGCCAGCAGTTTATCCGTCAGGGGTGTTTTGCTCGAATCGTCGAAGATGATGCGACGCGCCACCACCCGGCCCCGAAGCTGATCCCAGTCCTGCAGGGCATTTCGGCGAATAATCAGGTAATCGACCACGGCGGGTAATGTCCAGCGCGACCGGCCGCTGAGTTTATTCACGAACAACAGCGATTTGCCGTGCCACACCCAAAGGGCATAGTCGCGGGTCTGGTGATACGCCGGTACTACCCGAACGGTGCTGTCACTGATGGCAGGACCAACCGGAGCAATGGTCAGGTTCGTGACGCCCCATTGCCCAAAGGTATTTTTCAGGTAAAAATCGAAGGAGCGCGGGTCGTTTTGCCGGTCCAGATCAGTGAGTAACAGCGTTTGCGGGCCATTGGTCAGGCTCACTGCCGTTTTATGGGGCAGAAAATGCACGGCGAGCCGCTGCTGCGATTGGCGGACCAACTCATCCTGAATGGTACACAACGCCAGCGTCAGGCTCAGTCCGCAGGTGAGCCACAGGTACGACCGCTGCCGGGTAATCAGCCACGCGGCCCCGCCAAACAGCACGGCGTATACCAGCATCATCTCCGTTGCCGATAACCAAAGTCCCTCCCACATCGCACCGGGCAACTGACTAATGCCCGTGACGGACGCGTTCAGTAACCACGCCATTTTCTGCAACGTCCAGCCCAGCAGGTCGTTCAGATACGGCACCCAGCTAAACGCCAGCGCTGCCATGGCCAGCGGCAGCAATCCTTCGGACAAGAGCATTACCACCGGATTCGCCAGCAGGAAATACGTGGGAAACTGGTGAAAGTAAAACACCCCGAGCGGAAACGTAATCAACTGCGCAACCACAGCCACCACCGTTAGTTTCCAGAGCCAGTTCTGCCAGGGGTACCGAAACGTGAGCCGCTGATCGAGCAGCGGTACCCATGCGCCAATGCCCGCCACGGCCAGGTACGACAGCTGGAAACCCGCCGAGAACAGGGCGTACGGATCAAAGCACAGAATAACAAACGCCGACGCACCCAGGGTATTCGGCAAGCTGTGCGGTCGTCGACTGACCTCAGCACCGATCAGTACCGAAAACATCAGGGCCGACCGCAGTACCGGGGGCGAGAAGCCCGTAGTGAGGGCGTAAAACCAGAGAATTGTCAGCTTGAGCGCGGCTACCCAAACAGACTGTTGCTGACCGGGTGCTAGGTGTTTCAGCACCCACGTCAGCACGAAAAATAAAATACCCACGTGCAGGCCCGACACCGACAACAGGTGAATAGCCCCGGCGGCTGAATACGATTTGTACAAATCCGAATCCAGATCGTCGCGCACGCCGAGCAGCATCGCATTCACAATGGCATATTCGGGTCGGGAACCCACCTGATGCGTAAATACGCTGTCGGCCAGACGGTTCACGGTGTTAGCTAGTGCCGTCAACTGACTCGCGGGCTGGTAACTGATGACCTGCCGCATGAACGGCCGGAGGTACTGCTGGTGGTAAATACCCTTGTAGCTCAGGAACCGTTTATAGTTGAACTCGCCCGGATTCAGGGGCGGATCAATCGGGCGGGGTGCCCCGCTAACGAGCCATACCTCGCCGTATTGGGGCACTGGCAAACCGGTTTTATCGAGGTACACAATCACCCGGCCGCTGATGGGCCGAAACTGACCCGCCACCCGCCCGCGCCGGAGCGACAACTCAACCCGGTACGTCTTGGCGCGTTCTTCGGGCAGGTTATCGACCACGGCTTCGTAGGCGTCCGGCAAGTCGGTAAGGTGGCTGATGTTGTCCGGGCGGTTGCTCGCTGTGTGGCTGTAGGTACTGAACCAGCCCGCCGAGGTCAGTAGCAGCAAGGCGCCAACGCCCGACCAGATGCTAACCGGTTTTATGACCCGACGGGCATTGCCAATGAGTATGCCGAACCATAATCCTGCACCCACAACTGCCAAACCAACGGGTAGCCAACTGCTGTCGGGCAAGACGGTACAGAGCAAAATGCCGCTGATGAACGCGGCCACGTAGCGCACAAATGGGTAACCTTTCATGGTGGGGTGTGGGGGTGTTGTTTAAACACAAAGAAAGATGGGGATTCACAGAGAATACAGCGTTCTTTTCTCCTTTTCTACCGTGGACCTCTTCTTCCGCCGTGTTTACGATTTTCTTAGGTCACACCGGATGGCCGTACCCCGGATAGGCAGACTCCGGTAAAACCATCTTACGATGTTGAATGCCTGCTTCCTCAAACATTGGGCCAACGGGTACAAAGCCAAATCCGGCGTAGAGCGGCATGGCGGTTACCTGCGCATGGAGATAGATGGATTCGAGGGGGTCGTATGTTTGGGGTTGCTGACTGAATACGTCGTCCAGCACCGCCCGTACCAATGCCTTGCCCACACCCTGCCCCCGAAACTGGGCCAACACCGCAAATCGCTCTAATTTTATGCCTTTCTCTGTACGTCGCCAGCGGGCCGTACCGGACTCGGTTCGACCATCTTCGGTGTCGGTACGAGCGAGAAAATGGCGGCTTTCTTCCTCATATTCATATTCTTCGCGGGCATCGACGTTTTGTTCAACGACAAAAACGGCCCGGCGGATGGCAAAAGTGGCTTCCAGATCAGCCGGTGTCGTGATGGGTAGTACGGTGGTCATAAACAGGGGTTAGTAGATAGTAGGCAGGGGTTAGTGTGGATACTGGCAGTTACTAATCACTAATCACCAACCCCTGCCTACTAACTTACCGGATAACAATGCGTTTGGCCTGTGTTTCGGAGCCGGTCGCGACGCGAAGGACATACACGCCACCGGATATACCCGAAATAGACAGTGTCAGGCGGGTACTGGGAACGTTCTGGTACTGATATGTCCGAAGGGGTCGCCCGGTCAGGTCGAACAGGGTAGCCGTGAACGATTGATTCCCCTTAAACTGAACATCGGCCGTCGTTTCGAGGTAGGCCGGATTGGGATATACCGTCAGCGTCAGTACATCGGTAGCGACCAGTGGCCCGGTCGCCTTCACTACCCGCTGCCGACGCGGACTGAGGGCAATTACGGTGCGCATCCGGAGTACCTGCCCCTGCGTAAACAGGTTCATGCAGCGGTCGGGCGAGTAATCCATGTAATCTTCGATCAGGTCGCGGGTGCGGGTACTGGTGCAGTTGGAATAGGTTTGCGTACACTGCGTGGTATTATTCAGAGCCTCAGTCGGGGGCGTATCGGCGACGTAATCATCCCCACATTTCGCATCGCCGTTGGGGTGAATAAGACCGAACCAGTGACCGATTTCATGCGTCAGGGTCCGGCCCAGGTTATACGTCGTACTGGTTACGGCTCCCGTTTGTCGGCCTACATAGCGATAATCGACGATTACCCCATCGGTACGCTCATTGACAAACGGGTCCAGGCCTTGCAGGGTGTCTACCGCAGCCGGAAACTGACCGTAGCCCAGAATCCGGTTCTGCAACGGGGCGGTCCAGATGTTCAGGTACTGATCAGTAGGCCAGTACGCGATCTGCGCCAGGAGCACATCGTCGGTGTAGGCATCGAAGCTGGTTTTCAGGGAGTAATAGTGCCGGGTAATACCGGTTGAGGCCGCGCCATTGGGATCGGTCGTGGCCAAATAAAATTCAATGCGGGCATCGGCCCCAATCGCGCTGGTATTGAAGCCGTTCGTGCCCGCCAGTCGCCGGTAGTCTTCGTTCAGCACCTGAATCTGCGAGGCAATCTGATCGGCCGAAATATTGGTGTTATTGGCTCCGCCAATGGTACCGTCGGTGGTGGAGTGAATGACATGGAAGACGACCGGGATGCGGTAAACCTCGTTGGACAGCACTTCCGTTTTGAGCGAAGCACCACCCTGCTGTAACTGGTTGACCTGACGGTTCAGGGTTTCGATCTGTGCGGCCCGGCCGGGATTACGCTGCCGCAGAATCTGCTCGTGTTCAACCGAAATGCACCGGATAACGGCGCTGTCCAGGGTTTGTGCCCGGCCCGTTTCCATACCGGTAACAAACAAAAAACCGACCAGCCACAGCCAGCCGGTTCGCCTTGTAGAATTGCCCATATTATTGACCTGCTTCTTCATAAGCAGCAACGATCTCTCTCACCAACCGGTGACGAACCACGTCGCGCCCATCCAGTTCAACGAAGGTAATTCCCTTTATATTTTTCAAAATAGCCACCGATTCGATTAAACCCGATTTTTGTTTGTGCGGCAGGTCAATCTGCGACCGGTCGCCGGTGATGATGGCTTTGGAGGTCGGCCCCATCCGGGTCAGGAACATCTTCATCTGCATGGGCGTCGTGTTCTGCGCTTCGTCGAGCAGAATGAAAGCGTTGTTAAGCGTCCGGCCCCGCATGTAAGCCAAGGGCGCAATTTCGATGATGCGGTTTTCGACGTAGAATTTTAGTTTCTCGGCCGGAATCATGTCGTCCAGCGCGTCATAAATCGGGCGCAGGTACGGGTCGATTTTCTCCTTCAGATCACCCGGCAGAAACCCCAGGTTCTCGCCCGCTTCCACCGCCGGGCGCGTGATGATGATCTTCTTGACTTCCTTGTTTTTTAACGCCCGCACCGCAATGGCTACGGCGGTGTAGGTTTTGCCGGTACCAGCCGGTCCCACGGCAAATACCAGGTCGGATTGCTCGGCGGCTTCGACTAACTTTTTCTGATTCGCCGTTCGGGCGCGGACAACCACGCCCCTTGTACCGTACACCAGCACCTCATCGTCGGCAATAGCGACATCCGTTGTTGTTGGCCGGACCTCGGCGGGCACACTGCCCCCGTTGGCCGAGCCGTTGGTGAGGTATGTTTTAACGCTGTCGTGGGTGAGCTTTCCGTACGTCTGGTAGTGCTCCATGAGCGACTCCAGAATATCGGTGATGCGGGCAATTTCGGGCGTAGTGCCCTTGATGCGAATTTCGTTGCCCCGCGAGATGATTTTACTCATCGGAAAGGCCGCTGCCACTTCCTTGATGTTGTTATTTTCGACGCCCAGAAACTCGATGAGCGACACATTGTCGAGGGTTATTACTTTTTCGACCAAATCAGTGAGAGAGTTTGAAGTTGTACCGAAATATATCCGCTTTCCACAACATCCCAACACTTTTTCGGGGAAATTTATTCGGGGTTAAATACGTCCGTTCAAAGGCCTTCCGAGCGGCTTTAGGGTAATTGACGGCACGGGTAATCTTTGTATAATACTGATAGTCAATTAGTTTAACTTGCACCCTTCCGGCAATCAGCCAGGGAAATGACCGTTCAAAAAAAAGCCCGTTTTTTTCGCATCCGGTAGTGCTTTTACTACCAGTCAGTTAGCCAGCGATTGTTATGCAAATGTTAAGATAGTTACGGCAGCCGGGTTGCCACTTGCCGCCGGGTTGCGTATTATTGCAGGAGTCATGGAGAACGCCCGTCCGAACAATTTCAAGAAGCCATCCGGTTTTGCCGGCGGCAGCAAACAGCCCGCCAACAAGTGGCTCGATACCGGTCTGGGGAAACTTCCTCCGCAGGCGCTCGACCTGGAAGAGGCTGTTTTGGGGGCACTCATGATCGAAAAAGACGCGCTTTCGGCCGTGGTAGACATCCTGAAACCGGAGAGCTTTTATAAGGACGCGCACCAGAAGATCTACGGTGCCATTCTGACGCTGTTTGCCAACTCCGAACCCATCGACATGCTCACCGTCACGCAGCAACTGCGTAAATCGGGCGAGATCGAGATTGTGGGGGGGGGCGGCTATATTGCCGAACTCACCTCGCGGGTCAACTCGGCGGCCAACATCGAGTACCACTCCCGTATCATTACGGAACACTCCCTGAAGCGGGGCGTAATTTCAATGGCAAGCGATGCGCTGCGGCTTGCCTACGAAGACACGACCGATGTGTTTAACCTGCTCGACTCCACTGAGCAGGCCCTGTTCTCCCTGACCGAGTCGAACATCCGCAAGAACTACGCCGACATGAGCACCATTGTGCGGCAGGCGTTGAACGAGATGGAGACCAAGAAAAACCAGGAAGGGCTGACGGGTATTCCCTCTGGTTTCACCAACTTAGACCGGCTTACCTCCGGCTGGCAACCCACTGAACTAATCATTCTGGCCGCCCGGCCAGCGATGGGAAAGTGCCTCGGCAAAGGTACTAAAGTGGTTATGTTCGACGGTTCACTGCGTAAGGTGGAGGATGTTCGCGAAGGCGATTTACTGATGGGTGACGACTCAACGCCCCGCCGGGTGCTGTCGCTGGCGCGAGGCCGGGAGATGATGTACTGGGTGCGTCAGAATAAAGGAATTGATTACCGCGTCAACGAAAGTCATATTCTCTCGCTGAAAAGAAATCACGATGAAGAGTCCTACAGTAAAGGTGATATAATAAATATTTCTGTTCGAGACTATCTACTTAATGGACCAAAAATCTATAAGTATTATAAAGGACCTGAAATTTATTATAAACAACATGAAAATAAGTACTCAGGCTATAAAGTTGCTATCGAGTTCCAAGAGCATGTTACTGAGTTAAATCCATACTTCGCTGGACGTTGGTTAGGTGCTGGCCTTAATTATCGTTCAATAAGAAAAATGAATTATATTACTGACGAGTTTATTAATTACATGGGTGAGTATTCCCATGAACTAAATGAAGACTTTGCAGTTAGTGATCAGCTTATGAGTGACCCTAACCTTCTATTTTTACAAAAATATGTTGAAGATCAGGCAGTTGCTACTATAAAGACAGGCTTACCATTTATCATACAAAAAAAAATCCCTAATAATTACCTTATTAATTCCACAGAAAATCGCTTGGAGATACTGGCAGGGTTGATTGATAGCGCGGGTATTGATGGTGGTTTTGGGCCTTCTTATGTAATACATTTCACGCACACAAATCAAGCCTTATCTCAACAGGTGAAATATCTTTGTGACACATTAGGGTTTCGTACTAGTTTGGAGACAGGATTTATGTGTAGATCAAACAAAGATCCAAACTTTACGCATACCTCTTACGAAAAAATAGAATATAGACTGCGTATTTTCGGCAACCTCGACATCATTCCCGTTCGTATTGCCCGTAAGCAGGCCCGTCCCCTCTGGGATAAAGCTGACTGGCGCGTAACGGGTATTACGGTCGAAGCGGACAAGGTCGATGAATACTACGGCTTCACGATTAACGGTAATCATCTGTTTCTGCTCGAAGACATGACTGTGACGCACAATACCGCATTCGTGGTTTCTGCACTGCGAAATGCGGCTGTCGATCACGGGAAGCCGGTGGCTATTTTCTCACTGGAGATGTCGTCGGTGCAGTTGGTGAACCGATTGATTTCGGCCGAAGCAGAGATCGACAGCGAGAAAATCCGCAAAGGAACGCTCGCTCCGCACGAGTGGCAACAGTTACACCACAAGATTCAGCGGCTCACCGAAGCCCCGATTTTTATTGACGATACCCCCGCTCTGTCCATCCTGGAACTGCGAGCCAAATGTCGGCGCCTGAAAGCGCAGCACGACATTCAGATGGTGGTGATCGACTACCTGCAACTGATGAGTGGCGACACGAGCGGGCGCGGGGGGGGCGGCAACCGCGAACAGGAAATCGCGTCGATCTCGCGGGCCCTGAAGAACCTCGCCAAAGAACTGAACGTGCCGGTGATTGCGCTGTCGCAGTTGAGCCGGGCCGTGGAAACCCGGGGGGGTGACAAAAAGCCGCAGCTCTCCGACCTTCGCGAATCCGGTTCCATCGAGCAGGATGCCGATATGGTATGCTTTCTCTACCGCCCCGAATACTACAACATCACGCAGGACGAAGCCGGTAACTCCACGCAGGGCATCGGCGAGGTGATTATTGCCAAAAACCGGAGCGGCTCATTAGATACCATCCAACTGCGGTTCATTGCCAAGTATACTAAGTTCTGCGACCTGGATTCGTACTTCGAGCCGGTGGCGCAACCCGGTTTCAGCAACGACGTCAATGGCCTGAGTAGTTTCGATACGCCGGGCGGTCAGCCGCAGCCGGGAGCCGTGTTCAAGAGCAAGGCCAACAATCTCTCCAATTTCGGTAACACCGACCCGAACGAGGCCACGCCCTTTTAATGAATCAGGGCAGATAGGTAATCTACCCTGATGTTGTGCGGGTAAGTTTATCGCCGTACGAAAGCATAGATAGGCCCTTACCGTTTCATGTAGGCCGTAGGCGTTTGCTGGTAAAACTCCCGGAAGACTTTTGTAAAATACGACGGGGAGTCGAAGCCCACTAAATACGCCGTTTCAGCTGCGCTATGGCCTAAGCGTAACAAGTCGATAGCCTTACGAAGCCGGTACTGCCGAATCAGTTCAATGGGCGACAGGTGCGTCAGGTTATGCACTTTCAGGTACATTGCTTTGCGGCTCATCGCCAGTTGATCGGCCAGCCACTCCACACTCAGCGTCGGGTCGTCCAGATGCTGCTCAATAAGGGCATACAACTTCTGCAAAAACTGATCGCCCACGGAATGCAGGGGGGTAGTGGGGTTGGGCTGTGCCAGTTGCTGCCGGTAGTATTCGCGCAGGCGCTGTTGCCGTCCCAGCAGATTACGAAGTCGCAACCGCAGTTCACCGAGGTGAAAAGGCTTGGTGAGGTAATCGTCGGCACCCAATGCCAACCCGCGCAGACGATGCTCCTGCCCTGCGCTGGCGGTCAGCAGTACAATTGCAATATGGTCAGTTGCCGGATCGGCTTTCAGGCGCTCAATAAACGCGTAGCCGTCCAGGCGGGGCATCATCAAATCGGTGATAATCAAGGCGGGCAGTTCTTCTTTGGCCACCACCCAACCCTCATGGCCATTAGCCGCCGACCGTACCCGGTAGCTCGTCGCCAGTTCGGCAACCATAAATTCCCGGAGTTCGGGACTATCCTCGACCACCAGCAGCAATGGCGGAGCTTCGGCCGTACCCGATGGCGTTACCAACCGTACCTCAGCGGGTAATGCCGGGAGGTCAACAATCTGCGATGGAGCCATTACCGCCTGAGCCGCTACATAACCGCCCGTCCGCTGCACCGGCAGATCCAGCACAAACGTCGTACCTGATTCGCCCGACGGACCATCGACCTGGCTTTCAACGCTGATGCTGCCACCCAGCCGCAGGGCCAATTCGCGCACCAGTGCCAGGCCGATACCCGTACCATCGTTGGCCCGGATGCGCAGGTTATCGCCCTGATAAAACCGATCAAAAACATGAGGCAGCTTGTGAGCACTGATGCCAATACCGGTGTCACGCACCGTTAAGCAGGCACCGAGCACGGTTTGCCGGAGCGTGACATTGATGCCGCCGAGGTGAGTAAACCGAATAGCATTGGTTAGCAGCTGATAGACAATTGTTTCCCACTTTCCCGCATCGAAAAGGTAGTTTCCCGCCGGTAGGTCGGTTTGGTAACTCAATGTTAGCTTTTTGATGTCGGTAGAGGGACGGAACAAATCGACCAGTTGACCCACAAACCCCGGCAGATCGCCAACCTGGTCGACTAACTCCATCTGCCGGACTTCGAGTTTACTGATGTCCATTAACTGATTAATGAGTCGCAGCAGTTGGCTGGCGTTGCGCCGGACAGTGGTCAGCTGTTCCTGAAAGGGCAGTGCTAAACTTTCGTTTTCCAGCAGTTTGTCCACCGGCGAAACAATCAGCGACAGGGGCACACGCAGTTCGTGGGTAATGTTGGCAAAGAAGCGGTTTTTCATCGCGTCAACGGCCCGAAGTTCCTGGGTTTCCCGCAGTTGGTCGACGTAACGCCTGCTTTTCCCAATCGTCACGTCGAGGTCGGCGAAGTCAATGGGTTTGGTAATAAAGTCGAAAGCCCCCCGATTCATGGCGGTGCGGATGTTAGCCATATCGCCATAGGCGGTAACCACTACCGTACGCACGATGGGATTGACCCCAGGGAGCCGGTCCAGCAGGGTAAGGCCATCCATGCCGGGCATATTAATATCGGTTAGCACCAGGTCAATGTCAGGCTGCTGCGCCAAAATGGTCAGTGCCTGATGGCCGTCACGGGCGTAAACAAACTCATACGTACCGTTCTGAATAGACTGGCGAAAGCGCTGTTTAAAGATCAGTTCCAGATCCGCTTCATCATCTACCAGGAGTATTTTGGTCTTCATCAATCAATCGGGATAATACAGGGGAATGGTCAGGCAGATGCAGGTACTCCACCAGACGGACAACCAGCTAACGGAGGTAAGGTCTTACTATTGGGTAGTTGAGCGAAACCTATTGCCAAGGTAATAAACGAAAGCCGATCTGACCCGTTTAAAAGTCGTTGCTCCAAAAGGCCGGTCCAAATGCTGGACCGGCCCGGGAATTGAGTAAATCAGGAAAGAGGAACGGGTGTTGAGTAAGGTCTTAGTTAATGGCGATCAGCCGATTGCTCATAGTGGGCTGCGGAGTACCCAGCGTCAGGGCATACGTAGTCGTCTCCACGCCGTTGGTGATCACTACCTGATAGGCACCATCGGGCATACCAGCCATATCCAGGCGTAGCCGCGTACGCGTCTCGGCTTTGCCCATTCGTTCGGCATACACCTCCCGGCCCGCGCTGTTGGCCAGTCGAATGGTCACTACCCCGCCCGCTTCTTTGTCTAAGGCAATATTAATCTTACCCTCGGCGGTGGGATAGATGCCCGTCTTATAGGCTGCGGCCACGGCGGGGCGGGTAGGGCGGGGTTGCACAGGGCGGTTAGCGGATGAGGGGTTGGCCAGTACAGCAGCGGCTGTGGTTACGGTTAAGGCCAGGGTTAAAAACAGCGGTTGGATGAGCGTTTTCATGATGTATGGGATATTAGAAAGTTAGTATTTAGTTATCCACTTTGGATAGGTCAAAGGTCGTTGCGGGCCGGGGGACGGGCTATCTTAAATGGGTCAACAACTACCACTTTTGGGAAATGACAGCCGGAAGGCAATCACTCAAGCCAGATAGTTAACTCTTTCGAATTGGTCGCTTCCGTAAATGTTACCGCGATTAGCTACTGTATCCTGGACGCCCACGTCCGGTCGTTAGCCTAAAAGACCAGACATACTTTCCCGGAGTACTTAGTGCTTTACCAGTAGCACCACATCCTCAACATGGTGATTAGTAGGAAATACATCTACCAGCTGCACCTTTTCAACGGTGTACTTCTCATCCAGAATAGCCAGGTCACTCGCCTGGGTGGCGGTGTTGCAACTGATATAAGGCCTGAGCAGTTTCGATACGCCGGGCGGTCGGCCACAACCGGGAGCCATATTTAAGACAAAGGCCAATAATTTCTCCAATTTCGGCAATACCGACCCTAACGGAGCCACGCCGTTTTAATTTAAGCCCAAGCGGCCCGTTCAGCTACCTGAACGGGCCGCTCTTCTATCCGCGCTGTCGTCCGTTGGCAAAAGTGATTTACCTTGTGGCCGCTCCGGTACCACCTCCTTTTGCTGCGGTTATGGTTAAGAAAATTCTGATTTCGTTTGCGACGGCCCTACAAAACATTCGGACCCGCTTTTTCCACACCGTTCTGTCAATCTTGGGTATCGTGATCGGGGTGGCCGCGCTGGTGGCGATTCTGTCGCTGATTGACGGAATGGAGCAATACGCGCAGGATCAGATCACCAAAACGACGTCGCTGAAGGCCATTCTGGTGCTGCCCAATCTGTATAAATCCGCGAATGATGTAAGTGTACGGAAACAGGCTTATGCTTATTTCGATTATAATTCCTTCGCCACGATGCGATCGTCGCTAACCAAACCGGCAACGGTTTATCTCGATCTCCGACAGAGCGCCGAAGTAACGGTGAAAGCCACTCACCGCAGCATTGGCGCGGTCGTTATCGGAACAAGCCTACCGCTGCATCCCACTATAAAACTGCTGTACGGTACAGCCTTCACCGAAAGTGACCTGCAAGACCGGCGACCGGTTACCTTTATTAACCAGCGACTGGCGAAGCAATTAGTGGGTAAACGTCAGGAGAAAACAGCGCTTCGGCAACAATTTGTCTACAAAGGCACTGTGCTGACGGTGATCGGCATTTTGGCCGATGGGGGTGCTAAAACGGGACAATTAACGATGCCCGTTACCGTATTTCCGGACAGTGCGTTGAAAGCAAATCCACCCGAATGCGTAATAGAGGCCAGTAATGTGGAGGACGTTCCCTTGTTGAAAACACAGGTCGAAAACTGGTTAAAAGCCAACATGAAAACCCAACTGGCCGATTTCACCATCGTCACCAACGAGCAGCGCGTCAGTCAGGCCGCCAAGGGATTCCTGCTGTTCCGGTTGGTGATGGGGCTGATTGTCGGCATTTCGGTGCTGGTCGGCGGCATCGGCGTCATGAATGTGCTGCTGATTTCGGTGACGGAACGGACGGTTGAAATTGGCGTTCGGAAAGCCCTCGGCGCGAAACGGCAGGATATTCTGTGGCAGTTTCTGTCCGAATCCATCACCATCTCGACCCTTGGCAGTTTGCTGGGGCTGGCTCTTGGGCTGGTGGCCACCCTTGCCTTCGTTCCGATTGTGAAAGCCCTTACCGACATCCCGTTTCAGGTAGCCTACACCTGGAATACGTTTATTATCATCATGGTGACGGCAATGCTGATCGGCGTCATTTTCGGCACGTACCCGGCCATGTGGGCTGCCCGGCTCGACCCGGTCGAGGCCATTCGGCGCGAGTAGATTACCATTTCCGGTGTAGCCTGCTGATATTTTCGATACTTTTGGCCGTATCGCCCAAGCCTTAAAGCCATGTTTCTGAAACTGAAGCCGCCTTTTTCACTGCTTTCTCCCTTGTTGGTTATCCTGGGCATCTCACTGGCAGGCATTGTTGGATACATGTATCTGGAGCAGTACAATTTTGTGGACGCGCTGTACATGACCGTAATCTCCATCACCACGGCGGGTTATACCGAAGTTCGACCCCTGTCGCCAGCGGGACGGTTGTTTACGGTTTCCCTGCTTATTGCCAGTTTTACGACCTTTGCCTACGCTCTGGCGCTCATTACCCGGTATGTTGCCAGTGGAGAGTTGACCAAATACGTTAAACAGCGGAAGATGACCACGCAAATCGACAACCTCACCCACCACGTTATCCTGTGCGGTCTCGGCCGGAATGGCCATGAAGCCGCCATTACACTCCGTCAGCACAACGTGCCCTTTGTCATCATCGAGCAGAATGAAGAGCGCATTCGTACATTCATAGAAAAGGATGCTTCGTTGCTGTACGTGATTGGCAACGCCACCGAAGACGAAACGCTGTTAAGAGCAGGCATCAAACGGGCAAAGGCCCTGCTAACGGCCCTGCCCAGCGATGCGGATAACGTGTTTATTGTGCTGAGTGCCCGCAGTTTGAACGATCACCTGCTTATCATCACCCGGGCGTCCCAGCACTCGTCCATCAGTAAACTCAAAAAAGCCGGAGCGAATAACGTAGTCATGCCCGACAAGATTGGCGGGGCACACATGGCCAGCATCGTGAGCCGCCCCGACATTATGGAATTTCTGGACTACCTGACGGGTAACGCCGAAAACGGCTCCATCATGGATGTCATTGACATCGGGAAACTGGCCAAAGACTACCGGGGTCTGCCGCTGCAACAGCTTCTGGACGATCATTTGGCCGAAGGCGTTATTGTCGCCATCCGCTCCGCCAGCGGTTTTCTGGTCACGCCCGAATCCGGTTTGGTGCTTCAGGCGGACATGAAACTATTTTTTCTGCATCAGGCCGCTGTTCGCAACAACCCAATGCTTTTGAATCGGCACGTTTAGGACTTACTCGATTTACCGCTCTGGCGTACTCGAATACTCCGTTGACCGTCCATTTGGCGAAACAGATACCGAATCCCATCAATACCCGCCGTTCACCTTGCGCAAGGCCCACTCCGCGCCAATAAAAACCAGGATCACGAAGAACAGCCACCGCCAGTTGATGATTTCATCCATCGCTTCGGTGCTCGTCAGGCGGTCGGGGGTGGGGCGAGTGGTCAGATTTTGCACTAAACCGGCAACGTTTGTGGTATTGTAAAAACGGCCGCCGGTTTGCTGGGCAAGCTGCCGCAGTAAAGCGTGGTCGGCCGTGGTATTCAGGGCTTCGAGTTGCAGGTCGCGCACGACAAACTGCCCGCCCGATACTTCGGTTTTGGCGTTCAGTGTGGTCGTTGCCTTGAATTGATAGACGCCTTCGGGCAGGCGGCTGATCTCGAAACGGCCGTTACTCGCCGTGGGGGTGTAATTGTACGAGCGCGTTAGTCCTTTTTCGTCGATGAGCTGAAGCTGAATCGGTTTGTCGTACACCCGCTCGTAAATATCGTTGTATAGTTCTGTCTCGAAAATGGCCTTTTCACCCGCCACGAACTCGTTCCGAACGGGATACACGCGGAGTTTCCGCCGGTCTTCCTTCACGGAGATCAACTGCATCACCTTCTGCAACAACTCGTCTACTACTTCCTGCTTGTCGGTAAGCGCGTATTCTTCCAGCCGCCACTGCCAAAGTCCTTCTCCGGCCAGTACAGCGGCTTTCCGGGGCCGGGATGCCGTACCACTGGTGATGTTAATGGCCAGCAACGGTTTAGTGGTTTTCACACTGCCAATCTGCTGCCAAAGCACCACTTCGCTGCCCGGCTGAAGTTTGTAATCGCCATACGGCACCGTGAGCGGGGGTAGTTTATCGAAGAGGTCCAGCCGGGCCGGGTCTAAATTCAGTTGCTTGAAATCGGGGTTGAACCGCGCCAGTGCCTTATCGGTCTGCGCCGGTGGGCCGGTGATCTGCAACACCGGGTTAATCGCGTTGAGTGAAGCCGTCGCCGACTGCGCGCCCAGAATAAACAGCACCGGTGTGTTTTTCGCCAGCAGTCGTTGCAGCACCGGGTTGCTCAGGCCACCGTTATCCGGCAATTGATGCAGGATGATCAGGTCGTATACTTTATCGGTGGGGGGCTGCGGATTTTCACCGATAGGCGAACCGGCGGCCGGCGTACCGGTCAGGATATTGACGTCTACTTCGTAATTCTGATTTTTTTCCAGAATCGTGCGGATCGCTTTGATGTCGGGATGGGGCGTCAGGGCCATCAGCAGGATTTTTTCCTTGCTGTCGATCACGTCGATGTACACGTCCTGCCGGTTATTCTGCGTCGAAAACTCGCCCGGCTGCGGCAATACCTCGACTACCAGGTGCTGTACCCCTTTCGCAGTAGCTGTGGCCTGAAACGTCAGTTGGTTAAACGTTTCATTACGAACAAAGCCTACCGATTGTCGACTAACTTCCCGCCCGTTCTGCCGTAGCACCACCGTGGCATTACGGCCCTGAAAGCCATTACTGACCACTTCGGTCTGCACCGGAAACTTGTTGCCCAGGTACGCAATCCGGTTGGCAACGGCCGCTTTCAACTGCACGTCTTTCCGGGGAATGGTATCGCCCACGCCAACCGTCTGCACCGTAAACGGATATTGCCCGAAGGTTGGCGACAGACCCTGATTAAAAATTCCATCCGTCACCAGAACTACGTCGGTCAGGTTACGCCCTTCGTAATCCGACCGAATCCCCGACAGCAGACCTGACAGATCGGTCCGGCGTTCGGTGAAGGGGATTTGCGTCAAATCCGCGTCCGTAGCCGAATCGCCGAGCGTCCGTACGGCCACGTCCAGCCCTTTGTCGGTGAGTTGCTGCCGCAGGGTTTGCAGGGTGGTCAACGTTTTGTTCAGCACCGGACGACCAGCCGCCGGTACGGATTCGGAATTATCAATCGCCAGGACGACTTTGGGCTTTTCGGTGATGGTCCGTACGCTCCGAATCAGGGGATTCAGCAGCAAAAATCCCAGCAGCGTCACGACCAGAAACCGGAGGGCGGCCAGGCTGTAGTTTAACCGCCGATCCCACCCGCCGGGCACTGTTTTACCGGGTAGGGGTTGATACATCAGCCCGGCATAGGTCACTCCGGCTACCACACACACCAACAGCCACCACGGCGACGCTTGAAAAATCAGGTTCATAAATGAGTTTGTGGTTTGTAGTTCGTGGTTTGTGCCGGAGGTAACCGCATCGGCGGCCCGGCACGAACCACAAACCCCGAACTGACTACTACGTTAACATGCCGCCATCGACCTGGATAACCTGGCCGGTGATGTAACGGGACAGATCGGAAGCTAAGAAAACGGCGCAGTCGGCCACCTCTTCGGGCGAACCACCGCGTTTCATGGGAATCGACTGTTTCCACTCCTCAACGGCTTTCTGGTTCACCTCGCCCGTCATTTCGGTTTCGATGAACCCCGGCGCAATGGCGTTGGAGCGGATGTTGCGCGATCCCAGTTCGAGGGCCACCGACTTTGTGAAACCGATAATGCCCGCTTTGGACGCTGCGTAGTTGGCCTGCCCGGCGTTGCCCCGGATACCGACGACCGACGTCAGGTTGATGATCGAACCGACTTTGGCTTTCATCATCGGTTTGATGGCGGCTTTGGTCAGGTTAAAGACCGACTTTAAATTAACGTTGATTACAGTGTCCCATTGTTCTTCGGACATACGCATCAGCAAACCGTCTTTGGTGATGCCCGCATTGTTGATGAGCACGTCTAATTTACCAAAATCAGCCACGACCTGATTGACCAGTTCTTCGGCGGCTTTATGGTCAGACGCGTCGGAACGATAGCCTTTCACGGTGGTGCCAAAGGCTTTCAATTCATCGGCGAGGGCCTCTCCTTTCTCGACACTTGATAAATAAGTGAACGCAACATGGGCACCCTCCTGGGCAAACCGCCGGGCAATGGCCCGACCAATACCGCGCGATGCACCGGTAATTAACACAACTTTTCCTGGCAGTAAACTCATCAGTTAGTTTGTAGTTCGTGGTTCGTGGTTCGTAGTTTGTAGTTTGTAGTTACCCCCGGCGAGTACCTACGAACGGCAGCGGTCGGCCGTCGTAAACCACGAACTACAAACTACGAACTGTTTTTTGTTCCGGCCAAAATTAACCCTTTCGTCACGGAAGACAAGCACCTACTTTTCGGCGCTTTACGTACTTTGCGCTGCCTTTAACTTCTTAGCGGTTCACCACGTATGTTCCGATTCCTCACCCTGCTCCTGCTGCCTACCTTCTCGTTCGCGCAACTGATTCACGCTCATAACGATTACGAGAAACCGCACCCCTTTACCGACGCTTATGAGCAACGCGCCGACTTTATCGAAGCCGACGTGTTTCTGGTCAATGGCAAATTAGTAGTGGCGCATTCGCGGCAGCAGATCGACACGACCAAAACACTTGAATCGCTGTACCTGAACCCGATTGTGAAGCTGTTTGAAACCTACAAAGGCCACGTCAGCCCGCAACGCGATTACTCGTTCAGCCTGGTGATCGACGTAAAGGATGAGTTCGAGAAAGTTCTGCCCAGACTGATCGAACTGCTTCAGCCCAATCTCGCCGTATTTCACCGGGGTATCAGTCCGGGTGCCGTCCGCATCATTATCAGTGGGGACAGGCCCAAACCAGCCGAACTACTCGATTATCCGCCCTATATCCTCTTCGACGGCCGCCCCAGCGAAGTGTACGACACCGAAACACTGCAACGGATTGCGCTCGTCAGTGATAGTTTTCTGGGCTATTCGCGCTGGGACGGTACCGGTACGCTGCCCAATACTGACCGCGAAAAACTCAAACGGGTCATCCGCCGGGCGCACGACGACAACAAGCCGTTCCGGTTCTGGGCCATTCCCGATACGCCCAACGCCTGGAAACAACTGCGCAAGGTGGGCGTCGACATCATCAATACCGACAAAGTCGCCGAGGCTACTACGTTTCTGAAGTAAACGCCCTATTTAAACAGAGCCAAAGCTTTGATAAACGTCTGCGACACCCCCCACAGCAGCGGAATGAGCACAAAAATCCAGGCCAGTGCAACCTGTAGCGGGGATGTTTTCGATTGGTTAGCCATTTGTATAGAGCGTTAAGCAGCAACAGGTCTCGCCGTTTCTTTTACCTGATACTTCGCGGCAACGGGTTTTACCAGCAGGTTGCAGACAAACCCGACCAGCAGCAGTCCGGCCATCACATACATCGTCGTGTTGTAGGCATTGGCTTTCGCGACGTTCTCGGCGATACCAGCCGCCACATCCGTTTTAATGCGGTACTCCCGGACGTAGGTCACAATGCTTGGTCCCAGAATGGCCGCTGTACTCCAGGCCGTCAGCAGGCGTCCGTGAATGGCCCCCACCTGCAACGTGCCAAACATATCGCGCAGATACGCCGGAATGGTGGCAAACCCGGCTCCGTACATCGACAGAATCAGACAGAAAAGAAGCACGAACAGCGTAGTCGTGGCCAGATGGCCCGCCGTCGGAATCAGCAAATACAGCACGGCTCCCAACCCCAAGTAAATCATGAAGATGGGTTTGCGGCCGGTTCGGTCAGACAGCGACGACCAGAAGAACCGCCCCAGCAGGTTGAACAGGCTCAGCAACCCCACAAAACCAGCCGCCACCTCCGGCGTAATACCCCGGCCAACGCCCAGCCGTACGTCCGAAAAGATCTCCTGAATCATGGGAGACGCCTGCGACAAGATACCAATCCCGGCCGATACGTTGACGCACAGGATCACCCACAGCAACCAGAACTGGGGCGTTTTGATGGCTGTATCCGTATCGACGTTAGCCGTGGCGATCATTTTATTTGCCCCCGCAGCCGTTGGTATCCACCCCGCCGGTTTCCAGTCCGGGGCCGGTACGCGGGCCGTTAGTACCCCGAACAGCATGATGACAAAGTAGATCGCGCCCATCGCCAGAAACGTTTCGCCGATGCCGAGCGACGTAGCCGACTGGTAGTGCTTCATCAGGCCCACGGCTAATGGCGAGCCAATCATAGCTCCGCCACCAAAACCCATAATAGCCATGCCCGTTGCCATCCCCGGCCGGTCGGGAAACCACTTCAGTAGCGTCGAAACGGGCGAAATATAGCCCAACCCCAGGCCAATACCCCCCAGCACCCCGTAGCCCAGGTACAACAGCCACAAACTGTGCTGATTGATACCGAGTGCCGATACGGCAAACCCGCTGCAAAAACACAGGGCCGACACCAGCATTGTTTTGCGGGGTCCATTCCGCTCGACCCATTTCCCGAACAGAGCAGCCGACAGTCCCAGAAAAATAATGGCGATGTTGAAAATCCAGACGATTTCGGTCAGCGCCCAGTCGCCGGGGACAGGTTCTTTAATGCCGACCAGTTTGGAGAGAGGGATATTGAAAACGCTGAACGCGTACACCTGTCCGATGCACATGTGTACAGCCAGTGCAGCTGGTGGAAAAAGCCAGCGACTGTAACCGGGACCGGCTACTGATTTTTCACGATCCAGAAAGGAAAGAAGGGCCATTGGTACGAACTAAAGGAGGTTAGGCATTATACAGTGCCAATAAACAAACGAAATGGTATCGGCCGATTTTTAAAAACAAGGAATACAGTCGCCCAACTTGATTTCCCCGTCATTTTAAGCGGATTTTAAGAAAGTCTACCCATGACGGTATAAACAACCGCACCAGTAGCGTGTTGGTTTTAAACACGCCGTCTGCTTAACCGACGCTAATCAATCCTGCCCTATGCCTTCGCTGTTTATTGTCCGGCACGGTCAGTCCGTCTGGAACCTCGAAAACCGCTTTACCGGCTGGGCCGATGTAGACCTGACCCCACTGGGCGAAGAAGAAGCCCGGCACGCCGGTGAATTGCTGAAACCCTATCCCATCGACATGGCTTACACGTCGGTGCTGAAACGGGCGATTCATACGCTTGCCATCATCTGCGACGTAATCGACCGGCCCGATTTACCCATCACGCAGGATGCCGCCCTGAATGAACGCAATTACGGCGATTTACAGGGACTGAACAAAGCCGAAACAGCTCAGAAATATGGGACCGATCAGGTGCTGGCCTGGCGACGCAGTTACGCCCAAACCCCTCCGGGTGGCGAAAGCCTCGCCGACACCTTTCACCGCGTTATCCCGTATTATCAGCAAATCATCGAACCCCGGTTGAAAGCCGATAAAAATATCCTCATCGTAGCACACGGCAACAGCCTACGGGCCTTGATGATGTACCTCGAACACATCAGCCCGGAAGCCATCGAACACGTCGACCTGGCTACGGGCGTTCCCCGGCGGTATAATCTGGAAATAGCCGGAGAACAACTGAACGTTATTAACTACGAGTCGCTGACGTAAATCAATTCAACAGCTATAAACATACCTGTATAAATCAAAAAGCCCCTCACCGTTTCCGGAAGGGGCTTTCCTCGTCTATTTTGTTTGCTTATTCGGCAATCGCTTCCGGCTTGGTAACGGTGATGGTGAGGGTCTCCCCTTCGCCCGGATAGTCGGCCATCAGTACGTCGCCATCGACCAGTTCGCCTTTCAGGATTTCCTCGGCGACGGGGTCTTCGAGGTATTTCTGGATAGCGCGGTTCAGCGGACGGGCACCATACTGCGGATCATAGCCCTTCTCGGCTAAGAAGTCTTTCGCCTTCTCGGTCAACTGAACTTTGTAGCCTAAACTCGTGACGCGGCCCAGCAGTTTGCCCAGCATCAGGTCGATAATCAGGTGAATATCGTCGCGTAGCAGCGAGTTGAACACGATCACATCGTCGAGACGGTTCAGGAACTCCGGCGAAAACGCTTTCCGCAGGGCACTCTGAATCGTAGCTTTCATCTGATCGTCGACGTTCTCCGACTTAGTTTTCGAGGCAAATCCGATACCGGCACCAAAGTCTTTCAGGTCACGCACCCCAATGTTATAGGTCATGATGATGATCGTATTTCGGAAGTCGACCCGGCGACCCAGCCCGTCGGTCAGGATACCATCGTCCAGCACCTGTAACAGGATGTTGAACACATCCGGGTGGGCCTTTTCGATTTCATCGAGCAACACAACGCTGTACGGTTTCCGGCGAATCTTCTCGGTCAACTGACCGCCTTCTTCGTAACCGACATAGCCCGGAGGGGCGCCAACCAACCGGCTGACGGAGAATTTCTCCATGTATTCTGACATGTCGATCCGTACCAGCGCGTCGTCCTTATCGAACAGGTAATTGGCCAGCACCTTAGCTAATTCCGTCTTACCAACCCCGGTAGGGCCGAGGAAAATAAACGAGCCGATTGGCTTCTTGGGATCTTTCAGACCAACGCGCGTCCGCTGAATGGCTTTCACCAATTTCTCGATGGCGGCATTCTGACCAATCACGCGGCCTTTCAGTTCCTCGCCCATGTTGATGAGTTTTTTACCCTCATCGGTCGAGACGCTGTTCACCGGGATACCCGTCATCATGGCCACGACTTCGGCCACGTTTTCTTCGTTCACCGTGTAGCGACGTTTCTTGGTATCCTCTTCCCAAGCCTGCTTGGCGCGGTCCAACTGATCAATCAGGCGTTTTTCCTTGTCGCGCAGTTGAGCGGCCTCTTCGTATTTCTGGCTTTTCACCACCTGGTTTTTCTCTTTCTTGATATTCTCGATCTGCTCTTCGAGCTTGAGAATATCTTCGGGAACGGTGATGTTGGAGATGTGAACGCGGGCACCCACTTCGTCCATCACGTCGATGGCTTTATCGGGCAGGAACCGGTCCGAGATGTACCGTTCCGACAACTTCACCGAGGCTTCAATGGCTTCAGGCGTGTAGTTGACGTGGTGGTGATCTTCGTACTTGTCCTTGATGTTGTTCAGGATTTCGATGGTTTCCTCGACCGAGGTCGCATCGACCATCACCACCTGGAAACGACGGGCTAAGGCACCGTCCTTCTCGATGTACTGACGGTATTCGTCCAGCGTCGTGGCACCAATGCATTGAATGTCGCCACGGGCCAAAGCCGGTTTGAACATGTTCGAGGCATCGAGCGAACCCGACGCGCCACCAGCACCAACGATGGTATGCAACTCGTCGATGAACAGGATTACCTCGGGTGACTTCTCCAGTTCGTTCATTACCGCTTTCATGCGCTCCTCAAACTGACCACGGTACTTGGTACCGGCCACCAACGAAGCCAAATCGAGCGTTACCACGCGCTTGCCGAACAGCACCCGCGACACCTTTTTCTGCACAATGCGCAGGGCTAATCCTTCGGCGATGGCGGTTTTACCAACGCCCGGTTCGCCAATCAGGATCGGGTTGTTTTTCTTCCGGCGGCTCAATACCTGAGCTACGCGTTCAATTTCTTTCTCCCGGCCAACAATAGGATCGAGTTTATTCAACTCGGCTAATTTGGTCAGGTCGCGGCCGAAATTATCGAGTACGGGTGTGCGGGATTTCTCGGCTCCTTTGGGGTCTTTACCCGCACCGGAACCGGAGCCACTGCCCCCGAACATCGAGCGGCTGCTATCATCGTCGTCGTCGGTTTCCGCATCCATGCGCGGAGTCTTACCGGTTGATTGATATTCCAGCATCTCCTTGATGACTTCGTAATTGACATTAAACTTGTTGAGGATCTGCGTGGCGACATTGTCTTCGTCGCGCAGAATCGAGAGCAGCAGGTGCTCGGTGCCGATGAGCGGGCTTTTGAAGATTTTGGCTTCCAGATACGTGATCTTGAGCGTTTTCTCCGACTGACGGGTCAGGGGGATATTCGCCAGATTTTTAACGTTGTTGGTGGCCGTACCTTTGGTAGCCTGCTCAATTGTAATGCGGAGTTCGTCCAGCGAAATGCCCAGTTTTTTGAGCAGGCCAACCGCTACGCCCTCGCCTTCGCGAATCATGCCCAACAGCAGGTGCTCGGTACCGATGTAATCGTGCCCCAGCCGCAAGGCTTCTTCCCGACTCAGCGAGATCACTTCCTTAACGCGGTTCGAAAATTTTGCTTCCATTCGCTTTGGGTCTCCTATCGATAAGCTTGTTAATAGCTTAACGAAATTATTTTTGGGTTTGTTCACTTGGCCCCACCCCCGAAAGGAGGCTTACTTTTCAACAAAAAACCCCCTTTAAACGTGGTGGGCCAAATACTGCTTTGCGGCTGGTCCCTGGCAGCAAAGCAGGTCGAATATGCTCAGGTTGGGTACAAATTCAACGCCAAAATTCTGCGGGTACGGTATAGGGGTATAGAAACTGTACGCATCAACCCGATTCCGGGCATTCAGTCGCGAACGTGCGTCAAATAGGCCGGATTCGGGTTGTGGCTCGTACCATTCTGTCAGGCTAACGGGTACCTTACCTTGCAACCATTTCAGACACAATGTCAGCAATGCCTGGTTCAGATCAAACAGAAACGTCCAGTGCTTCCGAATCACCGGTTCAAACTCCGGTGCGACGTACTCAAAAAACGGTGCCTTTCCGTAAGCGGCCTGCAAACAGCGCCAGTGCCGGTCCTGCCAAGCCTGCCCGTAATCGATTTTCAGGTCACGAATGGCTTGCTTGTGGGTACCATTTATGACCGGTACCGTCAGGCAATCTATTTTATTGGCGGTCAGTACATAACAGCGGTTTCGGTAACTCTGCTTCTGATACTGTTCGGCGGCTTCGATCCGGATGCGGTCAAATGAGAGCAGTCCGGCAAAATAATCTAAGCACGGCAGGTAATGCAACTCAATCAGCAATTCAGACGGTTTCCCGTCAGCAAGCGTATTCTGGTACTTTTCCAATAATAACGGGGGTATTGTTCACCAATTAACGGAAAAAACCGATACAGCCTCTTTAAATTTGTGAAATTTAATTTTCAGTGGCCATTTACAGCAAATACGTATTCGGCCGCTCCTATGGTGCTCACTTCCCTATGATTTTTTTTCGCTTCCTCTCGCGTCTGCCGTTTCCGGTTCTGTACAGGTTGGCCGATGTGTTATACTTTCTGTTGACCTATATAGTTCGATACCGTCACCGCGTGATTCAGAATAATCTGCACCGGGCCTTCCCGGATAAAACGGCCGGGCAAATCCACACGCTGGTACGGGGTTATTACCGGAACCTGACCGACAGTATTGTGGAAATCATAAAGCTTCCCTCGCTTTCGGCCGACGCATTAAAAAAACGGGTGGTCTATCGCAATCCGGAACTGGTGCGGCCGTGGCTGGATCAGAAGCAGTCGGTGCTGATTATGGCGTCCCACCAGGCCAACTGGGAGTGGTTGCCACCGGCCGCTGTGCTGAGTGGCTTTCCGGCCGACAGTATTTATAAGCAGTTGGAGAATCCTTTTTTTGAGCAGTTGATGCGGGACATCCGGTCTACGTTCGGAGCGAATCCGGTCCCGACGAACCGACTGTTGCGCGACATGGCTACCCGCCGACGGGAAACACGCCTGATTGCGCTCGTTGCCGACCAGATGCCCGACACGCCGGAACACGGCTACTGGACCGAGTTTCTCCATCAGGACACGCCATTTTATCCGGGGAGTGAACGCCTGGCCCGGAGCCTGAACCTGCCGGTTTTTTACGTGGAGATGGTACGCCTGCGCCGGGGTTATTACGAAGCAACCTTTATTCCGGTTGCCGAGCCACCCTACACGGACCTGCCATCAGGCGCGATTTTGGAGCGCTACCGCGATTTACTGGAGACAACCATCAACGCTCACCCGTCCGACTGGCTGTGGTCGCACAAACGCTGGAAACACCAACGGGGGGAGTACCGGGCAATAATTACAAAACTTGAATGATTGAGTTGTTGAATGATTGAATGAGTTTGCCAACCGTCATTCAATCATTCAACAACTCAATCATTCAACCCTTATTGATACTGAATGTACAGTGGCTTGGGATTGAGGGCAATTACTTCGGCCGGCTCCATCAGGTGGGGGCTTTTGAAATTGGAGTGCGGGTCTACTTTTTTCAGGTCGTTCTTGTAGAACAGTTTGAAGCCCGTGTACTGCACCGGTTCTTTCACGATGTAATCGCGGTACGAATCCGTTTTGAGCGACGGCGGTCCCCAGCCATCCATGTGCATCACAACCTGGACGTTGGGGTCGAGTTTGATGTTTTTGTAGTTCGTCACCATCCGTTGCGTAAACCGGTGTACGACCAGAATCTTAGGCGGCAGGTTGTTCTCGCGCTTGATTTTGCTCAGATAGTCGATGGCCATGTTAATGTCAGCGGCATCGTAGGTACCAATCCGGCTGCCGGGTTTGGCACCCGTCTTCATCGAGAATTCGGGGTCGATGCCGAGGTGAACGTAGGGTAACTTCAGGTATTTTTCGAGGTAAGCAATTTCCGGTTTTAGCGGAGCCTTACCCACCTGAATGTCCAGGAAACAGATGGCGTTGTGTTCGGCCGCCCATTTAATCACTTTGCGAATCGTGTAGTCGCTCATCCGCAGCCGGTAGTTGCCATCCTTCTGCGGGCTTCCCTGCGCTGAAATCGCCACCAGGTGCAGGGCCTCCTGAACGGGCTTCGTTGGGTCGGCCTTGTTCCACATCTGCGCTACATCGTCGAGTTGACGCAGCATCCGTTTGTAGTCTTTGCCGTACTCGCCGAGAATACCCATTTTGTTGGAGTGCGGATTGCCGTAGAACGCCAGAATCCGTTTACCCGGTAAAATGGCACCCGTGATCTTGGGACCAATCAACCCCAGCGAATCGAGGGCCGTCATTGAACCGGATGTCGGCGTGGTGGCCGCTGCCAGGCTGGATGTTGTCGTGTCTGCTGCCGGGGTGGCGGCTGTTGCGGTGGTAGCGACCGCTGGTTTGGAGGTACCGGTCGAGTCCGTTTGGGCGGTTTCACTCGCGGGTTTTGTCTGACAGCCAGCCAGCAACAGGGCCGCCGACAGAAATAAATAATTGACTTGCATGAGCGGCAGAGAACTAAGAGCGATTTGCGTTTAGGCCGCAAAATACGACTTACCCAATAGAATGACTACCAGAAAGTGTAATTGCGGCCAAAAGTTATGCCTCCAGCTCGCCCAGCCCCTGCCGGATCACGGTAAAGTCGTCGGTTGTCGCGTCCACAATCGTCGAGGGAACGTTGCCGCCGTAGCCGCCGTCGATGATGATATCAACCTGGTTCTGGAATTTCTCGTAGATCAGTTCGGGGTCGGTCGAGTATTCGATTACTTCGTCTTCGTCGCGGATGGAGGTGGTGATGATCGGGTTGCCCAGTTCATGCACAATCTGCCGGGGAATGGCGTTGTCGGGGACGCGGATGCCCACGGTTTTCTTACCGGCGAGTAGTTTAGGGACGCGGTTATTGACTGTCAGAATAAACGTGAATGGTCCCGGCAGCGTCCGCTTCATCAGTTTGAACGCCTGATTACTCACGCGGGCGTAATCGGCAATGTGGCTGAGGTCGTAGCAGATAAAGGAGAAATCGTTTTTTTCGGGCTTGATGCCTTTGATCCGGGCCACCCGCTCCACCGCCCGTGCATTGTGAATATCGCAGCCCATACCATAAATCGTGTCAGTTGGGTAGATAACCACGGCTCCGTCGCGCAGGGCCGTAACGACCTGCGCAATTTTGCGCGGGTCAGGATTCTGTGGGTACAGTTTAATGAATTCGGCAGCCATGCGGGAATTTTGTAGCGATTGGATATAAACGAAAAACCGCCGGTTTCGGTTGTGCCGCCGTCGACCGAATCCCATTGGCGATCACGCTATCTTCGCTGCCTTCGACCGCAGATACCACTGGTAGATCCCATTAACCGGTATGTGTAAACGGCTCATCAGCAACACGGTATACGTCAGCGGATCAGGACGAACGATGTGGCTTAGCAACTGCCCGAACCGCCGGGCCAGGTCGAACTGTTCGGCGTAGAAACACTTGCGGATAAACGTCCGGATGCGGTTGGCGAGGGCGTCATACTCATCGGGTGTCCGGCAGCGGTCGAAGGCTTTGTAGCAAACCGTCAGCGTTGATTCCAGCAGTTGGTTGTCGGGGCGAATCACCTGCATGGAGAGCGAATCGGACAGGCTTCGCTTGTGAGTCAGCACTTCATCGAGGTACGCGTACCGGAAATCGCGGGCCGAGCGCACCCATAAATCAAAGTCTTCGTAGCTGAGCGATTCGTCGTAGCCGCCGAGTTGTTCGAGCATGGACCGGCGCATGAGCATCGTTGGCGTACAGATAAAATACGATGCCAGCACCTGCCGAAAAATACGTCCGCTGGGTACGTTATGGCTGGAATGTCCCTGCGCATCGAGTGGAAAATGATAGTTGATCGGGTGACTGCCTGCGTTGATGTACCCGGCGTTGGAGAACACCACGCCGTAGTCGTCGGGTAGTTTACTGAACAGGTCTATTTGCCGGACAATGCGTTGTGGCAACAGGACATCATCGGCCGAAAGGTCGATCACGAACGCACCTTTTGTCTGCCGCAACCCCTCGTTGAACGCCCGGCACAAGCCAATATTCATTGAGTACTCGATCACGCGGACCATCGGATGCCGGTCCGCAAACGCACGGATGCGGGCCAGTGAGCCATCGGTACTGGCATTATCAATCACAACCAGTTCGACGTTGGGATAAATCTGGTCAACAACCGATTGCAGGGCGGCTTCGACGTACGGTTCATGATTGTAACAGATGCAGATGACAGACACCCACGGCTTCAGCCGGTTCAGGTACGGTGTCATGGGCAATGACGGCAATTGAGGACTGGTAACAGAGTACATCCGTGTAGAAAATCAGTCGAAACCGCTCATGTAAGGTAGCGGGTGGCAGAACCGTTGTACTGGCTAAGATAGCGGGTTCGGGTTATGTTTGGTAACAACAATTTAGCCAACGGATGTCGCATTCGCAGTGGGTAGCCTTTGGGTTTGGCACGGTTTTTACTAATTAATCAGACAGGGGCCAGTTATCGGCCTTGTGCGGTTGCAAATTGCGCCGGTCACATTTTATGGGTTAGGGTCAGGTAACGCCACCTTACATGCTTAGGGTGGCGTTCTTTGTTTTATCGGGGGGCGCATCAGTCGTTTTTTCGCTCATATCGGGGTTTTTATCCCCCTCTAAGTTATACAGCGATACGTTCATCTCAAAGCCCAGAATCATCAGCAGCATAATCAGGTTGATCCAGACCATGAGCGCGATGAGCGTACCAATAGAACCGTACACCTTGTTGTATGACCCGAAATTGGCCACGTAATACGAAAAAGCGAGGGTGGTCAGGACAATTAATACTGAAGCTGTGATGGCACCCGGCGTAACGAGTTTCCACTTCATATTAACATCAGGACCGAATCGGTAAATAAGCGAAACCACACCCACGAATACAGCGAAGACCACTAAATACCGGGCAATTTTCAGGGTGTAATAAAAAACGACATTATTGAAGAAGCCGAATTTTGACAGGTAGTCGATGATAACGCCCCCCACTACCAGCGCCACGATGGCCAGTACTAGGGCAAATGCCAGCGATACGGTTAAACCAGTCGCGATGAGCCTGGTTTTAACGAAACTGCGCTGCTCACCCGTTCGGTGCGACGCGTTAAACGCCCGCATCAGGGCCACGACACCACTCGTTGCGGAGTAGAGGGCCAGAATGAAACCCAGGGACAGGATACCACTGCGCGGTCGGCTAATAATATCTTTAATGGTCGTGTAAGCCGATTCAAACGTGTCACCCGGCAGCACTTTGCGGAAAGAATCCAGAATCTGGTGGTCGAGACCCGCTACGGGAATATACGGGATGAGGGTAAACAGGAAGATAATGGTCGGAAAAACAGCCAGAATCAGGTTGTAGGCGACCGAAGCCGCCCGGTCGCCTATATCGTCGGCAGTAACCTTATCGGTCATCCGCTTCAGGAAATCATACCAGTACGTTTTGGAATTGAACGCATAATGGTCTCTCAGCCAAACCCGTGCGCTGCTCAGGGCCTTCAGGCTCATCAGTTTATCGAACATAACGTGGTATTGGTTAGTAGTTGGTCGGTAGTGCTTAGCCCGCAACTGCTCACTACTACTCCCTAATCCCTGAATCAAAAGAAAGGTTTGAGTTTTTCGAGCAACAGGACCGGTGCGCCCACCAAACGGCCCGTGTCCATCCGCTGAAACACAAGCGTGGTTTCGCCGGTGTTTAACCGTTCACCGGCTTCGTTGTACAGTTCGTACTGAAAAATGATGCGGGCTTTGGGCAGTTCCGGAATCGTCACCCGGATGTGGAGCAGGTCATCATACCGGGCGGGTTTGAGGTAGCGCGTTTTCAGTTCGTAGACGGGCATCATCACGCCGGACGCTTCCATCTCGCGGTAGTGAAAATCCAGACTCCGCAGGCTCTCCACGCGGCCAATCTCATAAAAGCGGGCGTAGTTGCCGTAATACACGTACCCCATCTGGTCGGTATCGGCATAACGCACCCGGATGTCGCGGACGGTAAAGGTGAACATGGGTAGGTAGTGGTAAGGCGTAAAGTTGTAATGGATACGTAGTGAACACGGTGCTTGTTTTCTTACCACTTACCACCTTATCCCTTACTACACCACTTCTATTTCATAATATTCCGCTGGGTGAGGGCCTGCTGATAGAGCCGGGCATTGGCCATGTGTTCGGCTAAGGTTTTGGAGAAGGTATGGTAGCCGTTGAACCGGGCATCGACCACAAAAAACAGGTAATCATGCTGTTCGGCGTTCAGGACGGCGTCGATGGTAGCGGGCGCGGGCAGGTTGATCGGGCCGGGTGGCAAACCCGTGTTGCGGTAGGTATTATACGGCGAATCGACGGCTAACTGTTTGGTCAGCAGCCGCCGGATGCCAAAGTCACGCAGGGCGTAGATGACCGTGGGGTCGGCTTCGAGTTTGATGCCGCGCTTCAGCCGGTTCAGGTACACGCCCGCCACACGGGGCTGCTCGTCGCGTTTGTTGGTTTCGGCGGCTACAATCGACGCCAGCACCTGCGCCTGCGTCTGCGTCAGGCCTTTGGCTTTGGCTTCGGCAACGCGGGCGGGTGTCCAGAATTTTTTGTATTCGCTGCCCATCCGTTCCAGAAACGCGTCGGGCTTGATGGTCCAGAAAAATTCGTAGGTATTGGGCAGAAACAAACACATGATCGTGGTGGTATCGAACCCGTATTTGGCGCAGACATCGGGGCTGTTGAGCCGTTCAGCGAGTGCCTGCGGACCAAACTCGAACTTATTGCCAAGCCGCTGAATCAGTTCGTCCTTGAGCCGGATGTTGTTGAAAGTCACCTGCATGGGGTCCTGGCTACCGCTGCGCAGTTTTTTGATGGCTTCGTAATTGCCCATCCCCTTCCGAATGATGTAGCGGCCCACCTTCACGTTTTCGGTATATTTCATGAGCTTGGCCAGAAACTTGAACGACAACTGGTCATTGATAACCTGACGGGTTTTGAGCGTGTCCACCACCGAGGCAAACGTGGCACCTTTGGGGATGATGAGGGCAAACTCCGCCACTTCGCCGTCCTTATCGTTGGTGTCGATCAGAAAATTAGGCGTTTTAGCGACCTGCCAGGCGTAGAACGAGAACGTGGTCGTGAGGATACAAACGGTCAGAAAAAGGCCAATGCGCAGATTGCGGGACATAATCAGAAGTCGGCAGACACGGATCGGTCCGTGCCGTTGCGGGCGCAAAAGTACGGGTAAAACCTATTTTTACCCGTACTTTTGCGCGAAACATCCGGTTTCCTGCTTGCAAACCTCCGCCCCTGCCCCCGCCCGCATAGCACTGTACAGCCTCCCGTTCTGGTTGCTCTGCGCCAGTAATTTCCTGTTCTGCGCCAGCTTCCAGATGCTCATTCCCGAACTGCCGGATCATTTAACCCATCTCGGCGGACGCCCTTATATCGGACTGATTATCGCGCTTTTTACCCTCACGGCGGGTTTGTCGCGGCCCTTCAGCGGAAAAATTACGGACACGGTCGGGCGGGTACCGGTCATGGCGTTCGGGTCATTAGTGTGTTTCATTTGCGGACTGCTGTATCCCTATCTGCTCACCGTCTGGGGCTTTCTGATGCTGCGGCTGGTCCACGGCTTTTCGACGGGTACCAAGCCCACCGCCACGGCCGCCTACGTAACGGACGTGGTCCCGGCAGCGCGACGGGGGGAAGCCATGGGTACACTCGGCATTTTTACGGCCACGGGCATGAGCATCGGACCGGCCATCGGGAGTTGGCTGGCCGAAAGCTATTCGCTCAACACCATGTTTTACACCTCGTCGGGCTTCGCGCTGCTGTCCATCCTGATCCTGGTTCAGATGCCCGAAACGCTGCCCGTGAAACAGCGGTTCAGCGTTGGGCTGCTCCGCCTGACCCGCGCCGAGATTTTCGACATGCAGGCAATAAAGCCGTTCATGGTGATGCTCCTGCAGGCCTTCGGGTCGGGCGTGGTGCTAACCGTGGTACCGGCGTTGGGTACATCGGTTGGTCTGACGAATAAAGGGCTGTTTTTTACGGTCTATACGGTGGCCTCGCTGCTGATCCGGCTCGTCCTGAGTCGGGCATCGGACCGGCACGGACGGGTACCGGTACTGGCCATTTCGAGCGTGGTGCTGACCATCTCGCTGGCGATGCTGACTGTTACCGATTCAGTGTTTCTGTACTTTGCCGCAGCCGTCGTATACGGGTTGGCGTGGGGCATGAACTCCCCCACGATTCAGGCCTGGACCGCCGATTTAAGCGACGATGCGACCCGTGGCCGGGCCATGGCAACCATGTACATCGCCCTCGAAGCCGGTATCGGACTGGGGGCCGTATTAGCCGGCTGGCTCTATACCAGCCTGGATTGGGGCATTCAGGCCGCTTTTGGGCTGTCGGCCGGGTTATCCCTTACCTGCGCTATCTATCTGGGATGGCTGTGGAGGCAGGAGACGGCACTACCACGGCCTGAACGCTAAAAAGCAGACCATCCAAACCGGCCACCTGGCCACTCCGACGAATTCACAGGAACTTAATATGGCCGGAAGCAACCGCTGGCACAGTGCGGCCGGGCGTATATTCTACTAATTCTGTAGAAATTATGTCTCACCGGAATAGTGAAAATGAACCTAAGTAATTCACTATCAGCACTGGCACATTCCTTGCCTGTTCGTTGGCGCAACACAACCGCCGATGGACCCAGCCTTCTCTCCCGATTCAAGCCCGTTCGACAAGCCTTCGACTGAACCGATATCCGAAAACACAATCCTGATTCCGGTCATTGAGGAACAGGTCAGGATTAGCAAACGGGTTGTTGAAACGGGACGGGTGCTGATCGCCAAACAGGTTACCGAACACCAGGAACACATCAATATACCGGTTAGTCACGATGAGGTCAGCGTGGAGCGGATACTCATTAATCGCTACGTTGATACGCCCCCGGAGGCCATGCGGTACGAGGGCGATACGATGATTATTTCGGTACTGGAAGAAGTGGTGGTGGTCGAAAAGCGGCTCATGCTGGTGGAAGAAATTCACGTCACCAAGCGCCAGATTCAAACGGAGGAGATGCAACAGATCACGCTGCGAAAAGAAGACGTAACCGTCACCCGGCAACCGGCACCGGGTGAGGAACAGCCGTCTTAGACAAACGAATACAGTTTATTTTCACTTTATATCAGTCAACCACAAGTCAAACCAACGCCATGGCACAAACAGTAATCGGCTTTTTCGATACGACATCGGACGCCCAAAAAGCAATTGACCAATTAGTAAGCAGCGGTTTCTCCCGCGACAACATTGATCTTTCGTCCGCCCGCGAGGGTATGGCCGATACAAACAATGCCGTCACCGGTGCGACGGGTACGACCACGGGTTACACCGATACGACCACTACGCACGATGATGACAATCAGAGTGGTATCGGCAAATTTTTCTCGTCGCTCTTCGGTGGCGATGACGACGATACCACGACCACAAACACCACGAACCGGGCCACCACCTACGGGCAGGTTGCTTCGCAGAGTGATGCCATCGTAACGGTACACGCTACGTCGGACGATGAAGCCAAGCGCGCTGCCGATATGCTGGACGACGCGGGTGCCTTCGACATCGACGAGCGGGCTGAGCAGTATGGCTTTACCGGTACCCAAAACCCAGGAATGCGCGACACAACTGCCGCTGTGCCCCTGACGGATGTGGACGCCAACGATACGATCAAAGTAATTCAGGAAGATTTGCAGGTAGGCAAGCGGACGGTGGAAACGGGTGGCGTTCGGGTACGGAGCCGCATCGTGGAGAAGCCGGTTGAAGAAAGCCTGCGCCTGCGCGAAGAACGCGTACGGATTCAGCGGACACCGGTAAACCGGGTGGCTACCGATGCCGACCTGAATGCGTTCCAGCAGGGTGAGATTTCGGTGACGGAACACGCTGAAGTACCGGTCGTGAGCAAAGAAGCCCGCGTAGTCGAAGAAATCTCGGTGGGTAAAGAAGTGAACGAGCGTGAAGAAACCATCCGCGATACCGTTCGTAGCACCGAAGTTGATGTGGAAGACACGACCGGCAAGAATACGACAGACATGAACCGGACAACCGGCAAAACGGGGTATACGGACACGAACACGACGCCGGGTACCAACCTGTAAATGGTCGGATTATTTACAGCAAAGGTGCCGTTCCTGCAAACGGCACCTTTTTTTATGCCTTACTTTTGCCCCATGACCGACCTCGAACCCCGCATCCGTCCCTTGGTAGAAGCCCTGAATAACACGGGGTTGGTTCGGACGTTTTCGAGTTGCGAAGGCCATTATGAGCCAGCAGAGCAGACCTTCCAGGACCGTAACCGGGCGTACGTAAAGTTTATTCCCGCACCCGGCATTGCCGAATCCGCCGTTGAGCAGTGGCTCGGTTCGCTGCTGATTCAGTTTAAAATCAGTCACGGCTACCTGCCCGTTCACCTGACGGGCAGCAAGAACTTCACCCCCACCGACGATACCGTCGAAACGTCGTTTACCCTGGAATTCATCCCGTTCAACCGATTCGATCCGCCCGATACCAAACGCGCCGATACCAATCGGGCCATCGGGCAAGTAACGGCATTGCTTCAGTTATGACCCGAGGGAAGTATTATGTAATTATTAAGGAATCTGTACCATTAAATTAAGATTAAAGGCTGTTCCGTAATATTTACCTTATTTTTATCCTCCGTAGCCTAACCAATCATCATCCCCTCATACTATGCGTTACATCCTTTTACTATCCCTCTTGCTGGGATTCGGGCATTACCGTGCCTTTTCTCAGGTAACAACATCCGCTGTCTACGGCATTGTCCGGGATGAAAGCGGCATCGGTCTGCCCGGTGCCACAGTGCTGGCGGTGCATCTGCCAACCGGCACAACCTACGGCGTAACGACCCGCGCCGAAGGGCAGTACAACCTGCCGAACATGCGCGTGGGTGGCCCTTACCGCATTACCATTACCTACGTTGGCTATCAGACCGAAGTGATCGAAAACCTGTCGCTCAGTCTGGGTCAGAAACTGCCGCTGAACCCGGCGTTGAAAAGCGGCTCGAAGCAGCTCACCGAAGTGGTAGTCCGCTCCAGCGCCAACGACCTGCTGAACAACAACCGCACGGGGCCGCAAACCAACATCAGCAGCGAACAGCTTCGGAACCTGCCCACCATCAAACGCTCCATCTTCGACTATACCCGCCTGAACCCGATGGCCGGGGGCGACGGGTCTTTCGGGGGGCGCAACAGCCGGTTCAACAACTTCGCCCTGAACGGGGCCATCTTCAACAATCCGTTTGGTCTGGATGCGTCTACGCCGGGTGGTCAGGCCGATGCGCAGCCGGTATCGCTCGATGCCATCGAACAGATTCAGGTGGCCCTGTCGCCGTACGATGTCACGCAGTCGGGTTTTACGGGGGCGGGCGTAAACGCGGTGACCAAGTCGGGCACGAACCAGTTTCACGGCACGGCGTTCGGTTTTGCGCGGAATCAGGACCTGACGGGCAAGAAAGTAAAGGGTACCGACATCATTGTGCCGCAGTCGAGTCAGTATCAGTACGGCTTTAGTTTAGGCGGACCGATCATCAAAAACAAACTGTTTTTCTTCGTCAACGCCGAAGCTGATCGCCGGTCCGACCTCGGCACGGCGGGTTGGGTAGCGGCCCGGCCCGGTCTGAGCGGAGCCAACGTCGCCCGTGTGACCGCTACGGATCTGGATCTGGTGTCGGGTACGCTGAAATCGCTCTACAACTACGACACCGGCCCGTACGAGAATTTTACCCATAAAACCCAGAACACCAAGGCCATCGCCAAAGTGGACTGGAACATCAGCCAGAACCACAAGCTGTCGGTGATTTACAACTATCTGGATGCATTCCAGGACAAGCCCGCCAACCCCTCGGCCATCGGTCGGCGCGGGCCGGATTTCCTGACGCTGCAATACTACAGTTCGGGCTATCGGATCAACAACAAGCTAAACGGCGGTATCGTCGAACTGAATTCGAACTTCAACGGCAAATACGCCAACAAGCTACAGGTCGGCTATACCGTTTTTAACGACACCCGCGACCCGTTCTCAACGCCCTTCCCGACGGTTAACATCGACAAAGATGGCGTACGGTATATTGTCGCCGGTCACGAACCGTTTTCGATCAACAACCGGCTTAAGCAGCGCGTATTCCAGTTCACGGATAACTTCAACGTGTATGCCGGTAAGCACACGCTGACGTTCGGTGTGAATTTCGAGAAGTTCAGTTTCGACAACTCCTTTAACCTCGGTGCCTACGCGGGTGTGTTCGGGCCGGAATACGCATCGGTGAGTGAATTTGTAACGGCGGCCAAAAGTGCGGATTTTGCCAAATCGGTAGCCGACGCCAAAGCAACGTTTGCGGCCGGAAACTGGGCACTGGCGCAGACCGAAGTAGGCCAGTTGGGTCTTTATGCGCAGGATGAGTTTCTGGTCAATCCGAAGCTGACGCTGACTTATGGCATCAAAATTGACGTGCCGCAGTATTTCAACACGAAGCAGCGGATTCAGGAAAACATCGAGCGCAGCGCCTACCAGCCCGACAACCAGTATTTTGACGCGAACGGCAACCCGACCAAGCTGAATTCGCTGACCCTACCCACGACGAATCCGCTGTTTTCGCCCCGCATCGGCTTCAACTATGATATTCAGGGCAACGGTACGCGCAAACTGCGGGGCGGAACGGGCATTTTTACGGGCCGCTTCCCATTCGTCTGGATCGGCAATCAGGTGGCCAACCCGAATTTTTATTTCTACTGCACCACCGACCCGAACTTCAAGTTTCCGCAGGTCTGGAAAAGCTCACTGGGCTACGACCACAAATTCGTCAGTGGCTGGATCGCGTCGGTCGATGTGCTGTATAACAAGGACATAAACGCGATGATCGTACGGAACTACGGTCTGAAGACGCCAACCGGCATCCTGAAAGACCCCAGTAACCGACCCATCTATGCCGCTACCGACCGGGCCGTTAATGCGTTTGGCGGACCAACGGATGCCTATGTGTTTACGAATACCAGTCTGGGCTATTCGTTCAACACGAGTGTGCAGTTGCAGCGGACGTTTGCGAGTGGATTTTACGTGAGCGCGGCTTACAACTACCTGAACGCCAAGGATGCCTCGTCGCTGAGTGCCGAAATTTCGTCCGATGCCTACGACCGCAACCCGGCCTACGGTAACGTAAATCAGGCCGTATCGGGGTATTCGTATTATGGCAACCGCCAGCGGGTAGTAGCCTCGGCCTCGAAACGGTTCGTGTACGGCAACTGGGCCACTACCCTCTCCGCCGTGACGGAATATACCGAAGGCAGCCGGTTCAGCTTCACCTACGCGGGCGACATCAACGGCGATGGGGCAAACGACAACGACTTGCTGTTTATTCCGACGAGTACGCAGCTTGCCCAGTATAAATTTTCGGGCACCGATGCCCAGCAATCGGCGCAACGGGCAGGTTTTGAGGGGTACATCCAGCAGGACTCCTACCTGAGTACCCACCGGGGACAGGTAGCCGATAAGTTCGCCAGCTTTACGCCCTGGTTCTCCACGCTCGACGTGCGGGTGTTGCAGGAATACACACTGCCCAACAAACACGCCATTCAACTGAGCCTGGACGTGCTGAACTTCGGCAACCTGCTCAACAGTAACTGGGGGGTACGGCAGTTTGCGTCCTACACGGGCCTGGCCCAGCCACTGGGTGTCACTACCGATGCCACCGGCGTACCGACCTACAGCTTCGACACGAGTCAGAAATCGACGTTCTTCAACGACTCGCAGCTTACCTCCCGCTGGCGGATGCAGGTCGGTGCCCGCTATTCGTTCTAAACGATTTCAGCACCCACCAATCGAAAACAGCCGGGCCATAGGGTCCGGCTGTTTGGCGTTACTCAATGTGATACCCGAATTGCCGTACAGGTTCGATAGACACATCGTTCGCACCACTACACTGCCAGCAAGGTATCCGTCGGAATGCCCAGATGTTGATGCAAGGCTCTAATCATTTTTAAGGTTAAACTGCGTCGGCGGTTCAACACTTCGGATACCCTGTTCTCCCCGCCAAAGTAAACCGCTACATCCCGCTGCGACAAGTTTAACTGGTCCATGCGCTCCCGGATGGCGTCAATGGGGTCAGGTTTGGGAAGGGCGTAGTGTTTCCGTTCGTAATCGATGGCCAGGACCGTCATGGCTTCCAGGATATCCAACGCCTGTTTCCGTTCCAGTGGGTCTTCCAGCAGGTCAGCGTCTATCAGTTGGTCAATAAGTTGACCGGCCTGTTCAAACTGCTCCCGATTGGTAATTGGCCTGATAACGATGTCGTCTAAGCGGATAGCAAGTGTTTTCATGTGTTGATGGTTCAAAGATTGGCAAGATCAGTTAGCTGGTCGTAGTCTTTATGGCTACCAATAAAACGGACAAAGACAAACTGCCGCTCATACTCAAACTTGACAATCAGTCGGTACTTGTTGCGGACAATATTGAACACAACCCGCCCATTCCCCACGGTGTCTGCCCCATTGAAGAATTGAATGACTTCGTTGGGTGTAGCGAAATTGGTTTTATCCACGGTGTCATACCAAAACTCAAGGGCCGATCTGGCATCGGGATGCGCTTCCCAAAATTCGCGCAGGGTGCCTTTGGAAAAGATACGCATAGTCCGGGTTAGTCAGCCCATAAAGGCATAACCATTTCCCGAATTGGGAAGTTTTACAAATGTCTTGAAAGTCTACGTTCTTCAACGATTCGCAGCTTACCTCGCGCTGGCGAATGCAGGTCGGTGCCCGCTATTCGTTCTAAACGATTTCAGCACCCACCAATCGAAAACAGCCGGGCCACAGGGTCCGGCTGTTTGGCGTTTCTACGGGTCAACGGCAACGCTACCGGCGCACGGTTTGTACCGCCGGACACAGCAGCGGCTCACAGTCCGAGCAGGAAGCTACCGAATTGACCGTTACTACTTTCCAGCAGCCAACGCTGTCGATGTCCCGAACGGTCAGCCAGTAAATCGCCTGGTTGTTGGCCCGAAACTGGCCAACACTGCCCACTGCCACCGCCTGACCATAGGCAGTCCCTCCCGTATTGAGTACCGTTCCTCCCGTACCATCGGCATTGGCATTCAGCACGACCTCGTACCGTCCGGTCGCGCCCGGTGCCGCGTTGGTAGCCCGAACGGTCGGCTGGTGGTAGTCATCGGCGGAGGTGGCGCGGGTCTGGTTATTCTGGCACGTACCCGCCGTCAGGGTGGCCGATAGCCCGCAGGAGCAGGAAGCCGGAGCCGCGTAGATAATCGTAACCGGGGCGCAAATCAGCGGGCTAAACGTTGCTGTAACCGTATGCGATCCACTCCCACTGACAAGACCCGTGAGCGAATAGGCCACCGTGGTCTGCGACGCCCCCACCGTCAGGGTAATACTGCTGCTGCCGTCCGAAATGAGCAGTGTGCCCCCGCCGGTACTACCCATTGTAACCGTGCCGCTGACGACATACTGGTTCGTTACCGACGCACACGCCCCCGCCTGAGCCGTTACCAGCGGGGGCGTATTGTTCTGCGCAACGGTTGTGGTCGTTACCGCCGTACAGCCGGCCAATGAGGTAACCAATACGGTGTAACTGCCCGGCTGATTCGTGGTGGTCACCGCCGTACCGGCCGTAAAACCAGCCGGTCCCTTCCACTGATAACTGGCTCCGTTGCCCGACGCGGTTAGTTGAACGGTTCCCCGACCGCAGGTGAGCGGACCATTGTTGACAGCGGAAAGGGTGGGCAGTGCATTGACCACTATGGCTACGGTTGTAGACGATGTACAGCCCGTGTCGGTTACAGTAAGAGTGTAACTGCCCGACTGAGTCGGCACCGTATTGACCAGCACCACCGATTGCCCACCGGCACTGTAGCTGTTCGGACCGGTCCAGGTGTAGGTAGCCGATGTACTGGCAGGCTGGGCCGTTAACGTGACCGATTCGCCCGCGCAGACCGTCAGGGTTGTTGGCAGAATAGCGGCTGCCGGTCGGCGGTTAACCGTTATGGTATCACTACAACCAGGCGATGAGCGCAGCACAAACTGGTAAACGCCCCCGCCCAACCCGCTCACCTGACCCGTTTGGGGGTCGATGGCAGAACCGGGCGGATTCCCGCTCAGGTTGTACCAGCTATCGTTACCGGTGGCGGTGGGTAGTTTGATGGTGGTGGCCGGGGCACAAAGCACCTGATCGGCACCGGCATTGGGAATGGTACACAGCCCGGCATCCCAGCTCAAATCCCGTTCGCTGGGGTCAAGCACGGTCACAACAGTCCAGCCCGTCAGGCCGTCGGCATCACTATTTTCCAGATCGGAGATGCCGCTGGCGTTCTGGTACGTAAATCCCCGGCCGGGCAGGGGCTTAAAGCGAATGTAATACGACTCGGCGTACAAACTATCGAACAGGTAATAGCCCGGATTACCGCTGCCGTCATTAGCCGTTAGCCGGGTGCCCACCTGAAAATCATCCGTGGTACCACTCAGCCCGTCGCCCCCCGGTGACCAGAGTTGTACGGTAACGCCATTCACCCCCGCCGTAGCGGGTTCATCCTGCCGCCCGTTACCGTTCAGGTCCTGCCAGACGTAGTTACCAATGCCCGGATAGCGTTTTACGTCGATACCCACTTTATTGGGTTCGGCCACGGGCAGTATCGCACTGTTGTCATTGCGGGTAGCCTGATAGGCAAACGAGTTCCAGGCAATCTTATCAATGGTCGTACCCAGCGGGGAGCGCGAATCAACGCCAAAAACGAGTGTGGCACCGGCCGCGAACGGTCCCGCCAGAGTAACCATGATGGCCTGCGTGGCACTCAGTGGACTGGGCGGGGTGGTGGTCCAGGAGCCGGTGACGCAACCCGACGGGTTGTAAGCGGGCGAAAACTCCGTGCGGCAGGGGTTGGTCTGCGTCGAATAGGATACCGTTACCCCCGCCGGTGCCGTGATGGGCGCGACCGACACCTGCGACGAATCGGCGGCCGATGCGGGGTAAAACTGTACGGATTGCAGCAGCGACGGGCGCCATTCGGACAGCCGGGTAAAGTTTGCCGCCACGGTCTGGTCACCAATCCAGGGGAAAATATCCGTCAGCACAATGTTTTTAAAGGCCACGTTACCCGTATTGGTCAGCACGAAGCGGTAACTCGACTTGCCGCCGTCGGTGGTGTGGCCGATGTTGGGGTAGCGGGTATAATTGCGGTCGAGGTCGCCCTGCACCCACTTGACGGCGTCGATTTTGGCCAGCGTGTTCACCGTCAGGCTCACGCAGGAACCCGTCACCGGGGAGCCGTACATGGCCGTACCGGTGGCCGACACGCAGTTGGTGATGTTCCCCGCGGCCGTGCCCGCCCGGATGCGCACATCGAAATAAATATAATGGTCGCTGGTGGAGCTGATAACATTGTTGGGAGCCGTGTTTGCCGCCCAGTTCCAGGTCAGTGTCTGCCCATTCTGGCTGAACTGGGGCAGCGACGTTCCCGATGTAAAGCTCCCGCTGCCCGTGGCGGGGGGCGTGGTGGTGTTGCTGTATTTGAGGTTACCCATGTACTCTAATCCGGCGGGCAGCACGTCGGTAACGGCAAAGTTGGTGAGCACATCCCCGACCGTTACCGGCGTAAAACGGGCACGGTACTGAAACGTCTGGCCGGGCACATAGGCGGGCAATACTACGGGCAATCGCTTTTCGAGGTTCTGCACTCCCGACGTGGGCACCACTACCGTCCGCGTACTGGTGCAAGTCTGGTTGATGACTACGGTTCCGCTGTATTCGGCCGTCAGCGTGGCTACCGCCGTTACACAGGTATAGCCGGTAATGCAGTTGTTCTGGTTGGCGTTACTGGCCAGAAACGTCATCAGCGGCACCGCATTCACCGCCGAACCATTGCGCAGGGGCGATAGCTGATTGGCAAAAACGTTGACGCTCATGTTGCTGTTCACCGGCAGCGTCGCCACGTCGACACGCACCGAGGTGATGTATTCGCCGTTGGGCAGGGTGGGAAACGTCAGCGCACCGATTCCGTTGCCCACCGTTCCCGATACCGGCACGTAGGTGGCATTCAGGTTGGTACGGTACGATACTTTACCCGTTACCCCGCCCGTTCCCGTCCCCGACACCTGCGTGACTGACAGTTCGTTGGTAGGTATAGTAACGGTGTAGGCCACGTTGGTTAAACTGACATTACCCGTGTTTACCGCCGGCACGGTGATGCGGGTCTGGTTCTGTTTCCCCGTAAAAACAGCGTTCCAAGGGTTATTGAGGCCAGTAATCATCTGATTGCCCGAACAGCCGGTGCCCGCCGGTGCCGGGTCGATAATCGTGAACGAATAAGGTCCGGTGTCGGTCGTGGTGCCTCCGCAGGCGGGCGAAATCAGGGTACCGCTCATGCCGCTGGTCATGTTCACGACCGTACCCGACGGAAACTGAGCCACCGGAAACTCAATGTCGATGCTGCGGATGTCGAAGCTACCGCCCCGGTAAAACGTCGGCAGGTTCGTCCAGGTCAGTACCGTTCCGGCGGCACTGCTGGTGGACGTAGGCGTAAAATTCCCCGTCGGTAAACTATTCGGGATGTTAGAGCGTGTGCCGGTGGTGCCCGCCTGCCGGATAATGATGCCGGGCGGCATCGTCAGCGACATCACCGGCGTAACCAGGGCCATAAAGTTAGCCGGGGTAGTGGTGGGTGTTATCCGAACGTAATACTGCCCGCGCCGGGTGGTGGCATCATAAGTAATGGGTATCACATTTACCTGATAATTGGGGTCGACCACGTAGGCCGTTAGCGGAACCGACGGCCCGCCAACGGGGCTGTTGGTAGCGTTGGTAGCCGTAAAATACGCCCGTAGGTTCGCTTTCTGGTTGTTGCAGGTCAGGCCGCAGGGGTACTGCAACTGCACCGACACGTTACCGGCCGCACCAGCCGCCAGCGGGCTGACCATCGTAACCACCAGGGAGTCATTCGGCGCTGTTCCCTTCACAACGGCCGTTTGCACGGCGGGGTTGGTGACGATGCTGACGAAAGAGAGTCCGTTTAGTTTGAGCGAAATGGCCGCTCCGTTGGCCGACGTCGTAGGACTGACGACGCCATAACTCATGTCGTAAGTAAAAGGCACGCAACTGGAAACACTATTGACATTGGGAACCGTTACCGTCGTATTGAACTGGAGTTGCACCGACTGCCCATAACCGACCGTACATACCCCTGATCCCATCACGCTAACGAGCACAAGCAACCTATATAACCAGCGAATCAGGGCGGCAAGACGCGCATTAACGGTGGGTATAACAGGTAAGATATCCATTACGGCTTAAACGGGTGAGTATACGCCCTGTAACTGCAACTAATATGCCACTAATCAGATTATTCAGTTTACATGGATAAGTTTACTAAGATTAATAACTATTGATCTAAACCCGCCGGACTCCACTGGCTTTATGGACACACCCGGCCCTCCTGGCAGCCTCATCAGCTAACGAACGTCCCCAACCCTGCCGACCCGTACGGGAGGAGCAAGATTGGGGACGTAAACCCGTTTAACCGGCCGGTATTTCTACAATATAAACTGACTCAAATCCCGGTTTTTCACTAAGCCGCTCAGTTTTTCCTGTACCAACTCGCGGGTGACGGTCACTTTGGCGTTGGGGCCGATGGCGTCGGGAATGTCGAACATGAAATCGTTCAGCAAATGCCCCACGACAGTCTGTAACCGACGGGCACCGATGTTTTCGACCTCTAAATTCACCTCGAAGGCAATGTGCGCCATCTCGTGCAACGCTTCGTCGTCAAAGGTCAACTCGACCCCTTCGGCTGCTAACATAGCCACGTACTGCTTGGTGAGGGCGTTTTTTGGTTCTTTCAGGATCTGGTAAAAGTCCGCTTCGGACAGCGATTGTAGTTCTACCCGGATCGGGAAACGGCCCTGCAATTCGGGAATCAGGTCGCTGGGTTTGGCCACGTGGAAGGCTCCGGCGGCAATGAACAGGATGTGGTCGGTCTGAATCACACCGTACTTGGTGTTCACCGCGCTGCCCTCCACAATCGGGAGCAAATCGCGCTGTACGCCCTCGCGGCTCACGTCGGGACCGCCCCCGCCACCGGACCGGTTACCGGCCACTTTATCAATCTCGTCGATGAAGATGATGCCCGCGTTCTGTGCCCGCTGAATGGCTTCTTCCTTCACCTCGTCCATGTCGATGAGTTTGGCAGCCTCTTCCTCAAACAGGATTTTGCGGGCTTCGGCAATGGTGACCTTGCGCTTCTTGCCGCGCTTGGGCATCATGCCGCCAATCATCTCCTGAATATTCATCATCGAAAGCTCATCCATCGAACCGCCCATCACGCCGATGTTGGGGGTCTGCGACTGCTGCACGTCGATGTCGATTTTGCGGTCGTCCATCTCGCCGGAGCGGATTTTGTCGCGGAACCGTTCGCGGGTGCGCTCATTCAGGTCCGCATCCGCATCGCTCACGGACTCGCCGTTGCTGAAGCCTACACCGGTAGTGGCCGGGACAGCCGCTTTCACCGACGGAATCAAAATGTCTAATATCACGTCCTCAACGGCCTGCTGCGCCCGCACTTTCACCTGTTCCTTACGGGCGGCTTTGACCATGTTCACCGACTGCTCGACCAAGTCGCGCACCATACTCTCGACGTCGCGGCCGACATAACCCACTTCAGTAAACTTGGAGGCTTCGACTTTGGTAAAGGGCGCGTCGGCAATTTTGGCCAAACGGCGGGCAATTTCGGTTTTACCCACGCCCGTCGCGCCGATCATCAGGATGTTGTTGGGCGTAATTTCGGCCTGCATCGCGGGGTCGGCATTCATCCGGCGCCAGCGGTTGCGGAGGGCAATGGCTACGTTGCGTTTGGCCTCGTGCTGACCGATGATGTACTGGTCTAATTCGGCGACAATCTGCCGGGGGGTCAGGTCTTTCAGTGTCTGAGTCATTCGTCGTGGTGATGGGTGGTTACCCCTATCCCATTTAAACACCCAAAACGGCAATTTGTGCGGACCCGACCCCCTATTTTTTCGGTTTAATGCGTCTTGAGCCGGTAACCCAGTTTGGTACCCACGATGAAGTCGAGGCTGGCGGAGTATCGGCTCCCGTCGAACCGGTCGCGAGGTTCGAGAAAACGGGGTTCATTGTAGTAGACATCCGTTCCCGAACTGCCGTTTGGCGTCAGCGGGGTGCGGGTGGTCCAGGCATACCCCGCACCGATGCCGACGTATAGGTCCGCCACAAAACGGGGGTCTTTTGCCCTGTTGTCGAACGCCAACTGCCAGCCTGTCTTTATAAAACCGGTCAGGGTGTAGCGGGTAACGGGCTGGTCGATCCGCTCGAAATAACCGCAGCTAAACCCGACGCAGTTACGCCCCACCGTCGCCTGATCGCGGACGTTGATCTGCTTGCCCGCCAGTTCGACGGCGTAGTACGGCCCAATCGACCGCGACACGAATCCTTTCGGCATATAGCCGTAGCCATACCACCGGAACTCGGTCCGTACCTGCACCACACTGGAATGCTCATAGCGGGCACGGTCGGCGTTGAACAGGCTATTGAACCAGCCGTATCCGCCCTCAATCTGCCACGCTTTGTAAGCCCCCACGGGTAACTCTACCCCAGCCGACACGGTAGCATCCGGTCCCAGCAAACTCGTCACTCCCAGCTTCAGCGTAACGGCCCGTTTGGGCAATTCGGCGGGTGGGGGCAGTACGGTTTGGGCCAGCGCACCAACACCACAGCCTGCCAGAATCAGGGTAAATAAAGCGGATTTCATGGCTGGATGGGGAGTTGACTGAGCAGTTTCAGATCCGTCGGGTTCTGGTACGAATACTGGTAAATCCCGTCGCGGCCGGTCACGATCAGGACTTTCTGATTCGGAATCACGTCGTACGTTTTCACGTCTTTCAGGTACAGCGTTTCCTTTGGGAACACCGGGTTGGTAACGTCGAACACCCGCAGGCCGTAGCTGCCTTCGCCCACGAACAGCACCGCCCCGTCGATGCCCAGCCCCTGCGGATTGGTGAGTTGAATGCTCTTAACCACTTTGGGATTTTTGATGTCGATGATATCAATCACGTCCAACTGGTTGGTACCCCACCGGCAAACGCTGCTGCTGCTGAGCGTAGCGTAGGCGTACGAACCCTGCGCCACCACCGGATCGCAGCTACTAATGTGCTGGTATTTGGAGACGTACACCGGCCGGTTGGGATCGGTCTTGCGGTCGTAGATGAGCATACCGGTTGGGGTGCCCAGCAGGAGGTAATTGCCGAACGGAAAGATCGTTTCGGGCGACACGCCGAGGTCGATGGTGCTGGTGGGCAGCGGATTCGTACCCGACTGCGTGTTGTAGGTGACGAGTTGCTGCCGCGAGAGCACGTAAAGCTGATTGTCGACGGTGGTGAACCGGGCCTTCGACCCGCCCGTACCGGTGCCCGTTCCCGTGTCCAACGTCGGCGCACCGGCGTCTTTCTGACAGGCCGTCAGTACGAGCACCAACAGGAGTAGCTGATAACTGATTTTCATAAGCGTCGGGCTATCGGTAGCATTTAGGATCGTTGAGTTGGGCCGGTTCCCAGCCAATGAGGATGCCTTTGGCGGGGTCGGCGCACTCGAACCAGACGCGGGTAGCCGCCGGAAACGCATCCACGGCGGGTAGCACATTACCGAGTCGTTTGGCCAGCCGGATGTGCGTGGGGTCGCTGATGTTCAGGGCCAGCAGGTCGACTCCGCTGTTCACGTATAGCGTGGTATCTTTCAGGGCCATATCGTAATTACCCGGAATGTCGATAAACCCCAGGGCGACGGGTTTGGCCGGGTCGCGGTTGTCGATCACGTGCAGGCCCCGGTTCTGTTCATTGATGAGCAGGTAGCCGCCCCGGACGTAAATTTTGCCGGGCTTTTGCAGCGGCTGGGGGGGCAGCGTGGCAATCGTTGGCAAGGGCGCGTTGGTGACGGCATATACCGGGCGGTAGCCGTTGCGCTTGTCGGTCGGTTCAGGCGGGGGACTGGGGTGGTAACAGCCATCCAGCAACAGCCAGACCAGCAACAACGCCAGCCATTGGCGTGGAAAGAGTGGAGCGTTCATGGAAAGAACCGGGTTTATTCATGTAAGATACAAAATCGGGTCTACCCGTTGGAATTGACCAGAAGATTTAACGTTGCCGTCTTATATAGCGGTACCAAACGCGGCACTGTTTACGCCATTTCACAAAGCAAAACCAAGTTTGATACCGGCCGTCAGGGTGGGTACTATCTTGAAGCCATTGTTGTCAAACCGATCAAATATCACCATAACCCTTCGGGCCGAATATCCCGGCGTATTCCAGTCGCTGTCATTCGTCTGGTGAGTCAGCCGAATGCCCAAGCCTGCGTAAACATCCCACAGCAGACGGGCCGTTCCCTGATGCGCGTTATCGGCCCAGCCAAACTGCCGTCCTATTTTATAGGTTAGACTCAGGCTATTGCGCCGGATAAGGGTTCGTCTTGGTTCGACCGCCACTGCGGGCACCGAGGGGCCTGTTACTGGCTCGCCATAATTCCAGTCATGGTTGACATTCAGGATTTTCGCATAAACTTCGATAGCCTGGTAGTTACCCAGCGGGTACGTAGTCGACACCCGACTGCTCCGCTGGCGATTTGTCCGGTACTGATTCCGGTAGAACCGCAGTTCTGTTTTTATCCGCCAGGTACCAGCGTGTTGGTAGGAACTGCCCAGAGTTCCCCAGCCCGGTCCGCCGTACCCAAACTCGGTCTGCACCGACGTTCGCGGCCCGGTCCGAACTTCTACCCCACCCATAACAGCGGGGTCATTATCGATCAACCACAGCGGAGCCAGTTTCAAAATGACTAACGCAGGCCGCAAATAACGAATAGTACTGTCCTGAGCGCATACCGACATGCTCATCAGGAGGAAAAGAAGAAAGTACCAGTTCTTCATACTATCAGGAATAGTTATCGCTAAGGAGACAAAACGAGCCTTAACCGTTGGAATCATAAAGAAAAATTAACTTTGCCCATACCGAATTCGCTAAAACCGACTCCATGCAAACTGAAGCACAGCCCGGCACCAAACCTACCGATGTCCATAAACCCACAAAAACCGACATTCTCGACCAGAAAAACGCCGAAGCCCTGCTGGGTGGCGGACAAACCCGCATCGACGCGCAGCACAAAAAAGGCAAACTCACCGCCCGCGAACGCGTAGCCCTGCTGATGGACGACGGTTCGTTTGAGGAAATCGGCAAGTTTGTGATGCACCGCACCCGCGATTTTGGCTTAGATAAAGAACATTACCTCGGCGATGGCGTCGTAACCGGCTACGGCACCGTCAACGGTCGGCTGACGTACGTTTTTGCCCAGGATTTTACGGTGTTTGGCGGGGCACTGTCGGAAACCCACGCCGAAAAAATCTGCAAAATCATGGACCTCGCCATGCAGAACGGTGCCCCCCTGATCGGCCTGAACGACTCCGGTGGTGCCCGGATTCAGGAGGGCGTCTTGTCATTGGCGGGGTATGCTGATATTTTTTACCGCAACACGCGGGCATCGGGCGTAATCCCCCAGATTTCGGCCGTTATGGGTCCGTGCGCGGGTGGGGCAGTTTACTCCCCAGCCATCACTGACTTTATTTTCATGGTCGAGCACACGAGCTACATGTTCGTGACCGGCCCCAACGTGGTTAAAACCGTCACCCACGAGGAAGTAACGGCCGAAGAACTCGGCGGTGCCAGTACGCACAGCACCAAATCGGGCGTGACGCACTTCGCCTGCGAAAACGAGGTCGCCTGTATTCAGCAGGTTAAGCAACTGCTGAGCTATGTGCCCCAAAACTGCGAAGACGAGCCGCCGATGCTGGCGTATGAGTCGGGCAATGAAATACGGCCGAAGTTGAACGCCATCATCCCCGATAATCCGAATCAACCCTACGACATGCGCGAGGTGATCGACGAAGTAGTCGATGCGGGTAGTTTTCAGGAGGTCCACGCAACCTTCGCCGAGAACATCGTCGTGGGGTTTGCCCGGATCGCCGGTCGTTCGGTGGGCGTAGTGGGCAATCAACCGGCCGTGTTGGCGGGCGTATTGGACATCGACGCGAGTACCAAAGCAGCCCGGTTTGTCCGCTTCTGCGACTGTTTCAACATTCCGCTGCTGGTGCTGGAAGACGTGCCGGGTTTTCTGCCGGGTACCGATCAGGAATGGAACGGCATCATCACCAACGGCGCGAAACTGCTCTACGCCTTCTGCGAGGCCACCGTTCCCCGCGTCACGGTCATCACCCGCAAAGCCTACGGCGGGGCCTACGACGTGATGAATTCCAAGCACATCGGGGCCGACATGAACTACGCCTGGCCCGGTGCCGAAATTGCGGTGATGGGTGCGGGTGGTGCCGCCGAGATCATTTTCAAGCGCGAAATCGCCGAAGCGGAGGACCCGGCGGCTAAGTTGCAGGAGAAAGTGCAGGAGTACACCGAGAAGTTTGCCAACCCCTACCGGGCCGCCCACCGGGGCTACATCGACGAGGTCATCACGCCCGACCAGACCCGCCAGAAACTCATCCGGGCGTTCAAGATGCTGGAAAACAAAGTCGCCACCCTACCGAAGAAAAAGCACGGCAACATTCCGTTGTAGATGGAAACGACCCGCCGTAGTTCCATTATCAATACCCGCGAGTGGTCAAATAAAAATCCTTACAAAAAAGCAGAGTTGTGTATATGGCTGAGCAAGAGCAGATCAAAGCGGTGTGGATCAGTATACGAAAACGGCTTAGTGAGCAGCCAGCGCATTTTAACTCAAGCAAAACAATTGCAATGCTTGATCTGTGTTTGGAATCGGACGAATTACAGCTTCTCGTCCCTTACGTTAGTCTTGGACGCTTGTGTTTAAGCCAAAACACGAACAAGATCGGCCATTATACTTATGACTGTCCGTGCATGTATATTAACAAAAACCGGTACACTGTCTCTACTTACGACAACTTAAATAAGTGGTTCTTTGACACACCCCAAGAAGCGGTTGACTACGTGAGGCAAAATATTCCACCTACAGATGCTGTTTAGACTGTCATTTAATACCGTTTCACCTGAAGATTTAATGATCACCAGACTGATCTGGATTCAGCAGATCTTTAGCGAACAACAACTGCTTGATATCAACAACCTGATTCGGGATTACCCGGCTTTGGATAGAGAATACGTCATAAATTGGATCAGGCAATTGGGGTTAAATGATTTTAAAGCATTCCTGCCATGACTGATACATCACTTGAAGTTGACCGGCTGTTCTCTCAATTTTTAATGGCTAAATCGGTTACCGAACGGTTTCAGATGGGATTTGAGATGATGAACGACGGGCGACGAATCGTCGAATGCGCTATCCGTCGGCAGCACCCGGACTGGTCGGCGGGGGAATTGAAAGCGGCTGTTTTTAAGCGCATCTACCAAGATGATTTTTCGGCCGACGAAATGGTCAGGATCAAGGAATCGCTGATGGCTTATGAACAGCGGCAGGCCAACCGATAGTACCCCGATCAGAATTATGCAAATCCGACAATGATTCTTCAGTTGGTAGCAACTATAAAGATTGGTGGTTTAATTTGCATTAAAACGAACCAAATGCGCCAGATTAACTTTTTATCATTGGCACCCAGAAAGGCGTCCTGTTGCGGGTCGATAGAAGGTTAAAATAGTATTGGTCCCTGCTGAAGTACCATTTGTAAATTTGTCTCTGTCGTTTTTGGTCAGCCCTGCTCATTAGTCGCTGACGAAAACCTAACCAGCCAGCATCGTTGTGGAAAGACGCATCGCCCTTAAAAACTTAGCCGCGGCCACCCTGGGATTGGTCGCGCTCCCGGCCTGGGCCAGCAACTGGACCCAGGCCACCCTCCTGCCCACCCTGCCGCCCGCGTCCGACGCGCTGCTGGCTGATTTAGTCGAAACCATCATTCCGACGACCGATACGCCGGGTGCCAAAAGCTTGGGCGTCAACCTGTTTGTACAGCGCATGGTGGCCGACTGCTACGACAAAACCACGCAGACGACCTTCGCCAACGGCCTGACGACGGTGGACAATCTGGCCAAAAAAGCAACCGGCCAGTCGTTTACCGACAGCACCCCGGCGCAGCGTTTAGACGTGGTGAAAGCGATAATGACCTCGACCGACCCGCAGCAGAAAGCGTTTTACAATCTCGTCAAAGGCCTCACCGTTCGGGGTTACATGACGTCTGAATACGTGATGACCAACCTCACCCATTTCCAGATGGCACCGGGCTATTACAAAGGTTGTGTACCCGTTGCCACTAAATCAGTTTCTCCCACTTCATCCGGCAAGTAATCATGTCCAATTTTGCGATAGATGCCAAAAAAGCCAACACCTACGACGCCATTGTAGTTGGGTCGGGAATCAGCGGGGGCTGGGCGGCTAAAGAACTAACCGGTAAGGGACTCCGAACGCTGGTGCTGGAGCGGGGCCGCGACGTGAAACACATCATCGACTACCCCACCGGTATGAAAAACCCCTGGGAGTTCGAGCACCGCAACCAGCTCACCAAAGATGTTCGGGATGCCAACCCGATCATCAGCAAATGTTACGCGTTTTACGAGGGTACGGAGCAATTCTTCGTGAAAGATGCCGAACATCCCTATGTGCAGGAAAAGCCCTTCGACTGGATTCGCGGCTACCAGGTCGGCGGGAAGTCGCTGATGTGGGCACGGCAGACGCAGCGGTGGAGCGACTTTGATTTTGAGGGTCCCGCCCGCGATGGGTTTGCCGTCGACTGGCCCATTCGCTACAAAGACATTGCGCCCTGGTACAGCTACGTGGAGAAATTCGCGGGTATTTCGGGTAACAAAGACGGTCTGGCCACGCTGCCCGACGGGGAGTTTCTGCCGCCCCACGAGTGGAACTGCGTCGAAGATTACTTCAGCAAAAAAGTTGCCGGAAAGTACCAGGATCGTCACGTGATTATGGGCCGGGCAGCTCACATCACCGAGCCAAAACCAATTCATACGGCGCAGGGCCGGGCGCAGTGTCAGCGCCGGACCATCTGCGAGCGGGGTTGCCCCTACGGCGGCTATTTCAGCAGCAATGCTTCCACCATTCCGTGGGCGGCAAAATCCGGCAAAATGACCCTCCGGCCCGACTCCGTTGTGCATTCGGTTATCTACGACGACAAACTTGGCAAGGCAACCGGCGTTCGGGTGGTAGATGCCAACACAAAACAGATGACGGAGTACTACGCCCGCATCATCTTCGTGAATGCGGCTGCCATCAACACCAACTTAGTGTTGCTCAACTCCACCTCGCACCGGTTCCCCAACGGGCTGGGTAACGACAGTGGCGTGTTGGGCAAGTACGTGGCGTTCCACAATTACCGGGCGGGGATCTCGGCGCAGTACGACGGTTTTCTGGACTCGACCACCGAAGGCAAACGGCCCAACAGCCCCTACATTCCCCGGTTCCGCAACGTAATGGCGCAGGAAACCGATTTTCTGCGGGGCTACGCGTCGGGCTTCTCGGCGGGCCGCAATTCCTACAGCGATCAGAACAGCGTGGGAGCCGATTTGAAAGCCAGTTTACTGAATCCAAAGCTGGGCGGCTGGTACGTGGGATCGCACATGATGGGCGAAACCATCCCGAAAGAAACCAACTTCGTTGCCCTCGATTCGGTCCAAAAAGATCCGTTCGGCATTCCGCAACTGCGCATCTCGATGGCCTACGACGACAACGACGAGAAGATGATTAAGGACTACCACGAGCAGCTCACGGAGATGTTCACGATGGCCGGGTTCACCAACATCCGCACCCGCGACTCCAAACAGGCACCCGGTCTGGATATTCACGAGATGGGCGGTGCGCGGATGGGTAAGGACCCGAAAACGTCCATCCTCAATGCCCACAATCAGATGCACCAGGCAAAAAATGTGTTTGTGACCGATGGTGCCTGCATGACCTCCACCTCCACCCAAAACCCGTCGCTGACCTACATGGCCCTCACGGCGCGGGCGGTCGATTATGCGGTGAAAGAAATGAAAAAGCTGACGATCTAAGTAAAACGGAAGGCCTGCAGCCTTCCGTTAGTTGACCTTACTATTCCTTACCCTTAACTTTTCTTCCTGTTATGAACACGACACAAGTCGGCAGCAGGGCACGTCGTGCGCTCAGCCATTCGATTGGCCTGCTCATGCTTACGGCTGGCTTAGCCACCGCACAGTCTGCCACGCCCGTTGGCCAGTTTGACGGACAGACGGATGTTGGCAACGTAAAACGACCGGGTAAAGCCGCGTATCAGGCCGACCGTCAGGCGTATACCATCGAGGGTTCCGGCACGAACATCTGGGCCAACCACGACGAGTTTCGATTCGTCTGGAAACAAATGAAAGGTGATTTTATCCTGCAAACCAACGGCAAACTGCTGGGCAAAGGCGTTGACCCGCACCGGAAATTCGGCTGGATGGTTCGCTCCTCACTCGATTCCGGCGCTACCCACATCAGCGCGGCTGTTCACGGCGACGGCCTGACCTCACTCCAGTTCCGGCGCACGGCGAATGGGCCTACCGAAGAATCCCGCTCGGCCATCACAGCCGCCGACGTGGTACAACTCGCTCGCAAAGGCAACACCTACACCATGTCCGTTGCCCGGGCCGGTGACCCCTTCGTGACGACGCAGGTTACCGATGTAGCGTTGGGCGATGAGGTGTACGTCGGTTTATTCGTCTGTTCGCACAATAAAGACGTGTCGGAGCAGGCCGAGTTTCACAACGTCCGCATCATCGTACCCATCCGGGACGGTGCGGTTCCCTACCGCGAATACATTGGCAGCAACCTCGAACTGATGGATGTTACGACCGGTCATCGGGAGGTTATTTATCAGGCAACCGGTTCGATACAAGCCCCCAACTGGACGCCCGACAACAAAACACTGATTTACAACGGCAGCGGCCTGTTGTACCGCTTCGACCTGGCCAAACGGACCCCTACCCTGCTGAACACCGAACCCGTCACGAACAACAACAACGACCATGCGCTGTCGTTCGGCGGCAAGATGCTGGCCATCAGTGCCAGCAGTCCGGCGTCTGACAACAAATCCATTGTGTACACCGTACCCGTCAGCGGGGGCAAGCCGAAACAGGTGACGCCTGTTGGTCACTCGTATTTTCACGGCTGGTCACCCGACAACAAAATGCTGGCGTTTACGGGTGAGCGTAACGGCGATTACGACATTTATAGCGTTCCGGCAGCGAGTGGCCCCGAAAAACGCCTGACGACAGCGGTGGGCTTAGACGACGGGCCGGAATACTCGCCCGACGGCAAGTACATCTACTTTAACTCGGTTCGTAGCGGCTTGATGCAGGTCTGGCGCATGAAAACCGACGGCAGCGAACAGGAACAGATTACCAACGACGAGTTCAATAACTGGTTTCCGCACGTATCGCCGGATGGCAAGTCTATCGTTATCCTGTCGTTCGGGCAGGACGTCAAACCCAACGACCACCCATTTTATAAGCATGTATACCTCCGGTTGATGCCCATTGTGAACGGTAAACCCGACGCGACTAAACTTCGGGTGCTGGCGTATGTCTATGGAGGGCAGGGCACAATCAATACCCCGTCGTGGTCACCAGACAGCAAACGCATTGCCTTTATCAGCAATACCGATCAGATTACGACGACAGCCGCTATTGGCAAGTAAAATACCCCAACCCTAAAGGACGGTCGGCCGCTGCCGGACTTTACCAACTTAGTGACCAAGTCGTGAAGCCCCTTTTGGGGTGAGGACAAACACAGTTCATTCTTAAAACCCACAACTCCCGTCTATGACACTCTTCGGCAAGATTTCCCGCCAGCAGTTTCTCAAAACCTCTGCCTTAGCCACCTCGGCGGCTCTGTTGGCAAAGGCTGATTTATTTGCCAAAGCCCCCGGCAATCCGGGTTTGCAATTGTACACGCTTCGGGAGGCTATGGGCAAAGACCCGGACGGTACGCTGAAGAAAGTAGCCGAGATTGGCTACAAAGAAGTCGAATCGTTTGGGTATGCCGACGGTAAGTTTTTTGGTAAAACGCCCAAAGAGTATGCGGCTTATCTGAAAAGTCTCGGCCTGTCGACGCCAAGTGGCCACTACAACAGCGGCCTGTTTAAGGATGCCAAGGATACCCAATCCCAGTCCGACGTCTGGAAACGGGCGGTAGAAGATGCCGCCGTTGCCGGTCAGAAATACATGGTCTGGGCGTATCTGTTCCCCGCCGAGCGTACCAAAATCGACGATTACAAACGCCACATCGAGTTGTTCAACCGATCGGCCGAAGCGTGTAAGGCGGGTGGTATTCAGTTTGCCTACCACAACCACGATTTTGAGTTTAAAGAGCTGGATGGTCAGATGCCCTACGACATGATTCTGAAGCAGACCGACGCGAAGCTGGTTAAATTAGAGCTGGATATTTACTGGGCTACGTTTGCCGGTAAAGACCCGGTTGAGCTGTTCAAGAAAGATCCCGGCCGGTACCCGCTCTGGCACGTGAAGGACATGGCGAAAACCGAAAAACGCGAATTTGCCGAAGTAGGTACAGGTTCGATCAACTTCCAGCGCATCTTCGACGCCCGCAAAACGGCGGGTATGACGCACTATTTTGTGGAGCAGGATGTATGTCAGAATCCCCCGCTGGAAGCCATTGCCACCAGCTACAGGAATTTGCAGAAGATAAGCGTGTAGGGTTTAAACCGCAAAGGCGCAAAGGAGGGCGCAAAGAGCGCAAGGAGAAATATACTCCGCGTTCTTTGCGCTCTCCTTTGCGCCTTTGCGGTAGAAGTTCGGGTTCTAACCTTTACTGCCAGACACCCAGTTTCCCCGCCTGATAATCCTGATAAGCCTCGCGGATTTCGGCTTCGGTATTCATCACAAAGGGTCCCTGCGATACCACCGGCTCATTATAGGGCGTAGCCTGACCGAAGAGCACAACGGCATCCGTCAGGGCTTCGATTTGAATGTCGGTCCCATCGTGGTCGAATTCCAGCAGGTGAAACGACTCCGCCGGTTGGCCATTTACCAGCAGGTCACCCCGCACGATGTAGAAAAATACCGTTTGTTCGGCGGGGACATCAACGGTTAGTTTGCCTTCCTTTCGGAACGTCAGGGTCGCCAGTTTGATGTCTGTCAAGGGCGTAACGGGGCCATGCACCGTGTCCCAATCACCGGAAATCGCCTGGATCTGTACACGTCCGCTATCGGCTTCTACTACCGGAATGGCGTCTTTTTGCAGGCCAATGTAGGCTGGTTTGGTCATTTTATAGCGGGCGGGCAGGTTGACCCAGAGTTGTAAAATCTCCAGATCACCGCCGACTGCCTTGAATGCCTCGGACGAGACTTCGGCGTGAATCAGGCCGCTGCCCGCCGTCATCCACTGAATACCGCCCGCCTGAATAACGCTTTCGGCTCCGCCCGTGTCTTTATGGGCAATGTCGCCAGCCAGAATAAACGTCACGGTCTCGAAACCCCGGTGCGGATGCGGACCAAACGGTAGCCCCCGGTTATTGGCCGGATAATGCTGCGGACCGTGGTGATTGAGGAACAGAAATGGGTCGAGGTAGTCGATGGTACGGGTGGGAATGGCCCGCCGGGTAATAAGATCGG
>JBBQLG010000018.1:0-62345 GCA_038327655.1 Cytophagales bacterium
CTCCGACAGGGTGATGGTACTCATCACAAAGACCGGAATGAACTGCCGGGCGGGGCTATCGAAACTGCTGATGGATGCATAGGGCAAATCCTGCACCAGCAGGTTCACGTACTGCGCCCCGTAGTTCAGCGACGAAGTGAAGTTGCCCACGCTGTAGGTCGATGCGTACTGATGGGTGAGCACAAACGACCCGAACCGACTCTTGAAAAACGGCAGGTTCGTCAGACCGTTGTAGTCGATGCGCCAGTTGGGCAGCGGAATGCTGTAAAACGGCGAGAGTTTCACGCTGCTGGGGTCTTTACCGCTGTAGGCCGCAAAAAACGCCGGAATCAGCACGTCCTGCGAGTTCTTGTTGTAGGTCCCTTTGTTCTCGGCCACGTTCGGGTTGGTCTGCTCCAACCGCTGCTGAATGATGGCCCGGTACTGCTCGAATTTCTCAAAAATGGGCGACGTGTTATCTTTCCGAATCCCGGAAAATGAGGTCAGGAACGACAGGTACGACATGCTGAACTGACCATTGCGCAACGGACTCTGCGAGGCAAACTGCCCCGTCGAATCGGGCCGGTAAAACTCCTGATACGAGTCGGCGCGGGTGTAGCGGGCTTCGATCTGCATCCGGAAATCCTTGAACGGCTCCAGCGTGGTGCGGGCCGTAAACGTCTTGGCCAGCGTTTGCTGGAATGCTGTATTCTGCACCGTACTGCGCGAGGTCCACCCCCGTTCGGCGGCTTTCACCTGAATGGACCGGTCCTGACTACCCAGCACAAACCCCAGCCCCGGTGCTCCGCCGGGGGCCAGCCCAAAAAACTTCGGACTTTGCAGAAAGCCCGGCAGCACGGTCGATTCCTGCACGACGTAGCTGAAATTGATGCCGCGCACGGTAAGCAGCGCCCGCGTGAAACTCTTCAGCACCTTGCTCTCCGACCGTTGAATGTCCTCAATGTCGCCGGGGTTGCGGGCAATGTTCCGGCGGACCGGGTTGGGCGAGTTGGCAAAGCGCAGGTACCGCACCTTGTTGTAGAGCCGGATCAAATCGATGCGCCCGTTCAGGCCCTGCTCCCGGTTGTTGCGCAGTACGTTACCAAATACCACCCCCGACGAATCTTTGAGACCAAACGAGTTGGCCTGAAACTGGTAGCCGATGCGGTAATTGGCGTCGGCCTGAATCCAGTCCAGCACCGGGAATTTATCTAATGGAATCCGGTACGTGAAGTTGATGTCCTGCGTAAAGTTTTTCATCCGGCCCAGTTTGGCGATGCTCCGCAGGACCGAATCCTTCTTGGCCTGCGTGTTGATTTCGCCCTGCGGCTCGTCGATAATCGAGTTGGCCACCGCCCGGTACGACATCACGAGGTTACGCGTCAGGTTCCAGCTCAGGTCGTAATACCGGTTGAAGAGGAAATATTTTTCGACCTGTGGCTTCAGACCATCCGTCGTCAGGTCGGCGGCCCGGTACTGCGTTTTGATAAAACTGCGATCGACATCGGTACGCACGGCAACCAGCGTCGGCAGCAGGGTAAGATTGAATTCTTTGAGCCAGAGCAGGTATTTCCGTTGCAGGCTCTGTACGTTTTTGAACGGCTCGAACGGCTTGGGCTGACTGCTGAACGTGTACGAAATACCACCCCGCGTTTGCCGCTGCACGTACTCGGCGGTTTGGATATTGGTCCGGCGGCTGTCGTTGAAGGCGTACGAGAAGGCTAAATTCTCGAAGTCGTAAAAATGCGATTTGGCGTTGGCAGCGGTTTTTACCTTCCGCACGTTCGAGAGGTTAAGGCCCCGGCGCACGGTATTGTCTTCCACCAGCCGCCGGTACGACTCGCGTTGTCCTTCGGGCAGGGTTCCCAGCGAGGTCGTCAGCGGGGTATCAGGATCGAGCGGGTTAAAGTGCGGAGCAATGCGCCGGGAATCGTAGTTCACGTACAGCGGAATCCGGAAGCCCCACTGCTGCGGCAACAGCTTATCCACCTGAATGGCCGACGTGATGCCAAACTCGGTGGTATTGTCCCGCGCCCGGTCGCCCACGCGGGTCTGCACGCCCCCAAAGCCAAACGTCTCAATCCGGCCCGACGCCGTAACGGTGGCAAAATCAGCTAATTTGGCGTTTACCGTACCAATAGCCGCATAGCCCGGCGTCTGATCGTAGCCGTTCGAGCGGAATTCATCCGTCCAGATCGTGAACGTTTTGGCCTGCTCGTCGGCCGAACGGGGGTTACGCACCCCAATCATCACGGTTTGCACCGAGCTTAAATCCGGGTTACCCACCACACTCAGGACGTAGCGACCGGTGGACGATGGGCGCGAATACGTCAGGGCCGAGGTACGCCCCCGTTCGGTATTCCGGGCGGCTTTCAGATCAATCAGTTCACTAATGGCGAGGTCTAACTGGTTGCTGTCGGGCCACACCTGCGTGTCGGGCTGTACACCTTCCGGCGTAGCCTGCAACCGGGGAATTTCGATTTCGTAGTAGTTGTCGGTAAAGTCGGTACCAATCCGCATAAACGCACTCACCTGACCGCTTTCGTTGGTAGGGTTGTGCATGTGAATAAACATCTTCAGCCGTTTGCGGAACAGGAAATCGTAGTTCGTCAGCCGGAACGCACCGCGCGAGTCGCCGTCGCGGAGGTTTGTTACCGCCAGCGCCATCGACTGCTCATTCAGTTCAACGCTGTTGAGCTGTGTATAATCACGGTCGCGGATGAAGCCCGGCGGCACCGTGTATACGTATTTTTTGTCGCCAACCTGCGCGTCTGGCTGGCTGTTTTCCTCGATGTTCACCACCGACACCTTAAACTGCGCGTCGTATGGTTCGGGTACTTCGGCGAGGCCCCGCTGCGTCAGGTCGCCGGCGTATTTGCGGTACTGATTGGCCTCCATCTGCAACTGCGCGAACCGCAGCACGACCGGCTGGTCAAAATCGGTGAGGTACATCCGCATAAACCGGATGGATTTAAAGCCGTTGATGTTGCCTACTTTGCTGGCCGGTTGCCGCACCGGAATCCGAAACTGGTACCAGGTAGCCGGTCCGTTCGGTGTATTTACTACCACTTTATCAACAATGTATCCTTTGCCCACTTCGAGTTGCCCCGGCCGCAGATCGACAGGGTATTCGTAGTAAGCTTCGTTGTCGTTGATGGTATTGTCGATGTTCAAATCTTCGCCGTCGGGCAGGTTCGTGGAGGCTGGTGTGGTGTAGGCATTCGTGTTGTTGGTCGATTCGGGCGAGTTGTTTTCCATGCCCATGAACCGCTTGTACCGCGCAATGATGTACTTGACCGAATCTGCCTGCTCGCCTAAGTAAAACTGAAAGTCATCGCCTGAGGGGTCATTCAGAATGGTGTTCAGCGCGTCGGGATTGGTCACCCGCGACCGGACGGCGTTCAGGTAATTGGCAAAAAATGATCGCTCTTCGGTGTCACTCAGGCCATCCAGACCAACGTCCTGCAACGCCCGCGCCCCCGCCTGATTGGTAAACGCATTGGTGACGAACTGCTGATTGGTGACCTTGCCCCAGGGGGTCTGAGTGACCGTAGCCACGCGGTTAGAGGCAATAGCGGCCGAGTCGTTGCTGACGGGTAATCCATTCTCAAAGTCGTACCGGCTGTTCTTGATGACATCTTCCGAGATGTCGCCGAGGTTGAATACCAGTCTCCCCCCCGTCGTGTTGTTGATGTTTTTCGTCGGATCAGGACTGACGCGCACCACGCCGTCGGCCCGGTTGATGAACGGATCGAGCATCCAGAACGTGATGTTTTCGATGTTGGCGTTATCGAAGTCGATATCCGACGCCACCGCCCGCGTCACCGCTCCGAAGTTTTGGCGCGGGTTGGGGAGCGTGCCATCAGCATTCAGATTGGTGTTGTAGTTGTACTGACCACGCTCGGTCGGAAAATACGCCACGTCGAGCACGTTTTCGGGCAACTGAATCTGCCGCGCCGAACGACCCGGAAAAATGTCGGTCGGCAGAAAGTACCGCTCATACACGTTCTGTTTATCGGCATCGGTCAGGTTGGTTCCGGTGCCATTGGTACCGAGACCCGGCTGGTAAATTGTCTGATCGACGGTGTAGACCGACATGCGGGCACGCCGGTAGGCAAACGGCAGCGGGTCCACCGATGATCCCTGCGGAAACTGCTGCGGAGTAGACCCCAGCCGCCAGCGCGTGGGTTGGCGCGTGAGGTCGAAAATGGTCCGCGAAGCCTCAAAATCGTCGATAAACGAGTTGTCGTTCGTGCGCGGGGCCACACTCGGCAACAACGTCGCCACTTCGCCCTGAAACGCAATCGTCGACATTTCTTTGGTTTGCAGGAACGGCAGTTTGTCAATCAGCCGCGTCAGGCCGGGCGCATCCTTGCGGATCGTCGCGTTCACGCCCAGAATTGTATTGTTCACCGGCTCGTTGCCGATGGCAACGCGGGTGAGGTAGCCCGCCGGGGTTTCGCGCAGGCGCATGGCCGTAAAACCAACGCTGACGTCGGGGCTGAGGGCATAGTCTAAATGGGCACCGAGCAGCGTACGGATCTGGTTCTGAAACAGGTCGGGCTGTTCGTACGAAATGCGCACCTCACGCCCGGAGTTGGTCACCCCTTCGTTCAGGATGCGCAGTTTACCCAGTTGGGCATCCACCACGTAATCGGTACCGGCCGTGAGCGGCACCCCGCCCGCCGTTACCTGCACCGAAGCCGCATTAACGCCGTACGGCAGCGGCACCTCCTGCCCCGTTGCCGACTGAAATGAGCCGCGCAGGAAAAATTTGTTCTTATCCGTTACCTGGATAGCGTCTGACAGCGTAGAGCGATACAGCGTGTTGAAGACGTACTTCGCCCGGTCGATAGCCGCATTCGGATCGTTGTTGAACTGCGCGTTCAGGTACGACCCAAACGGTTCCAGAATGGGGAAAATCACTTTACCCGCCCGGCTGTCGACCGTTACGTTGTCGACAAAATCGAAGTTACCATCCGGTTGCGGGTCTAACTGCGAATTCAGCCGGTCCATCTGAAACACGTCGACCAATTGCCGACCCGCCAGCGGACTGTCCTGCAAAGTCGGGTTGTCGAGACCGGTTAAATCGTCGCGGTAGATGATGCGCAACTGAAAGCCCTGCCGCGCCACCTGCGTGGTGTTGAGCGAGTAGATATTTTTCATCATCAAATCCCACTGCGGCAACTGCACGTTGTTGCGGATGGTCGATGACTTCAGCAGTTTCAGCACCAGCACCTGATCGGCGGGCCGGTTCTGGTAATCTTCGGTGAGTTCGCCCACCTGATGCCGCTGCCCGTTGAGGGTGTATTCGTAGGATACGGCCAGCACCTCGTCGTTGCGCAGGGGTGTCACGAGCGAGATGTAGCCCAGTTCCGGCTGAAATTTATACTCCCGTTCGGTCAGGCGTTTCGCCCCCCGCAGCAGGTCGTAATCCTGGCCTTTGGTGAGGCCGAAGGTGTTAGTCAGCAAGTCGGTGGTTTGGTCGACCTGCCGGATGGCTTCGTTGGCTTTTAGTTTGGCGTACAGTCCGTTGGCCGCATTATCGGCGGGTAAGTTTGTCCGAATAGGCTGTAAACTGGGGCTGGTGCCGTTGAACCGCTGATTCTCGGCCAAGTCCGAAAAACCCACAATGTTGCGCAGTGTTTCGGTGGTGTTGGTCCGGTTTGTCACGTACACCTCCAGACGTGTCACGGTTACGCCGGACGTAATCACGGGCAAACTCTTCAGCGACCGTTCGTAAATAGACCGGAAATACTGGGATAGAAAGAAGTGCCGGTTTTCGTCGTACTGATCGGCCCGGATGTCGAACTGCCGGTTGGTGGCCCCTCCGCGCAGCACGATTTCGGCCCGGCGCGACCGCTGCTGCGAGGCTACCAGCGTGGCGTTCAGTTTGCCGAACCGCAAATCCGTTTTTAAGCCGAACAGGTTCTGCACGCCCGGAATCAACTGGCTGTTCAGTTTCCAGCTCAGGTTGCCCACCTCCACGTTTTGAAGAATGTTTTCGTTCTGGGGTGCAAACTGCGGAATAGCCGGTTTGGTCAGGCCAAACGTGGGCGCAGTCGGCAGCGTAGGAACGGCTGGTGCGCCCGGCAAACCCGGCAGGTTGGGCAGCAAACCCGTTGGCCGGTAGCTGAGTTTCAGCGCGTTCTCGAAATTGAAACTGGCCTTAGTATCGAAATTGGCCAGCAGCCCGAGCCGCTCCCCGATTTTACCGTTGAAGTTGATGTTGATCTGCTCGTTGAAGTTCAGGTTCCCCTGCCGCCGTTGCCGCACCGGAATGGCCGGATTGTCGATAAACTGGTGCAGGTAGCCAAAATCGAGCGTCACAAAACCGTTGGGCTTGAAGTCGATGTTACTGCCCCCAAACAGCCGGTCCACAATGGGCGGCAGTTCGAGTTTGGGAATCAGCCCTCGACCGCTGACGGCACTTTGCCCGTCGCGCCGGGCACCGTATTCGCGCCAGACGCTCTGCTGCGCCCGCTGATTCTGCAACTGACTGTACGCCGAAAACGGCACCGTCTCCGCCGGGCGATACGGCAGGCCACCCGACGCGGGCGAGGTAGCACTCACGGGCGCGGTTGGCTGCAATAAACTACTCTGCCCGATGCGCTCATACACCGACAACTGCCCCGCCGGGTCGAGCCGAACATCGGTATTGACCGCTTTGGGATCACGCAGGATAAATGGAGACGACGGGTTCCGGTTACCAAACCGGGTAGCGTAGCGGTCGGTCCAGCGAATGGTTGGGCGCCGGGCGGCATTACGCGCGGCCCGCACACTGTCGGCCCGGTCGCGAATGGCCTGTGCGGCCTGTTGCCGCGCCGAATCGGCCGGATTTTTGGGTATTACAGTGGTTCCACGCCGGTTTTGGGCCGGACGACGCGCCGGGGTTTGTCCCCACGCGGTTAGTGATAAACTGCTGAGTGCAATCAGGCAATAGCAACCAAACCAGAAAAAGCGCAGACGGATGGTGTAACGGTTCACCATGTGGGATACTTCAGTTCGGTGGTATAGGTGGTTCCGGTGGGCGCGGCTTCTTCGATCATATCAGCCCCTTCCCGCGCCCCGGTTGTCCAAAAGATGACGGGTCTATCCCTCAAACGGCCAAAACCGCGCCAATCGTTTACCGCAGGGTAACTTTTTAAACTATCGGAGGGATTGACGGATGAGGTCCTCGACCGTAAGGTTCCCGTCGGACTGTTTGATAATGGTATCGAGGTTCTTTTCGGCGGCTGCTTTGGGCAAACCGAGGGCCACTAAGGCGGCCAACGCTTCGTCACGCACGGGATTGACCGTCTGCCGGTAGCCGGGCACTTCAGACGCCACCAGCCCCTGTTTCTTCATCTTGTCTTTCAGTTCCAGAATCACCCGCTGCGCCGTTTTGGGGCCGATACCTTTAATGGACTGCACCGTACGGACGTTCTCCGAAACGATGGCCTGCCGCAGCTCCTGCGAGGTCATGGACGACAGCATCACCAAGGCGGAGTTGGGACCGATGCCGGACACGCTCAGCAAATCCAGAAACAGGTATTTCTCGTCGGCCGACGCAAAGCCGTACAACGCCTGAATATCCTCGCGGATGTGCTGATAGGTAAACAGCTTGCACGATTTATCACCGGCGGGCAGCGTCGAATAGGTTTGCAGGGAGATGTGTAATTCGTAGCCAATGCCACCCACGTCGATAATCACGTAAGTCGGTTCTTTGTAGGCTAATGTTCCGTCGATGTAAGCAATCATGTACTAAAAATCTGGTGCGTTTTATAAACGAAGGTAAGCGGTAAACAGACGCAAACCCATGATGTCCGCGCGGAGCTATCCCAAGAACACAATCTGATTTACCGAATCAACGCCAAGGTATTTGCGGATCGTTTAGTCAGTTTGGCCGCTTTCGGTTCGGCAACTTAGCATTTTTGAGCATTTCATTAGCTTTAGCCAGCTTGTCTGGGAATAGTACTTTGTCACGGTCCTGTTCTAACGAGGGATCAATTCGTACAATAGGCACCTTGTTGTCATTAAGTTCTTGAACGGTTCTCATGCGTCTGAAAGTTAATTGAATTTTCGCTGAGCTAAATAGCCTGTATACTCTTTACCAACCTCAAACTCGTAGAATTCATCTCCCAATTGGCCATAGAGGTCAAAATCTCTGACCATCTCGTCATAGAAGCGAGTGATGCCTATACGGTACAATCTGGTTCGGGCTTTTGTGCTACCGGTGGCATATACAAACACGTCGGGATGCTTATCAAAGAAAGCATATAAGGCTGCTACAACAGTGGCAAGCACCTTTTCCGTGTCTCCATTATTGGACACAATCAAATTGTCAATCTCTCCTGTCTCTGAATTTTTGTCGCCGAAGGCGAGGTTGGATACGCTTAGCTGATTGGTTTCCTGAAATTGAATGAGTTTACGTATGAGCCCGTTATCCCCTTCGCTTACAAACTCAAATACAGTTAAGCTGCTTTCCGCTTTTAGTGGGTATTTATCAATGGTCATGCCTTATAAAGGTAGGAAAGGAAGGAGTGTCTGCAACTGCATTCAAATAGAACCTCCCAAAATCTGCCAAACCGGGACGGGCTTTCTATCAGCAGGAAGCTACCACACGCGAATTGTTTACTTTCTCCACTCGTGAACATAGTAGCCAGTTGCTACGGAGTCTTCGGAGAACTTAATTACAAGTGTTTTCGAGTAAATCGGATCTTCTACGCCATAATCAATCTCAATAGTATAAGCAATCCGGCCTGTATTATCGAGTCCTTCCTGCGGCTGATTGAGAAGGCCGATTATCTCTTTATATGTTTTGCGCTACAAGCTATAATGATGAGTGAGATCATCAATCATGTATTTGCGGATAAGGAAAGTCATCAAATCCCCCGGTTGATTCCACTTTTCTTTGCCAAACCGTTGCTGAATTTGACATGAATTAAGAGTAATAATGAGAAGTACGAATAAAGACCTTACCATTTTGAGAGTGCTCTTTGTCGGCCGTAACCAGAAATGGAAGCTAAACTGGCCTGACCGGGGCGTTTATTCCGTCAGCCAAAAGCCATCTAACGAATCAAACGGTGGCTTTACGGGCCATGCGGCTCGTCGACCAAAGATGACACACGCATTTCTTAGACAAATACCCAACATACTAACGTATATCCTCGCACTTCCCATCCAACCATCACAAAGACACCTCACCCCACAATCAGTTTCTGACCGGGGCGTAAACTGTTGCCGTGGATTTTGTTGAGTTTCTTGAGCCGGTCGATGGGGATGCCGCCGTACCGCTGCGCGATGTTCCAGAGGGTATCGCCATCCTGCACGAGGTGATAGCGGGCTTTGTACGTTTTCGTACGCACGGCTACTTCCGTCTTGTGGCGGGCTTTCGCTGACCCCTGCACGGCTAACCGCTCCACGCGGGTTTCGGCCGCTTCACGGTACAACACGACATGCTGTCCGGTGTGTAATCGGGTCGAATGCAGGTGATTCCACCGTTTCAGATCGTACACCTCCACGTCGAACCGGTCGGCGATGTCAGCTAAATTATCCTTCCGGCGCACGACGTAGACCTGCTTGCGCGGCTTGCGTTTCACCACCGTTTCAATATCATCTTCCACGTCTGCCTGATTGACGGCAGCTACGGCAGCGGCTTTATCGGCGGCTTTCATCACGGCTTCCACGACCGGCTTCGATTCGTCCACCGGAGCGGGGATTCGGTCGTACCGTTTCAAGTCCTCGTTATCGTAACGTACCGTCTCGCTGTTAGCTAGCAATACGTGCTCCGTCTGGTTGGGCAGTTTAGTGGCCGAATCCAGGATGGCCCGGCGGTGCGCGGTGAAGTAGTCGAACTGCTCACTCGGCACCCGCAGCATGAAGTTCCGGGTGTAATCGGGTAGCATGTCGGTAGTGATGTGCGGGTTGAGTTTCTGTAAATCGACAGGGTCCATCCGGCTCAGGCGGGCGAAGGTCTGCACGTTGAAATAACTGTTTACCAAAATCGTATCGAACGGAATCGGGTATTCAATCCGTTCGGCTACGATGCCGTGATCATTGGCGTAATTCAGCATGTAGACGTGGGCCACGAACAGCGGCACGTACGACCGGGTTTCTTTCGGCAAGGCGTCATAAATCGTCCAGAAGGTGTCACCCCCAGACCGGCGCATGGCCCGGCGTACGGCCCCCGGACCGCAATTATACCCGGCGAGGGCCAGTTCCCAGTCCCCAAAAGTATTGTACAGATCGCGCAGGTATTTGCAGGCCGCTTCGGTCGACTTAACGGGCTCCATGCGTTCGTCTACGTATTCGTCCTGGTATAGTTTCAGTTCGCGACCGGTACCGGGCATGAACTGCCACAACCCGCCCGCGCCCGACCGCGAGATAGCCCGTGGATTCAGGGCGGATTCCACCATCGAAAGGTATTTCAGCTCGTCGGGCAGGTCGTATTTGGCCAGCATCCGTTCGTAGAGCGTGAAGTAAATCGGCATCCGTTCCAGTTGCGTTTTGATGTAACTGGCCTTTCGGAAGGTGAAATAGTCGATAAACTGGTGAATGGTTTTGTGGTACGGCAGCGGAATGGTCTGCTGCAAACCGGCCAGCCGCTCCCGAATCAGTGCTTCGGGGATGGTCGGCACATCGGAGACAACTTCTACCACGACCGCCGTATCGGCAACGGCCGGTTGAGCGGGTGTTTGCGCCAGTGTCGTGTATTGGCAACCCAGTACGCTTATCGCGCCTGTTATCCAGATTCTCCACAAGCTACGGTTCAGGCTCAGCATGAGTATCGGTTTAGGTGTTTATGTTTTTAGATTTACCCCCACCGGCAGCGGCCGACCGCCCCTGAAGGGGGCTTTACAGACTTAGACACCGGATTAGCTACCGCAGTAGCTAAGTTATAAAGCCCCCTTTAGGGGGTGGGGGGTACAGTTGTCTCCCCAACGCCAATAACTGCTTTTCGGCGAACGGTGGAGCCATAATTTGCAGGCCGATGGGCAGGTTTTGTTCATCCACTCCGTTCGGAACTGACAAAGCCGGATACCCCACCACGTTAGCCTGAACGGTAAAAATATCGGCTAAGTACATCTGTAGCGGGTCCCCATCCGATTTCTCACCCAGCCGAAATGCCGTGGTGGGCGTGGTAGGCGAAATTAGAAAATCATAGTCGGCAAAAATCCGCTCCGTCTCTTCCCGAATCAGCCGCCGGACCTGCTGCGCTTTGGTGTAATAAGCATCGTAGTAGCTGGCACTCAGCACAAACGTACCCAGCAAAATCCGTCGACGTACTTCAGCCCCGAATCCTTCCGTCCGGCTCTTTTTGTAAAGCGACGTCAGATCCGTCGCCCCCGCACTGCGGTAGCCGTAGCGGACGCCATCGAACCGCGACAGGTTGGAACTGGCCTCCGCCGTTGTCAGGATGTAATACGTCGGTAACAGGTACGCCAGCAGCGAAAAATCGACCGGCTCCACGGTATGACCAGCCGCCTTCAGTTCGTCTAATTTACGTTTTGTCGCCAACCGAATAGCAGACGACACGCCCGAACTATCGACTCCCTCGCGGATGTAGGCAATGCGTACTGGTTTTAATTGATTGCCACCATCGGGCGATGAGTTATCCACATAGTTATCCACCGGCTGGTCGGAAACGGTACTATCAAACGCGTCGGCACCGGCCATTATTTCGAGTAGCAGGGCCGCATCGTCGGTATTGTTGGTAATTGGCCCAATGCAGTCGAATGAAGATGCGTACGCTACCAGGCCCCAGCGGCTGATGCGGCCGTATGTGGGTTTCAGACCGACGACGCCACAAAAAGCGGCTGGTTGCCGCACCGAACCACCCGTGTCGGAACCGATAGACGCTAAGCACAAACCAGCCTGCACCGCCACCGCCGAACCACCCGATGAACCACCCGGCACCCGGTCAGTATCGGCCGCGTTACGCACCGGTCCGAACGCCGAATTTTCGTTGGATGATCCCATCGCAAACTCATCGCAGTTCTGCCGACCGATTATGATCGCATCTTCATCAATCAGGCGTTGCACCGCCGTTCCGGTAAACTGAGCCGTAAAGTTGTTCAGGATGTGACTGCCCGCCCGCAGGCCGTGATTGGTGTAGCTCAACACGTCTTTTATACCCAAAACCATGCCAGCTAACCGCCCGGCAGTGCCATTGGCCAGCTTTTGGTCGACGGCATCAGCCTGTTGCCGGGCCTTGTCGGTGTACACGTCGGTGAAGGCATTGAGGGGGCGGTATTCGTCGATGCGGGAGAGGTAGCAGTCGACTACCTGGCGGCAGGTGATCCGGCCGGTTTGGAGAGCGGCTTTGGTCTCGGCGTAGCTGCGGTACGGTTGAGTCATGCGGCAAAAAAGCAGTAAAGTCCCCGAAAGTATGAAATTTCGGGGAAAGTATTCCTAATGCATACGAAAACAGACAACCGGATGGCTCCCGTTAAGGAACCATCCGGTTGGCTGTTCGTACGCGTCCGTGAGCTTATTTCGTCTCTTTCAGACCGTCTTCGATATTCTCGCGGACTTCTTTCGTGGCGTCCTTGAATTCTTTGATGCCTTTACCTAAGCCACGAGCCAGTTCGGGCAGTTTCTTGGCACCAAAAAACAACAGGAGAGCTAAGAAAATGAGGACCATCTCTTGGCCACCCAAACCCAAAATACCTAAAATGGAGGCAATGTTCATGTCAGTTCGATTTATGTAGTAAGCAAATGTAAAAACATTTCAATAAATACGTATTAAATGAGGCTTAAGATTGCCTGGCCACCTCGACGTTTTTACGCGCCGGGGTTTCCACCACTACAACCTGACTGCCCTCCCACTGCCGAAACCGATCGAGATCCTTGCCAATGGTATTCACCAGCCACAGCACCAGCGCAATATCGTCCGTGATCCCAATTACCGGCAGAAAGTCGGGAATGAAGTCAATGGGCGACACAAAGTAGATCAGCACGGCAACAATACTCACCAGCGTTTTCCACGGAATGTCGCGGTATGTGCCGGTGGCGTACGCTTTCAGCATCCGGGTGAGCAGGTTAATCTGATCGCGGACGACTTTGAAACTACTACCCGACAGGCCTCCGCTCTTGGTGATTACGTCCTGAATGAGCGAAAACAGACTTTTACTGTTGCGGGCGTACCGCACAGCTTTGACGTTGGCCCGTCGAAAGAAAAGCGATGATAATACGCGGGTAATGAGGTTGCTGCTGGCCATTGGTTTACCGGGGTGTCAGACCTGTCGGTGGTATGACACGGAAAAGGGAACGTAGTTTAACCCTATTAACAACGATTGAGGCAAATAAGATTTAAAAATCCCGTTGACGCTGTAAGTTTCCGGGATTTTTTTGGGTTGCGCCAACCGGGACGCGTAATTTTACGCCTTTCCCGATTTCAGTTTCACTCCTAACACAATAGCTGTTTATGAAAATTACCGTAGTGGGTGCCGGAGCCGTTGGGGCTACCTCCGCCGACAATATCGTGCGTCGGGAATTGGCCGAAGAAGTTGTTTTGCTGGACATCAAAGAAGGTCTCAGCGAAGGCAAGGCCCTCGATATGTTTCAGACGGCTACGCTGAATGGGTTCGACACCAAAATCGTCGGTTCTACCAATGATTACGCCAAAACTGCCGGTTCGGATGTGGTGGTCATCACGTCGGGGATTCCCCGCAAGCCGGGCATGACCCGCGAAGACCTGATCGGAACCAACGCCAATATTGTGAAAGGTGTGGTGGAAAGCATTCTGCAACACTCACCCGATGCCATTTTCATCATCGTATCCAACCCAATGGATACGATGACCTACTTAGCCCTGAAAGCCTCCGGCCTGCCCAAAAACCGGGTGATCGGTCTGGGTGGCATTTTGGATTCGGCCCGTTTCAAAACGTACCTGTCGCTGGCGATGGATTGCCCGCCGACCGATTTGCAGGGCACCGTCGTGGGCGGTCACGGCGACACGACGATGATTCCGCTGACCCGTTTGGCCACTCGTTCGGGGGTGCCGGTGAGTCAGTTTCTGTCGGCCGACCAGTTGCAGCAGGTAGCCGCCGATACGATGGTGGGCGGGGCCACGCTAACCAAGCTGATTGGTACGTCGGCCTGGTACGCGCCGGGTGCCGCAGTGGCGACGCTGGTGGAGAGCATTGTGCGAAATCAGAAGCACATTTTTCCCTGCTGCGTGGCCTTGGACGGCGAATACGGGCAGTCGGATATCTGCCTCGGCGTGCCGGTTGTAATTGGCAGGGACGGCTGGGAGTCGATTGTCGATTATCAACTGAACGACGACGAAAAAGCTGCTTTCGCCAAATCCGCCGATGCCGTTCGGAACATGAACGACGTGCTGAAAACGCTGGATCTGGGCATCTAAACTTACCCTTATTCCTTTCGTCAAAAAGCACTGGTAGCCGGTGCTTTTTGAGGTTAAACGCATTAGACTTTCTTACCTTTCGTCCTAAACTCACCTATACGCACACTATGCTACTTACTAAAAAAACCGCCATTGCTTTCCTGCTATTCATCGGCGTCGCGGTTAGTGCCTTCCGCAGCGATAACGCCGTGACTGCACCCACCGACGATTTTGCTACCGTTATCATTTACCGGGGTGGTCAGTTCCTCAATGCGGGGAAGAACTACGTCCTTTTTGCCAACGGCGAAAGAATCTGCGAACTGAGCAACAACAAGTACATCGAACACCACGTCAAACCGGGTCATATCAGCTACATGGCCAATGAGACCGGGATTAGCCTGTTCAAGAAAGAAACCGGCTTTGCGCTGGATGTTGAAGCGGGCAAGAAGTATTACATCCAGTGTACGGTCAAAACCAGTTTTACGCGGTCACGCATGGAGTTGTCGGAAGTCACCGAAAACACGGCTAAACGCGATATGGAAAAACTAACCGTCGATAACTGCCAGGAACGCATGAATAAGAATTAACACCGATTATCGGCACAGATGCAAACCCATGAAGGGCGAAGACCCGTTCAGGTGCTGAATGGGTCTTCGCCCTTTATGAGCGCACAAAATGAAGTTACCCGGAAAAGCATACAGTGCCACGGGCCTGAAGAAAAACGTAACCGTTGCCAGAATTCCTGCCACTCCGACCGTTGGCATAAATTTGTCGGTCAATTCCATAAAATAACACTATTCACTGGGTAGACTATCATGTTCAACACAATCCGTCCAGGGGTGTTTGTTCACTAAATACTATTGTGTCTACCTTGCGCCTATGAGTCAACCTTCTCATTCTGACATCAACAAAGTCACACCCGCTGGTCTGCTCATTGCCATTGGTATTGTTTTCGGCGACATTGGCACCTCTCCGCTTTACACGTTCAAAGCCATTTTCGGGTCGCGGGTGCTGACCGAAACGCTGATACTGGGGTCGCTCTCGGCGGTGTTCTGGACGCTAACCTTTCAGACAACCCTCAAATACGTCATCATCACCCTGAACGCCGACAACAAGGGCGAGGGTGGTATCTTTTCGCTTTACACCCTGATTCGGAAACACGCCCGGCCCTGGATGATGTATCCGGCTATTGTGGGCGGTTGTTTTCTGCTGGCCGATGGCATCATTACCCCGCCTATTTCGGTTTCGTCGGCCATTGAAGGGCTGCTGATTTACTACCCAAAACTCGATACCATACCCATTGTGATTGGCATTCTGGTGTTGCTTTTTATTACGCAACAGTTTGGTACGCAGTGGCTGGGTCGGTTGTTCGGACCGGTCATGCTGGTTTGGTTTACGTTTATCGGCGTGATAGGTGCGTTGTCGCTCTGGCAGCATCCGGGCGTACTGCGGGCACTGAACCCGTGGCACGTGGTGGTGTTGCTGCGCGATTATCCGGGCGGGTTCTGGCTGCTGGGCGGGGTATTTCTGTGTACGACCGGGGCCGAGGCTTTGTACTCCGATATGGGCCATTGCGGGCGCGGCAACATCCGGGTGAGCTGGGTGTTCGTCAAAACAACATTGCTGCTCTCCTACGCTGGACAGACGGCTTTTTTGATGCAGCACTTAGGCGGCAAAATGGGCGAAACCAGTTCGTTCTACCAGATCATTCCGCCGTCGATTCTGGTGTTTGCCATTGGTTTAGCCACGCTGGCCACGATTATTGCGAGTCAGGCACTCATCAGCGGGTCGTTTACGCTCATCGGCGAGGCCATGCGGCTCAACTTCTGGCCCCGGCAACGTGTCATTTACCCCACCGATTTTCGGGGGCAGCTCTACATTCCGCAAATCAACTGGCTGCTCATGACGGGCTGCATCGGCGTAGTGCTCTACTTCCGCAAATCCAGCAACATGGAAGCCGCCTTCGGACTGGCCGTTACCCTGACCATGCTCATGTCGACCGTGCTGATGTGTGCCTGGCTGCACATGCGCAAGGTTAATCCGGTAGCCATTCTTGGCGTAACGTTGTTGTTTCTAACCATCGAAACCTCGTTTCTGGTCGCCAACTTAGTCAAGTTTCACGAGGGCGGCTGGATCTCGGTCAGCTTAGGGGTGGTGCTGATTACCGTGATGCTGATCTGGTACCGGGGGAAAGAACTCAAACGGGAATTTCTGCAATACGAAGCCCTGCCGCCTTTTCTGGAACTACTGAAGGAAGTGAGCAATGACGAATCGCTGCCCAAATACGCCACGAATTTAGTGTACCTGACCACGTCGGAAGATTCATCACAGATCGAAACCGAAACGATTTACTCCGTCCTGAACCGCTCGCCCAAACGCGCCGATGTATACTGGTTCCTGCACATTTGCGTAGAAGACGAGCCATACGCCCTGCGCTACCGGGTAGAGACGCTGGCCAAAGAAGACGTTTATTTCATCACTTTTTACCTCGGCTTCCGCATTGAGCCGCGTATAAATCTGCTGTTCCGGCTGGTCGTACAGGAGATGGTCAGGAATCACGAAGTGGAGGTTACCAGCCGTTATGTGTCGCTGAACCGCAACAACGTAACGGGCGACTTCCGGTTTGTCCTGTTCCAGAACTTTATGTCCTACGAAAACGACCTGCCGCTGGGTCGCAAGTTTATTATGAACAGCTACTTCTGGATCAAGAAATTAGCCGCCCTGCGCGAAGACTCCGCCTACGGCTTAGACGCCAGCAATGTGGTGGTTGAGGATGTACCGCTGATCTTTAACGAGCCGAAGAATATCAGACTGACGCGGGTGGTCAGGTAACAAAGAGTCATTGATAGTCATTGATAGCTATCCGTCGTTTAACAAAGATTAACGGCAGCGACCGACCATCCGAACCGTCTGTGCTGATTTACAGAAAATTTGGGACGGTCGGCCGCTGCCGTTAAAATCCGGCGTGACTTAACCTTACTTCCAGTCGCAGTCCGGTTCCAGCCACTCCTGACCGGGATCAATTGGTGCCCCCTCGGGTGCGGTTAGCAGTGTAGTCGAAACAGGACGGTCGGGGGTGGCTTGGTAACGATCAATCAACCAGCCCGCGAAGTTATAAGCGTATAATCTATTAGCAGCCAGCGAGTAAGCATAGGTGTGTTGAATCCGCATCAGGGACTCATGGGCCGCCGACCGCACGGCACCGTCTGCCTCGCGGTCGGTAGCCAGCCCAATGAGTTGTTCAACGAATTTACGCTCCACCATTCGCCTTACTTCCTGCGGGTAAGCCACTCCCAAATTATTTTTATACGATGTGCCGACGAATTGCGTGCGCAACCGTTCCATTAACTCATCGAGACCCATCGCCGACGGATCCAGCATCTTCTGCCGTACGAGTCGGGCGCAGCGTTCGGGGTTCAACAGCAACCGAAGCGTCATACCGGCAGCGGCTTCGGGCGGACCGAGCGGGTCGAAAGTAATACCCGTATGCCGCTTAAAGGTCTCGCGCGGATTGGACGCAATGCCAAATGCACGGGGTGGAATGAGAGCCAGAATCCGGGTTGGTACCAGCAGTTCGGCCGGTTCCAGCGTGGCCAACACCGCATTAAGTGCCTTCTGCTGTTGTTCGTTGCTTACCGGCTGCGCCACCACCTGTCCGTCGCCCCGCAGCGCATAACTGTAATCCTGCCCGCCAACGAGTTTAACGGCCGCTTCGACCTGGTAGCGGTGAAACATGTACATCGGCACCAGTACCTCTTCCAGATTCGCCATCGGCATACCCATTGGTATTTTGGCTTCCGAGAAGTTAGTCAGCGCAATCCGGCGCACTTTCATCACGCGGGTGAGTTCATCGGCGGCATCGGAGCCGCTGTCCCAGAGATGGGTTTTGGGGTGGGCACTGCCTTCGGGCCGGGCATCCTGATCACTCAGAAATTTCAGCCCCTTTTGCAGGTAGCCGGCGATAATTTTATTCAGTTCGGCCTTCTCATCCGTCCCCGCCGGGAATTCGCGGTAGGCGTAGTTGATGGCGACTTTATCCCAGTCACCGATATTTTTGGCGTACGCGTTAGCCAGGCTCAGCTTATTATTATCCACAATATCGACCTGCGGGTGTGGATAATCCATCACCGACGCCCGGTTGTTGGTACTTGCGATGTAGTTGTGCGGCAATCCCAGCGTGTGACCGACCTCATGAGCCGCCAACTGCCGGAGCCGGGCAATCGACATCGTCATCAGGTCGGCGGTGTCGGCGGCTGTCGCGGTGAAGTTACCCACCAAACCCTGCGCGATCAGGTAATCCTGCCGCACCCGCAGCGACCCCAGCGTAACCTTGCCTTTGATGATTTCGCCGGTGCGCGGGTCAGTGATGCTTGCCCCGTACGACCAGCCCCGCGTGGACCGATGCACCCACTGAATCAGGTTATAGCGCACGTCCATCGGGTCGGCATCGGCCGGGAGCAGTTTCACCTGGAACGCATTTTTATAGCCGGCCGCTTCAAAGGCCTGATTCCACCACGACGTACCTTCGATCAGGGCCGACCGGATGGGTTCCGGCGCACCGGGGTCCATGTAATAAATGATCGGTTTAACGGCTTCGCTCACGGCCGCCGACGGATCTTTTTTCTGCAACCGATGCCGGGTGATATAGCGTTTGGTGATCGGCTCACCGACGGGCGACGCGTAATCGAAAAAGTCGATGCTACCCAGCCCGGCGCGGGGGTCGAACAGGCGGGGTTTATAATTGTTGTCCGGCAACTGCACAAAGGAATGGTGCTGCCGCATGGTGATGGCCGTAGCAGTGGGCACCACCTGCCGGAGATACGGCCCCGGATTGTCGCCGGTGAGGGTGATGGTAGCCTCGAACTCGGTGTTTTGCGGGAATGATTTGGTATGGGGCAGATACAGGGCGCACCGCATGGGGTCGAGTTTGTAGCTGCCCTGCCGGGTCTGGGTGATGGCCGGAATGGCGCCCGCTCCGTCCTGCATCAGAAACGGCGTCAGGTCGACCAGCACCCGGTTGTCGCTCTCGGCCATAATATCGAACCCGGCATGGACCGACTGCGCAAACGACTCTTCCACGGCCCGGCGTTCGAGCGAATCGCGGCTCAGGGCGCGGTAGCTATAATTCGGTTCGATCATCAGCACACGGGGACCGGAGCGCACAAACTTAACGATGTGTTCCTGCCCCAGCCGGCCCCGGTCCAGCCCGATGTCGTTGGAGCCGACGCCCTGCGCCAGGGTTGGATAATACAGCAACTCCATATCGAACTTGTCGATTTCGAGCCAGATTTTACCTTTTTTAGCGTCGTAATAAAAGGTGAGGAAACCGGGCCGCTTGTCCATTCCGGCGGTGAAGGTGGCAATGGAAGGCGGGTTGGCCGGAGCAGCCGTCGTTGGGGGTGTTTGGGCATCGGCAGCCCAGACAACAAGCAATAGCAGAAAGAGTAGGAGTCGGCGCATAAAGTCAGGTTTGCAGTGAAGGGTGTAAATTAGGCCCTAAACGGATTCCTGCCACGCTGCACCCGAAAATTAACGACCCAACCGGTTGAGACCCGGTTTTACACTGCGTTTATACATCCGGGTTAAATCGCACGCAATCATCCGTTACGTAGGGCGTGGCATCGGTGATGATGCCCGGCAGACCCGGTGCCTGAACCATCGGATTCATAGTATCTTCTTAGAAGATACTATGAATCCGATGGTTCAAAGTCAATAGGTTAGTCAATAAATCCGTGTCGGGCGCAAAACCATAGGAGTTGAGTACGGCTTTGTCTAAAGCATCGTGAAGTACGCGAAGAGCGTTTTTACCGGGTTTCTCTAATGTGCGGTACAAATCGCGGAGACTCATCTTATACTCGCGGAGCATCTGCGTGCGCTGCTGATGGAGTTGCTGCGCGGCCTTCGCTACGGCATCAATTTGCTTTACCGTCGGCGACTGAGGCCACGGAAACGTATCCCAAACGGTATCAGTCGTATAAACACGAGTGTCTTTACCAAGTGTTCTGCCTTTAGCAATTATCCAGTTCCAGTGGTAGGTTGATTGGAGTATTCCGAAGGAATAATAGTCTTCAAAGCAAAAGACAATAAGCTTGGCGTTGGGCCGGACAGAACTTGATATAAACTCAAAAATGGGGCGTTTACTATTTTCGGGGATCGAGATAAATCTTCCAAGAATGCTTAACTCTTTTAACATGTTTTGTCTTCCGTAAGCTAAATGCCACCAATTGTTGTAGAAATTGATGTGATGTTTATTGACAGGTGCTTTAGGATCTTTTCCAAGAAGAACTTTGTTGGTCTTTTCCTGCTTCTCTGCCTTCAATTTTCTATCCGGCAGGACTTTTTTTTCAATAATAGCAAATGGCTGTTTAAACGATGCTGCCTTTACTACGTCGATACCCGTAAAATCAATCACAAACCGTTCAGGCTGCGAGCCTTCGTTAGCAAGCAATTCGTCACCGTTTAAGTATGGCTTCAACACCTCCCTATAGGTTGGGTGCAGTTGTAACATCTTAGTTGCTTCTTTTACCGGCAGTAAAAACCCTTCGTGGCCGTGGGTCTGACCCTGAAAGACCCTTTTGGGATGGCGGTTTGTTTCCAGCATATAAGCCGTTGCTACGTCAACCTCAAGGCTCAGGCTGCTGTTAATAACCGGCTGGACTATGCTCTGCAACTGGTTTTTAGCATCGTAGAAGTAGAGCACTTTATCACCCTTATAATTGCCCTTTATCCAGTTGACTAACGATACAAATACGTTTGCTTCACCTGGCCAATCCTGTGAGCTAACCGCGTTAAAGATGGTGCCGCCGTTGTTGACGATATAATCTAAACCACCCACACGACTATCATTTTGGCGAATAGTATCTGTACCAATCAATCCTGCTCGTGCTTCTTCTTTCAGGTGTTGATGAGCTTTATAGTACCAGTATACACAGAAGTTAGCCCGGCCTGGCACCTCCGGGTAAGCCGCCCGCAGTTGATTTAAGTAGGAAGCACCAAACTCCTGCTGCATCTTATTTTTGCTCTGATACGGCGGGTTGCCGATTATTACATCGGCTTCGGGCCATTCGCGGGGTCTGTCGCCATCGAGCAGGGCATCGGCACAGACAATATTTTCGTCGAGGTTGTCCAGCGGCAGGGCGGCAAACTTACTGTCGTAGAGATTTTTATCGTCTAAGTAGCTCAGTTCCTTTGCCACCATGAGCGTTACCTTAGCCAGTTCGACAGCGTAGGGTTATATGTCGAGGCCGTAGAGTTGCTTGGTGTTGACAAAAGGATAATCCCGCAAAAACGCTTCGAGTTGCTGTCCCTGCGCGGGCGTAGTCGAACGGTCGCGCACGAGCGTCAGCAACCGCTTTTCGAGCAGCTTCATTTCCCGAAACGCCATAAACAGAAAATTACCGGAGCCACAGGCCGGATCGAGCACGCGGAACCGGCACAGGTCCGTAAGCAGGCCGTAAAGATCATCGAGCGTGTTGGCCGCTTCGATCCGTTCGTTCCACGGCTGCACAATTACCGGGTCCACGATCTTCTTGATGTCGATTTCGCGGGTGTAGTGCGCTCCCAGCACGTGCCGTTCGCCTTTTTCCAGCCCGGCCTCGAAAATGGAGCCAAAGATGGACGGGTTCACATTACGCCAGTTTTTGCGGGCGGCAAACTGAAGCAATGAAATCTGGTGCTCACTCAGTTCTACCGGCTGCACCTGCGCAAACAGACCGCCATTGAAATAGTCGACGCCCTGATACCGCCCGGCGGGGGTACGCCCCTCCCGGTTCATTTCCTGAAACAGCCCGCCAATGAGGTCGTAGCTATTACCTTTCTGTTCGGAACAATCATTGATAAGCCGTGTAAAAAGTCGGTTAGGCAGCAGATCGACATCTTCGGCAAAAAGCGCAATAATGCATTGCAGGCAGTACCGCAGGGCATCTTCGCGCGGAGTGCCGAGCTTGACGAGCGAATTAAACACGGCGGCCACTTTCTCGGCGGCCTGCGCCGTTACGTCATCGCCATCACTACCAAAAATAGGCGTGGTTTCTATTGGCCGCAGAAACCCCAGCGCATCGGCGCGGGCAGGCAGTTGCGCCAGTGGGATTTTATCGACGGGCTTAAAAACGCTCTTCTCAAAATCGTAAACCCAGAATTCATCGAAATTGCAGAGCATCACGTAGCGCGGGCGGTCACCGGCCAGTTGCAGCCAGTAGTTAGACGCCTGCTGAATATGGGTATCGAGGTCTTCACCCCGTTTCTTCATCTCGACCAGTGCCCGTTTTTTCCAGACTAAATCGGCAAAACTGGTGTTTCGGGTTTTTTCATTCTTCAGACGCGGAATTCCAGTTCGGCCCCGGCTCCTTTCAGCCCATCGGCGTGGCCAAAGGCCGTAAACAAGTGGTCGAGAAAAATCTGAGCTTCCCCTTTTTCGTCGCCCCGGATGTGTTGCTGGCAATAGGTAACAAAACTGTGTAGCGGTTGGGATTGGGACATGATCGGAGAAATGCTGCGTCCCGGCAAGTTACAAAAAACTTAATTTAGTTATTTTGTCGGCTGGTGGCAGACACTACCGGATAGCAACGAACTTCGCGTGTAGCCTAACCCCTACTACCCATGCCCTACTCCTATCGCCCTTACACCGACACAGACCATGCTGCGTTGCTCACCGTTCTCCGCCGGAACGTTCCGCAGGCATTCGCAGCGGAAGAAGTACCCGAATTCGACGCGTTTCTGAGCAAATTGCCCGGTCCGTATTACGTGGTCGAGTTGGATGGACAGTTCGTTGGTGCGTGTGGCTATGGCCTGCTGAACGAACAGCCCGACACGGCCCGCATCTGCTGGATTTTCGCCGATCCCGACGGGCAAAATCGGGGGTTTGGTACGTTTATCCTGACCGCCATCGAAGCCGAACTGCGCACCCTGCCGGGTGTAGCCACTGTCGACGTACGGACCTCGCAGGTAGCATACCGTTTTTTCGAGAAACACGGCTACGGCCTCACCGAAGTCAGGCCGGACTACTGGACACCGGGCTTCGATTTATACTGGATGCGTAAGGCGTTGTGAGGCCAGATGTCCTTACGTTGGCAAACATCGGTCTTCATCGCGTTGTTGACGACTTACTTCCGATAAACCCTTTATCTCCGAATGAGTACCCCGACTTCCCAACCCGTTGCCCTTTGCTGGCTCCGGCGTGACATGCGGCTCCACGACAATGCCGCCCTGTATAATGCCCTCAAATCAGGTTATCCAGTGCTGGTGCTGTTCATCTACGACCGCGATATCCTCGACCATCTGGACGATAAACGCGACCGGCGCGTGGAATTTATTCATAATCAGGTGGCTGGTTTGCAGGAACAGTTGGTCGGGATGGGATCAACGATTCTTGCCCGCTACGGTCGGCCAATTGATGTGTTCCGGGACTTGATCGGGGAATTTGAGGTGGCCGAAGTCTATGCCAACTACGACTATGAGACCTATGCCAAAGCCCGCGACCGCGCCGTAGCCGGGATGCTGGCCGAACACGGCATCGGCTTCCACGGCGATTATAAAGACACGACGCTTTTAGACCGCGATGAGGTCAGGAGCGGCAGTGGTGGTACGTATACTGTCTTCACCCCGTACAGCAAGAACTGGCTCAGCAAGCTGGAAGACCCGTTTCAGTTGAAATCATACCCGACCGAAAAGCACTTTAGCGACTTTTACAAAACGCCCGCGCAGGACATTCCGACGCTGGCCGAGATGGGTTTCGAGCCGCTGGGTGAATCCTTTCCCAAACCCACCGTCTCCGATGCACTCCTGAAAACTTATGAGAAAACGCGGGATTTCCCGGCTCAACCCGGCACCAGCGAACTGAGTATTCACCTGCGTTTCGGCACCATCAGCATCCGCGAACTGGCCCGTCAGGCGCAGGCCAATAACGACACGTTTCTGAAGGAACTGGCCTGGCGCGATTTCTATTTTCAGGTACTGGAACACTTTCCCCACGTCGAGAAACACGCGTTCCGGCCCGAATACGACAATATTCAGTGGCGTAACAACGAAGACGAGTTTGAGAAGTGGTGTCAGGGTCAGACGGGTTATCCGCTGGTCGACGCGGGGATGCGGCAGTTGAACGAAATCGGCTGGATGCACAACCGCGTCCGCATGGTGACGGCCAGTTTCTGCGTGAAGCATTTGCTTATCGACTGGCGGTGGGGAGAAGCGTATTTCGGCAAAAAGCTCCGCGATTACGACCTCTCGGCCAACAACGGTGGCTGGCAGTGGGCGGCTGGTTCCGGTACCGATGCCGCCCCGTACTTTCGCGTCTTCAACCCGACACTACAGGCGCAGAAGTTCGACCCCAAAGGTGAGTACATCCGTAAGTGGGTACCGGAGTTCAACAGTTTGGATTACGCCAAACCCATTGTTGAGCACACCTTCGCCCGGCAGCGGGTATTAGCAGTGTATCAGGAAGGATTGAAGAAAGAATAGAGAGTGGAGAATGCGAGTGTCTTCTGGGTCATTGACATTGCTTTTGTCATCCTGAAGAATGAAGGATCTTAGCAACCGAGTAACTAAGATCCTTCATTCTTCAGGATGACAAAAGCAACTTTAGATTCAGACTGAGAATTGAAATTATAAACAACCTGTATTTTTTGGGTCCGGCTTCTCCACTACAACTTAAACTGCACCAACCAGCCAGGATTCACTTTCCTGGGTAAGGGAACCCCGGCCAGTCCAGTGGCGGGATTCATGGCGGTGAGCCGCAGGGGAATACTTTCCTTTGTCTCGAGTGAAATGGCTTTCGTCGCCCGCAGGTAGATCAGGCCCCGGTCATCGACATCATCGACAACGGCGTAAAGGGCATCACCGGCTTTCAGGTCGGTCTCGTCGATCTGAACGTCCTGCGTCAGGGTAAAGGCCCAACTTTGGCCGGTTTTGGGTAAACCGGCCTTCAGCAAACGCGCTTCTATATCGCCGGTAAACACCGGAGCAGCCACCGGTTTTCTGTTTAGCAAATCGACCAACAGACTATCCATCAGCTTAATTTCGCCGGTTGATGCCGGACTGAACGGCTCAATGGGAATGCCTACCGGTTCGGTATCCATGTCGTTGAGCCAGCCCATGCGCCGGGCCTGTTCGCGTTCGCGTTCGTACGGGTTATCGGTAAAAGCCATTGGTCCGGCGGCTAAACCGGCGTAGCGGCCCGGATTGGTGAAGAGTTCTTTAATGGCCAGAATCCGGTAGAGGTAATAGCTGGTTTCGTCATTGAGGACCAGCCGGTAGTAGTCCCGCTGCCCCTGCTTGGCCATCTTGCGCTGCATCATGCCCACGCCCCCGTTATAGGCAGCCGCCACGAGTGTCCACGAACCCAGATTCCGATAAAGTGACTTGATATACCGACAGGCGGCATCCGTCGATTTCGCCAAATCCTGCCGCTCATCCAACTCCGGCGTGATTTTGAGTCCCATATCGCGGGCGGTTTCATCCATAAACTGCCAGTAACCCACTGCCCCCGCCGACGATACAGCGGTTGCTTTCCAGTCGCTCTCGACAATGGGCAGGTACCGAAAATCGGCCGGGATGTTGTGTTTGCGCAGGATGGGATCGACCACGGCAAAATACGGAGCCGACCGTTGCTGAAGGGCACTCAAATGCTGTGCGTAGCCACTGCTGTTCATCAAGGCAATGGCCAATTTCTCGGACACAACCGCCTGTTCCGTGGGTACCATCTCCCCACAAAAATGAACACCAGCCGAACCCATTCGGATCGGTAACGGACGAATCATCCGGGGCGATTTACGAACGGCCGGAGTCGATTGTGACACCCGTTTCGGAGCCTGAGCGCAAACGAATTGTGTAGAGAAACCAATCAGCAGAAGAATGACAAATCTGAAAAAGAACGGGTTATGAATCAAAATGAATTGCCGGATGGTCGGCTTGTCAACGCAAAACAGGGCGGTTCTGTTCGGATTGCCCGGCAGGTTGTACCCCGGACGCCTACGTCGGGTCATCCGGCATCTTAGCTTCCGGCAGCCAGCAGACGTAGGCGTCCGGGGTACTCTCACAACACCTTCCAGGTTAGAATCCAGCCCGCTTTCATCTGTGCGACATCGGGTATATTGATCCCGATGCGCCCCGTTGAGGCATCGATGGCCCCCAGTGTCAGGCCGTAGGTGGCACGGTCGGCAGGAGAGTATATTTTCTCGGTGCGCAGATACAGACGACCGTTTTTGAGATCAATGTCCTCCACGATCGCATACATCCGGTCGCCTTCTACCACCATTCGTTTACCGGCTATGGCATTGCGGGTCAGGTCGAATACCCACACCTGACCGCGTTGCAGGCTCCCTCCTTCTACCAACCGGGCTTTGATGCCGTCCCGAAACACATCGGCGGCATTGGGCAGGGGAATCTCATCCGTAATGGCTGTTTTGGCGGTTGCCGGTTCGCTGACTGCTGCTGCTGTCGCTTCATTCACGAACGTCTCAGAGAGCAGAATATCATCCGTCCGGGTCACGGCTTCGGGGCCTAACGGGTCGCTCAGCGTAGCCAGAACGCTTTCAGGCAGGAAGTTGCCGTAGGAACGGTAATTGGCAAACAACTCTTTAAACGCCAGAATCCGGTAGAGGTATTTCCCGGTTTCGGCATTGAGCCGGAGGTAATAGTAATCGCGTTGCTGCTGTTTTCGGATGCTGCCCAGCAAGCGGCCAATGCCGTTGTTGTAGGCAGCAGCGGCCAATGTCCAGGAACCAAGCCGGTTGTAGAGGTAACGGAGGTAACGGCAGGCGGCATCCGTCGATTTCAGCAGGTTGCGCCGGTCGTCGCGGTAGTCATCGACGCGCAAACCCAGTTCGCGGGCCGTTTCGGGCATAAACTGCCAGTAGCCCACTGCCCCTTTTGGCGAGGTAGCATCGCCCAGCAGCGCACTTTCAACTAAGGGGAGGTATTTAAAATCGGCCGGAATCTGGTAATAGTCGAGAATGGGTTCGATGATCGGAAAAAACAGGGCTGCCCGCTGCCGGATGCGGTACAGCGCCCGTGTCCGGTCCACGTTCTGTACCAAAGCCGACACCAGCCGTCGGGCGACAACGCCTTCGTGCAGCGGCACGGATTCGCCACAAAAATAAACGGGCGGCAATCCCGTCATGGTCGTCAGGCCCTTTCCCGGACCAACGCCATTGGAATTGACGCCCGTTCGGAACGACATACCACTGCAAACCCAGAGGGCCACGATCAATCCAAGTGTCAATACCTTCATGTCAGGGTTTATAACCAATGAAGATGGCTACAAATTAGACGCCAAAGGCAGACCGGACTGCCGTTTTTCTGCAGAAAAGTAAATAAGAGTGACGGCCATTTACCTTACACCCATTCCCAGAGGTGCATAAGTCGACGGCCGGTACCGGGCTTTTTCCGCAGGAAGCGGGGCCGTTTAAAGCGCAATACGACCATTCCCATCAGTTCGTTAAACGGGAAACCAGCGTGTCGGCTGGCCAAATCGGCCGGGCTGGTAAATCCGCCGATGATCTTGTTCAGCCACTGTTCGGTCGCAGAGGGAGTATCCAATACCGTCCGGTCGGCACGCGGCCCCCAAGTTGGATTGGTTTCACCGGCGGCTGCCAGCACGGCTACAGAATCGGCCAGTTTCTCAGGCTGTGTTTTGGTAGGTTTCGCCCAGCGGGGCAGCGGTCGGGTCAGGCCGGCGAGCGTGTTAGCCGAAAGTATTTTTTTGTACTTGTGCGGGTTGGTCAGCAGTTCTTTGTAGGCCAGTACCCGAAATAGGTAATGACTGGTTTCGCGGTACAAATGCAGGTTGTAGTAACTGCGCTGACTTTGCTGCCGCATCCGCGACTGAATCTGGCTGATACCGCCGTTGTAGGCGGCCGCCACCAGCGTCCAGGAACCGAGGTGTTTATATAGGTCGCGCAGGTGCTTGCAGACGGCAACGGTTGCTTTGGGCAGGTCGTAGCGTTCGTCGTTGTCGCCACCTACTTTCAGACCCAGTTCGCGGGCGGTGCCGGGCATAAGCTGCCAGTAGCCGGACGCGCCTTTCGGCGACACGCAGTCGTTGATGAGTTCGCTCTCGGCAATGGGGATAAATTTGAAATCGGCCGGGATGTTGTACCGGCGCAGAATAGGCTCGATGATGGGAAAAAAGTGAGCCGCCCGTTTGCGAATGTTAAACAGGCATTCTTCCTGATTACGCTGGGCCATGAGCGTTTGCCGCCACCGGCGCAGCACCGACGTTTGGTCGATGGGCACAAATTCGCCACAAAAAGACACAGGGTCAACCGTCTGCAGGGTGTCGCCATTGAGCAACTTTGGCGTATTCAGCACATCGCTGAACGAGAGCGTCCGGCTGGTATCGGCAGTGGTGGCTGGTGCCCAGCCCGCCAGTGCGATCCCTGGTTTCAGGGCAGCCATAAGCAGTAATAATCCGACTTCTTTAATCAAAACATTCGTAGTTGTTGTTGAACATAAAGGCGGGCTGTTGGCCCGCCTTCTCCTTGCCCGGCTAAGGGCAGTTCTACGAAGTTAGTTGATTACGAGTCGGTTACCAAATCATTCGTTTGCTAATTATCCAACGGCCCAGCCAAAAACCGGCTTTCAGGCCCCTAAAAGTGCAATTACGAGCCGTATGCGCCCATAATCGTGCTGCCCGTTCAGGTAGTCGAAAACGGGCTTCGTCTGCCCGTCAACCAGGCCCACCACCTCAATGGCCGCTTCGATTTCAGCCCGTTCGGCGGGGGTAATCAGCGTGTTCAGATCAACCTCATAACCCGATTGCTGAAGTTGTACCAGGTGGCTGATAATGGTCGTGGTGGAGAGCGTTCGGTCGGTCGCCATCTCATCCAGCGTCATGCCCTTGTTGTACAAATCGAGCGTCATCAACTGGGTTGAGCCGCGCGGCTTTTCGCCGTTGCTGACCCGGCCCATTACGTGCTGTACAATGGCTTCGAGGAATCGTTTGCCAAAGAGCATCAGCTTGCGTTCGCCCACTCCACTTACGTTGCGCAGGCCGTCGGGCGTGGTGGGCCGCTGTTTGGCCATGTCCTCCAGCGTCGAGTCGGTGAAGACCACGTAGGGCGGCACGTTCTGCTCGTCGGCGATTCGCTTGCGCAGGGCACGCAGCACCTCGAACAGTTCGTCGCGGTTGGGTTCGGCCTTGACGCGGGCTTTTTCCACCACCGGCTTCGGTGCATCGTTGGGCCGCACCAGATTAATGACGCGCCCGTTGAACAGTACGTCATTAGCCAGAATACCCCGGCGCAGGGCGTAATGTTCGTCGTAGGCAATCTCGATGACGCCGACGTTGATGAGTTGGTGGAGATAGCTGCGCCATTCCTCAAACTTCAGGTCTTTGCCCGCACCGTAGGTTTTGATCTGGTCGTAGCGGTTCGTCACGATCGTCTGATTCCGCGAACCGCGCAACACGTCGATGAGCATGTTCATGGGCACTTTGGCCCCGATGTGTTCCAGCCGGGCAATGGCCGAGAGGGCTTTCTGGGCCAGCACCGTCCCATCGAACGTCATGCGGGGACTCAGGCAGACATCGCAGTTCTGGCAGGGTTCGCGCAGGTCTTCCGAAAAATAGCTGAGCAGAATCTGACGGCGGCAGGTATTGGCTTCGGCGTACTGCTGAATGCGCTCCAGCTTGGCCAACTGCAACCCGAGGTTGGCCGGGGCATTCTGCGACAGCATGTCCTTATACGTGGCAATGTCAGCGAAACTGTAAAACAGGACAGTATCTGATTTTACCCCGTCGCGACCGGCCCGGCCAATTTCCTGGTAATAGCTTTCTAAGTTTTTGGGCAGGTTGTAGTGGATCACCCACCGCACGTTCGATTTGTCGATGCCCATGCCAAAGGCGATGGTGGCGCACATAATCCTGACATCGTCACGCAGGAACGCTTCCTGCGTCCGGGCGCGGTCCTGAGCGTCCATCCCGGCATGGTAAAACGCGGCATTGAATCCTTTCTCCTGCAACTTGGCCGCCAGCGACTCGCACGATTTGCGGCTCAGGCAGTAGATAATACCGGACGTATCGGGCTTGAGTTGCAGCAGCCGGATAATCTGCGGCAACCGATTGGTACCGGGCAAAACCTTCAGGCTCAGGTTCTCGCGGTTGAACGACGCCACAAACACGGCCGGGTCGGTCATGCCGATGCGGTCGACAATATCCTGCCGGGTGAGTTTGTCGGCGGTGGCGGTAAGGGCCATCACCGGCACGGCAGGAAAGTGCGTTTTGAGGACGTGGAGTTGGGTGTATTCCGGCCTAAAATCGTGGCCCCACGACGAAATGCAATGGGCTTCGTCGATGGCAAACAGGGAAATATCGAGTTGCTTGAGAAAGATAAAGAAGGCTTCACTCGTCAGCTTTTCGGGCGAGACGTAGACCAGTTTAAGCTTACCCGACAGGGCATCGGCTTCAATATCGCGTTGTTCACGACTGCTCTGCGTACTGTTCAGGAAAGCCGCCGGAATTCCGTTCAGCAGCAGGGCTTCGACCTGATCTTTCATCAGGGCAATCAACGGCGACACGACCACGCAGACACCGGATTTCATCAGGGCCGGAATCTGGAAACACACCGACTTGCCGCCCCCGGTTGGCATCAGTACGACTGTATCGCGCCCGCTCAGAATCGATTGAATGATATCCGCCTGCATGGGCCGGAACTGGTCATACCCGTAATACCGCTTCAGGAATGCCGTAGCCGATTTATCCGACGGGTCGCCGACAGCGGGCGCGTTATAGTCGAACAACGCTTCTTCGGCGGTGGATAAGGGTTGATTGGAAACTGGCATACGGGACGGTACGGGTATAAACTGGCGCATTTGACGGTAATCTATTTATCCGAAGACAGCGACAAATAGAAGCAGGCAATAGAGTCAAATATACAAAAAAAGCCCGACATGGTGCCCGTCCACACTGCCACTGTACGCCAAATATTCTATCATTTAACTGTTATTTAATTGCATATTCAGGTATCTTTATCAACATTGCTCCGTCTAATGCAGTGTATCTCACAACTTAATCCCGATTTACTGGTATGAAAAAGATAACCGCAGTGCTTACCCTTATGCTTGGTTTAGCTGTTGCCTTCACGGCGCCTGCCCAGGACACCAAAATGGCCAAAAATCAGGCCAAACAGGCCAAGAAAGACGCCAAGGCCAGTGGCGACGATGCCGCCAAAATGCAGGCCAAAGCCGACAAGAAAGCGGCTAAGGATGCCAAAATGGACGCGTCCAACAAAATGGACGACAAATCCGCCAAGAAGGCCGCTAAAATGGAAACCAAGGCCGAAAAAAGCGCGACAACTACCACCGGCGCAGCCCCGGCTACTGACCGCATGGCAGCCGCACGGGCCGCAAAAGCCGAAAAGAAGGCAGCTAAAGACGCAGCCGCAGCCGGTACGACCAACATGGCGGGTATGAAGGACGATAAAATGTCAAAATCGTCGACAACCACCAAAATGGATAGTCCGAAGATGGGCAGCATGAAGGCTGACAAGATGACGAAGTCCTCCACCAAGACGACCATGAAGGAGGAGAAAGCGACCCCTGCCGATTACAAAGCCCCCGTTGACCGGAGCAGCAAAGGTCCGAACGGTGAAGTGGTTTATACCGGCCCGCGTGGTGGCAAGTACTACATCAATAAGAATGGCAACAAGACGTATCTGAGCAGTTTGTAGTAAGGTAGTTTGCGGTGGTGTCGGGTTATTACACCCGACACCACCGCAAACTACAAACCTTTTATCCGCAGTAACTGATTCGGGTCAGGGCACAGGTCAGCAAACATCGCCCGGTCGGATAGCGTACAAACCCCGGCGAAATCGCCCCGGCGGCCCATTATATCGCGCATCAACTGGAAATGCAGGTGCGGAGGCCAGTCACCATTTTCAGGAAACGGCCCGATTTCCGCAATTCCCTCTCCCCTTTTTACTGGTTTACCCACTGCCAGCCCGTCGAGCGACGTCCGGCTCAGGTGGCCGTACAGCGAGTACAGTTTCTCTCCGTTCAGGTCGTGTTCCAGAATAATCGTCGGGCCGTAATCGCCGAAGCCCGCGTTATCGGCGAAGCTATGCACTACACCGTCCAGGGGGGCTGAAACCGGCGTTCCGGCGGGTGCCCAGAGGTCGATGCCGAGGTGAATGGTACGCGGCTCACCGGTTTGCTGAAAGTGCGGACTCCGCCGGTAGATCACACGCGGTTCCAGATAGCCGCCTACCCCCACTACGGCCCCGGCATCGCGAATTTTACCGAACACGTAAGCATCGAACGCAGGGGTGCTGGTCAGGTCGAGCGTTGCCAGGTCAGGATTGCCTGCGGTAAAGTCCAGAATCAGGTAGGAATCGGTTTGAAAATCGACGGGGATAACGGGAGCGACGGGGAGTTGTGTCAGATTCATGCCGTGCCAGTGTAGGCGTTGTTTCGGGCCAAAGGTCGTGCAGATTCGGGCGTTGTTGGTATATTTACCTTTACTTTCTTTCGTTAAAAACGGGAATTACCTTATCAGCAAGCCCTTTAGCCCTGCCTAAATGAATACCACAGTATCACCGCCGACACCTTCTGCCACTATTTTCGGCCATCCTGTCGGTCTTTTTGTTCTCTTTTTCACCGAAATGTGGGAGCGGTTCAGCTACTACGGCATGCGGGCCATTTTGCTCTTATTCCTGATCGACAATGTCCGGGGCGGTATGGGCCTCAATGAACGGGAGGGTGCCGCGATCTACGGCATCTATACGGCTTCGGTATACCTGCTTTCGTTACCCGGTGGCTGGCTGGCCGATACCCTGCTGGGTCAGCGCAAAGCCATTCTGTACGGGGGAATTACCATCATGCTTGGGCACATTATTTTGGCGTTTCCGGCCGGACCGGGGTTGTTCTACACAGGCCTGGGCGTGGTAGCCATGGGAACGGGGATGCTTAAACCCAACATCAGCACCGTTGTGGGTGAGCTATATCCCGAAGGTGGTGCCCGCAAAGATGCCGCATTTTCGATCTTTTACATGGGCATCAACTTAGGTTCGCTGCTGGGTATTTTTATCGTGGGCCTGCTGGGGCAGAAGGTTGGCTGGCATTACGGTTTCGGGGCCGCAGCGGTAGCCATGGCTTTAGGTATCGTCACGTTTCAGGTATTCGGGCAGCGTTACCTCGGTCAGCACGGCAACTTTGTCGCCCGGCCGGTCTCAACGGATGCCCGTCAGGCCTCCACCGGTAATCGCTCGCTGCTGGTGTTCGTAGCGGCTATGGTGGTGCTGATGATGGCGTTGCAATTTACCCATGTGCTGGACCTGACTACCGCTCTTGGGCTGGCGCAGGCGATGGGTACCATTATTTCGATGATTGCGCTGGGCTATTTTGCTTACATTCTGCTGGCGGGTGGACTGAATGAAGTCGAGAAAAAGCGGGTAGTGGTGCTGTTTGTCTTTTTTCTGGCCTCGGCCGTCTACTGGGCGGGCAATGAGCAGCAGGGGTCATCGCTAACCATCTTTGCCGACCGTTACACCGACCTTAATGTGTTTGGCTGGCAAATGCCATCGAGCTGGTTTCAAAACCTCAACTCTACCTTCATTCTTATTTTTTCGCCGGTGCTGGCCGGCCTGTGGCTGTTTCTGGCTAATCGGAAGATTAATTATTCCGTACCCGCCAAATTCGCGACGAGTTTATTGCTGCTGGGCCTGGCGTATATCTTTATGGTTGTGGCCTCTAAAATAGCCCTTACCGGCACCCGTACGTCGCCAATTTATCTGGCCTCTACCTATCTTTTTTTCACCCTCGGCGAGTTGTTCCTCAGTCCGGTCGGTTTAAGTGCATTCTCCAAGCTGGCACCCAAACGATACGTGAGTCAGTTGATGGGTACCTGGTTTATCGGCTCGTCGCTGGGAAACCTGATTGCGGGCCTGTTTGCGGGTGGTTTCGACGAGAAAAACGTGCAGCAAATGCCAGCGTTGTTCCAGAGTGTAGCCGTGTTTGCGCTGGTCAGTGGTGTGGTACTGCTGCTGTTCGTTAAGCCGCTGAAACGCTGGATGGGAGGCATCGAGTAGTTTCATATCGTTTCCAAACAAACCGAAGATGTCGCTATGACTGCTGCTGATCAATTACGCATGGAAGGCCACCGGGAAACCGCCCGTCAATTTGTACGGGGAGCCGTGAAATTAGGGATGGATGCTAAAACCATTGCTGATACCTTCGAGATGCCGCTTGATGAGGTAAAAGCCATTGTCGAGGGCATCCGTCGGGATGAGGCTTAACCACCCGCCTTTTTGGCTTTGTACCCTTTACCAATCAGCCAGGTGAGGGCTTTATCGCGGTGATCGCCCTGGATGAGAATTTCGCCGTCTTTGGCTGAGCCTCCCGCGCCACAGGCCCCTTTTAGCTGTTTGGCCAGGTCGGTCAGGTCGGCATCGGCGCCCACAAAATCGCGTATGGTCGTCACGATTTTACTGCCCCCCAGTTTAACCAACCAGATTTTCAGATTCTGCTGCGCGGGTGGCAGCGTTGGCACGTCGGCCGCCGAATCGTCCTGATACTGAAAGTCGGGGTCGGTGGAGAATACGACGCCGGTTCGATTTTTCTTGCTCATGGGACCTTTTTCTTACAAAATTACCAGCAAACTACCCGGCAGCACCCGCACCAGGCCAATACCGGAGTCGATCGTCAGCGGTTCGCCGTCGGCATGGATCAGCATCGGGCCTTCGTGCTGCACAGTAGCGGTCGTAATGGTTTCACTGCGCCAGTACGGTGATGATTCTACGCTTCGGTTCAGGAATTGCCAGCCCAGGACGCCCAGAAACGGCTTCGGAAAGGGCCGCACTTCGCACATATCCAGCCGTCCGTCGGACACGTTGGCCGAAGGTGCAATCCAGACGTTGTTGCCAAACTGCCCGGCGTTGGCGAACGTGAGCGAATACAGTTCTTTTTCCTGTCCGTTTACGAAGTAATGACCCGGCCGATATTGCTGAAACGACTGCCAGGTGGTTCGAATATATACCGGCAGGCCCCGAACATTTTCCCGCGCGAAGGCGTGAGCCACGTACGCATCGAAACCAATACCGGCGGTGCAGAAAAAGGGGAACTCGTTTAGCTCGCCACTATCAATCACAACGGGTTTACCGGCAAGGGCACGATCAATGGCCTTTAACGGATTGAGCGGAACGTTCAGGTGCCGGGCCAGGCCATTGCCGGAGCCGATGGGAATGATGCCGAGCGCGGTAGCCGAATACCGCAGTGACCGGGCCGCTTCGTTCACGGTACCGTCGCCCCCAACCACCAGCACGCGGCTAACTCCCTGCTGTACGGCCAACAGCGCGAGTTCGGTCGCGTGGCCGGGTCCATTGGTCAGGATGGCTTCGGGGGTATAACCGGCGGCAACAGCCCGGCGCAAAACCTGTTCCCGTAGTTGCTGTTTACGGCTTATGGACTGGGTGCCCGAGTGCGGGTTAATAATGGCCAGCAAGTCTGGTTTCGCCACGAATCAGGAGAAGAAAATAAAAAGAATCAGAATAAAAACCACGATAAATACGTAATACCAACCGTCAGAAAAGATGTACGGTTTATAATTTTCATAAAATTCGTGAAGCCATTTCATATTTTTGACGTCAGTTAGCCCCGCAACCGGCGGTCCGTGCTGCTTATTGTGATTCAACTGTAAATCATGGCAACCCGGTTCAATTACCAGTTCTAAATACGGTCCCCTAACGTTCGTTATAAAATGAAAGCACTCCGTTGCCTGCTCCTGTTCGGGTCTGTGTTGCTGGTTACGTCGGGGATGGCTCAGTCAGCCGCCGACCGGAAAGCCATTCTGGAAACGCTCAAACGCCAATCGACCGATTGGAATGCCGGGCGCGTAGACCGGTTCATGGGTGGTTACTGGCCGTCGGACTCACTCACGTTTGTGGGAAAAGCCGGTATTACCTACGGCTATGAGGAGACGCTGGCAAATTATAAAAAGCGTTACCCCGACCGGGCGTCGATGGGTACGCTGAAACTCGATATTCTGCAATTGGATTTTCCGTCCCGGAACGCGGCCTATGTCATTGGGGCCTGGCAACTTACCCGCCCGCAGATCGGCGATGACAAAGGTCATTTCACGTTGCTCTGGCGTAAAATCAAAAATCGCTGGGTTATCGTCAGCGACCATTCCAGTTAAAACGGTTTGTCGTTTATGGTTGGTAGTTGCTAACCGGCGAACGACAAACGGCAGCGGCCGACCGTCACGCACTACAAGCTACAAACGAATTACTATGCCTCCAGAATTTGGCCCTGGTGCCACGCACCGCCATGCCTTTCGTTTCTCCCAAACGGATGTAAACGAATTTGCCCGCGTAACGGGCGATAACAATCCACTGCACCTCGATGCCGATTTTGCCGCACAAACCCCCTTTAAACGCCCGATTATTCACGGTATGCTGGGGGCCAGTATTTTCACAAAAGTGCTGGGTACCGAATTTCCGGGCTACGGGTCGGTGTACCTCGGCCAGACGCTGGAGTTTCTGCGCCCCATGTTCGTCGACACGGAATACGAAGCCGTATTCACCGTCAAGTCGATCAACACCGATAAACATACCGCCGAAATTCTGGGGGAACTCCGCGACGTGCAGACCGGGAAAGTGACCACCCGCGGCACCGCTATGCTCATGCACCGGGAAAAGATTTAGGCCCACCTTCCTTAAACATGAACGCCCGGCCAGATTCTATCTGGCCGGGCGTTCATCTGTTGAGAGAGACGATTAAGCCTTGCTGGCGGCCTCGTTCTTCTTGTCCTGTACTTCCGAGCGAATGTCCTGCGCCATGGTTTTCAGATCCTGCATCCCTTTGCGGACGCGGGTACCGGCTGCCTGGTTTTCTTTCTCGTAGAATTTCTCGAAGTCACCTTCCAGCGACATAACCAGATTTTTTACTTCCTCAAAGCGTGTCATAGCGATACAAACGGGGGTTTGGAGTGTGAAAAATGCCCTAAAACCGCCAAAAACGCGGTTTTCGCTGGAAATATAGCTATTCGATTACACAGTGCAATAAGGGTGACAAAAAAATCTACAAAAAATACAATAATCACTAACATAGTTTACTCAGCAGCCGTCTCAGTCTGGGCTGCTTTCAGTTCGCCATCGACACTATGGCCGTTCACAGCACGGTAGAGACCTTTTTGCAGTTTGGCCGCCACTTCACTGAAGGCTTCGAGGGTATACTGTACGTCTTCGAGCGTGTGCGAAGCCGTTGGAATAATGCGCAACATTACCACGCCTTTGGGTACAACGGGGTATACGACAATGGAACAGAAGATACCTTTGTTGGAACGCAGGTCGCGCACTAAAGCCGTTGCCTCGGCAACGCCCCCGTTGCTCTCCAGCAACACCGGCGTCACGGGCGAAGTCGTATCGCCGATGTTGAACCCACGGGCACGCAAACCGTCCTGCAACGCTTTTACGTTTTCCCAGAGTTTTGCCCGTAGTTCCGGCTTGGTTTTAATCAGTTCGAGCCGCTTCATGGCCCCCACCACGTACGGCATCGGCAGGGCTTTGGCGTAGGTCTGCGACCGCATGTTGTACTTGAGGTACATGATGATGTCGTGGTCACCGGCAATAAAAGCACCGATAGCCGCCATCGACTTGGCAAATGTTGAAAAGTACAGGTCGATACCATCCTGACAGCCGAGCATTTCACCCACACCCGCCCCCGTTTCGCCCATCGTCCCGAAGCCGTGTGCATCATCCACCAGCAGCCGGAACTCGTACGATTCTTTCAGTTTAACGATCTTGTCCAGGCTACCCACTTTACCCGACATACCGAAAACGCCCTCGGTGACGACCAGCACACTACCGCCCTTCTCAGCCGCTTTTTTGGTGGCCCGCTGAAGATTTTTCTCCAGACTGGCCATGTCGTTGTGGTTGAACTTGTAATATTCACCCATCTTCGCTTTATGCAGCCGGATACCGTCGATCAAACAGGCGTGGCACTCCGCATCGTACACAATCACGTCGCGGTGGTCGACGATGGTTTCGATGGCCGACATCACACCCTGATAGCCATAGTTGAGCAGAAACGCATCCTCTTTGCCGACAAACTCCGCCAGTTGCCCTTCCAATTGTTCGTGCAGATCACTGTTTCCCGACATCATGCGGGCACCCATCGGATAGGCTAAACCCCATTGCTGAGCGGCTTCGGCATCCACCTGACGGACATCGGGGTGATTGGCCAGGCCGAGGTAATTGTTCAGACTCCAGTTGAGAACGTCTTTTCCCTGGAACCGCATCCGCGGACCGAGTTCACCCTCCAGCTTCGGAAAGGCGAAATAATGGTGTCCGTTTGTCTCCTGAGAATGTGACCCGATGGGGCCGAGGTTGGTGCGCAATTTCTCAAATAAATCCACTTTATATCGTATTTATCGGGCGTAAACCCCTGTTTTTAAAGCAATAAGTGCAAAATTAATCCAAATGTTCCCTTACGCCAAATAGCACCCGATAATTCGTTTTGGTAAACCATACCCGCTATTTGATTTAATTTGCCAGTGAGCAGCTATTCCCGCTCCGACTTCCCGAAACAGGGGTAGCTAAATCGGGAAATGAACGCTGCCCCAATGTACCCGACACCAAACCCCGCACTGGATCGCGCACCCGGTATTACCTGATTTATATGCCCGTCATCAACAAATTGCTCATTGCCAACCGGGGCGAAATTGCTCTGCGCATCATGCGAACTGCCCGCGAAATGGGTATTCAAACCGTTGCCATTTACTCCGAAGCCGACCGCAACAGCCTGCACGTGCGCTACGCCGACGAAGCCGTCTGTGTAGGCCCGGCCCCCTCCTCGGAATCCTACCTAAGGGGCGATGTCATTATTGATGTCTGCCACCAGTTCAACGTCGATGCCATTCACCCCGGCTACGGATTTTTGTCGGAGAACGCCAATTTTGCCCGACAGGTGCGCGAAGCCGGTCTTATTTTCGTTGGCCCTTCGCCCGAAGCCATCGAAATCATGGGCAGCAAACTCGGCGCAAAAGCCGCCGTGTCGGCCTACAACATCCCGATGGTGCCCGGTACACCCGATGCCATCACGGACCGGCAGGCCGCCAAAAACACAGCCGCCCAGATCGGCTACCCGATTCTGATTAAAGCCTCGGCGGGCGGGGGCGGCAAAGGAATGCGGGTGGTCGAAAACGAGGCTGACTTCGACGAGCAGATGGACCGTGCGGTGAGCGAAGCCATTTCGGCCTTCGGCGATGGGTCGGTGTTTGTGGAGAAGTACGTCACCTCGCCCCGGCACGTCGAAATTCAGGTGCTGGGCGATCAGCACGGCAACATCATTCACCTCTTCGAGCGGGAATGTTCGGTGCAGCGTCGGCATCAGAAAGTGGTCGAAGAAGCCCCGTCGGCCATTCTGACGCCCGAAATCCGGGAAGCGATGGGCAAGGCGGCTGTGGACGTGGCCCGCGCCTGTGGCTATTACGGCGCTGGTACGGTCGAGTTTATCGTGAACGATCAGCTCGATTTCTATTTTTTAGAGATGAATACGCGGCTTCAGGTCGAACACCCGGTTACGGAACAAATCACGGGCGTCGATCTGGTAAAAGAAATGATTTACATCGCCGAAGGACGGCCGCTGACGATTAAGCAGGCCGATTTACAGATTAAAGGTCACGCCATTGAGGTGCGGGTGTACGCCGAAGACCCGGCCAACAATTTCCTGCCCGACGTGGGAACGCTGGACACCTACGTCCGGCCGCAGGGCAACGGCGTTCGGGTGGATGATGGGTTCGAGCAGGGCATGTCCATCCCGATTTACTACGACCCGATGATTGCCAAACTGATTACCTACGGCAACACCCGCGCCGAGGCCATTCAGAAAATGATCCGCGCCATCGACGAGTATCAGCTATCGGGGGTGCAGACGACGCTGCCCTTCTGCCGGTTTGTGATGGAGCACGACGCCTTCCGCTCCGGGCAATTCGATACCAGTTTTGTAAGCCGGTACTTCACGCCCGATAAATTAGACACGGCACCGGATGCCGCCGAGGAAGAATTGGCTGCCGTGCTGGCTGCCTGGCTCATGGAAACCAACAAACCAAAGGCAACGGCGGGTGCGGGTGTAAGTCAACCGGAGCGTCAGAGTGAGAGCCGGTGGAAAGCGAACCGGCGGTAGTTCGAACCCCCGTCCCCTGAAGGGGTGGGGGACCTTAGCGATTAGTGTCTAAGCTCCTCACCCCTTTAGGGGACGGGGGTATTTTGTGTATAGATTACTTCGACTCCGGCGTACTGTTTTCTTCCGGGTTGGCGATAACCTCCTCGGTTGGTTCGGTTGCATCAGTGGTTTCCTCGGGGGCAGGCGTCTCAGCGACAAATAATTCCGGGGCGTACTGGCGAAGAATACTGTACCACGTAATCAGTTTTTTAATATCGGATGCCCGTACCCGCTCCCGGTCGTAGTTGGGAATAACAGCACCCATAAACTCGGCTAATTCGGCAGGGGAGCCTTTAGGATCGACCATCAGGGTTTCGCCGAACTGAGCGTCGATGGCCCGCAACGCATCACCAAGCGGAATAGAGCCATCCACCGTATCGACGTAGATTGAGATGTCGTGCAGCACCGAAACCCGTGCCGTTGGCCCCATCATCGTTTTTTCCTTTTTATCGTCGAGTGATTCCACAATCACGCCCGACCGGCTGGGCTTCAGAATTCGGTATAGACCACTGTATCCGGCAATATTGGCAATCTGTTTTAAGGCTTCCATAGGTGTATTATTGACCCCCTGTTAACGCCGGGCATCGGGGCGGTGTTGTAAAAAAATGGTCAAATCGGACCGTGAAATTAAGTATCAAAATTAGTCAGCCGTCGATTCCGTTGGCGAATCGGCCGGTTGGGACACCGGCGGGCGTTTGACCAGGCGTCGCTCCGACCGCCGGGTAATCGACTGCTGTGGCATCGAAGCGGCTGCCTCTGCCATAAAGTCCTGGTTAAGTGGCTCAATATAAGCCAGCAGTTCATCGCGGCCGAGGGCTTTGGTAGCCGAAGTCGTAAAAATGGGCGGTACCTCCTCCCACGTTTCGAGCAGCGTGGTCCGGTATTTATCCACGGCGTTCTGCAGGGCAACCGGCCCGGTTTTTTCGATCTTGGTGAAGACAATGACAAACGGCAGGCCTTTTTCGCCGAGCATCGTCATAAACTCCAGGTCAATTTTCTGGGGGGCAATCCGCGAATCGACCAGTACAAAAATCGTAATCAGGTTGGGACGGGTGGTCAGGTAGCCTTCGATCATCTTCACCCATTTGGCCCGCTCCGACTTGCTGATCTGCGCGTAACCATAGCCCGGCAAATCGACCAGAAACCACGTGTTATCGATCAGAAAGTGGTTGATTAACTGCGTCTTACCCGGCTTACCCGATGTTTTGGCGAGCGAACTGCGCCCGGTCAGCATATTAATCAGCGACGATTTACCCACGTTCGACCGACCGATAAAGGCGTATTCGGGCCGGGTGGGCGGAGGGCATTTGGCGGGGTCGCTGTTGCTGATGACAAATTCGGCGTGCTTAATCATAACGGTATTGCAGTGTAATTCTTTGGCAAAGGTACGGGGATTTGGCGGAACTGTCGGGCGTTCAGTGCGGGACCTCATTTGCAGGAATCAACCCGATGGTCTACCTTAGTCTTCGACAAATCCGGGCACCGGAAACGAAAACGGGCCAACACATCGTTTATCAACCGAAACCAATCAATTCCATGAAAAAAACACTCTGGCTACCGTTGCTGCTGCTGTTCGTAGCCGTCAACACCTTACTGGCCGCTGGCGAAGGCCCCAAGAACGCGCCCAAAGAAGAGGGCATCCAGTTTACGGAAACTACCTGGAAAGATGTGCTTAAACGGGCAAAAGCGGAAAAGAAAATCGTTTTCCTCGATGCGTATGCCAGTTGGTGCGGCCCGTGCAAGATGCTCCAGAAGAATGTATTCACGAAAAAGGACGTCGGCGATTACTTCAACAAGCAGTTCATCAACGTGAAAATAGACATGGAAAAAGGCGAAGGCCCGGCCCTGTCGCAGGTGTACCCGCTCGAAGCGTATCCGACGCTGCTGTTCATCGACGGCGATGGTAAAGTGGTGAAAAAAGTAATCGGTTACCAGTCGCCCGAAGCCCTGCTCAGCATTGGTCAGAGCCTGAAAAAGACGGCTTTACAGTCTCTTTAAGCATACAGTTTACACTTTCAAAAAGCCGATGCTACACCGCGTCGGCTTTTTGACGTTTAGACCAGCACTGCCGAACGATGGTGGCCACCCGTTCGCGGTTGGCGGGCGTCAGGGCGGAGCCGGAGGGCAGGCACAGGCCGGTCGCAAAAATACGGTCCGCGACGCCGGTCAGGTAGGCCGGGCAACCGGCAAAAAGGGGTTGGCGGTGCATGGGTTTCCAGACCGGGCGGGCTTCGATTCGTTCGTTGGCCAACGCAAGCCTTAAATCTTCCGGTGTCAGCCCGTCGGTTTTGGCTGGGTCGATGGTCATCACGGTGAGCCATCGGTTTGAGTAGCTTCCTGTCGGTTCGGGCTGAAAATCAATACCGGGTAAATGACCCAACAGTTGCTGATAGTGCCCAAAATTAGTCCGGCGCTGTACCACCCGTTCATCAAGTGCCAGGAGTTGTCCCCGGCCAAAACCAGCCAGTACGTTACTGAGACGATACGTGAATCCTGCCTCGCGGTGCTCATAATGGCTCACCGGTTCCCGCGCCTGTCCGGCCAGAAACCGTGCCCGTTCGATGTGTTTCGGAATATAGCTGACTAAAGCACCGCCCCCGGTTGTGGTGATTATTTTGTTGCCGTTGAACGACCATACGCCCAACGCTCCGAACGTACCACACGCCTTTCCGTCGTACAGCGAGCCAAGTGCTTCGGCCGCATCTTCGATCAGTGGAATGTCGTATCGGTTGCAGACAGCCAGCAACTCACTAAACCGGGCGGGCATCCCGAACAGGTCCACTACGATGACCGCTTTGGGGCGTTTGCCCCGCGCCAATCGGTCACACAGGGCTGACTCCAGTGCATCAGGGCACATATTCCAGGTGGTCGGCTCGGAGTCGATAAAAACCGGTGTAGCACCCAGATACCGGATTGGGTTGGCCGTTGCCACGTACGTCAGCGATTGGCACAGGACTTCATCGCCCGATTCTACGCCAAGTAGTATCAGAGCCAAATGCAGGGCAGCCGTTCCCGACGACAAAGCCGCCACCGAACCGGCGCCGGTCACCCGCGCCAGTTCCTGCTCAAAAGCATCGACGTTGGGGCCACCCGGTGCCAGCCAGTTCGTGGTAATTGCTTCCTGCATGAAACCCATTTCGTGACCCGTCTGATGCGGTGGGGATAGATAGATGTCAACCATTGGTGGGTAGATTAAAAAGAATTGGCCGTGCCGGTATACCGACCGCCGTACAAAAACCGGGTAGATTATCGACCACAACGGCACCCGCCCCAACGGTAGCGTTCTGCCCAATCGTTACCTGATTACTGATGGTGGCTCCCGTCCCGACGAAGACGCCCGCGTCCAGCACCACCGCTCCCGACACAATCACGCCCGGTGTTAGCGAAGAGAAATCGCCGATTTGGGTATCGTGTCCAACCATCACGCGCCGGTCCAAAAGCACATGCTGACCGATGGTGATGTTGACGGTTAGCCGAACGTCCGCGCCGATAACCGTACCAGGACCAATTTGGATAAACTGAAAATCGGCCAGCGTAACGGACGGGTGAATCAGTACCGGAAACTGAACCAGCGGATTACGGATACCCGCCACAACGGCTTGTTTAACCGACGGCTTCGCGATGGCAATGACGACGTGGATAGGGTCGAAATGCTGATTCAGCGCGTCGATCCCACCCAGCACCGACACGCCATTGATGTCGGTTCCAGGCGCGACGCCATCATCAAAAAAGCCCAGAATATCCCACGTCGGCATGGCCTGATTAATTTGCTGAATCAGCAGCAGTACTTCCCGGCCCAAACCACCGGCACCATAAATAGCGATCTGTTTCATGTTGCAGAGCCGGTAAAACGAGGCATTGGGTCCGTTTCGGAGCGGTTAGCCCCGCTCCCACCGATAAGTTTCATAACCGTCAGCCCCATAATGTTGAAGTCCAGCCGCCACGACTGATTGGCGACATACCAGACATCGAGCGCGAATTTTTCATCCCAGGTCAGGGCGTTCCGGCCGTTAATTTGTGCCCAGCCCGTCAGGCCCGGCTTAACCGTATGCCTGCGCTGCTGCTCCGGGGTGTACAACGGGAGGTACTCCGTCAGCAACGGCCTCGGCCCAACCAAACTCATGTCGCCCGCCAGCACGTTGATGAGTTGCGGCAGTTCGTCCAGCGACGTTCGGCGGAGCCAGCGGCCTGCGGGCGTGAGCCGATGAGCATCGGGCAGTAGTTTGCCGTTGATGTCGCGCTGATCGGTCATGGTTTTGAATTTATACAGACCAAACAGCCGCCCGAACCGACCGGGTCGGGTCTGCCGGAAAATGGGGCTTCTCCTGTTAACAATGGTCAGGGCCACCGCGATCAACACCATCGCCGGTGCCATCAGTAGCAGGACGGTCAGGGCCAGCAGGACATCAAGCGTTCGTTTGCCAGCGCGTGGATACATCCTGAATCAGAGTTAGGTAACGCCGGGCCAATACATCCCGGTCGGCATATTGTTGGGCGTAGCGATAGCCGTTTTCACCGTGTTGCCGGGCCAGTTCCGGTGCTTCGGCATAGCGCAACACAGCGTTCACGAGGGCATCGGCATTTTCCGGTTCCACGTATATCCCCGCGTTTGCCGTTTCGATCAATAGCCGTGATTCGCCGTCGAGCATGGTCAGCACCGGCAGGCGACAGGCGAAATAATCGAACAGTTTATTAGTCAATACGGTCCGAAAAACCGGCAGGTTGGGAGCCGTCGTCAGGCCAATATCAGCCGCGAGCAGAAACGGAATCAGCTTCGTTTTAGGCAGCGTATCCATAAACCGAACATTCGTCAGTCCACAGCAATCGGCTACGGCCTGCAGGTGCTTCTTCTCACGGCCATCGCCGATCAACAAAAACCGAACGTGCGCGTGTCGCAATTGGTCGGCCGCTTCGAGCACCGTCTGGAGACGGTTCACCAGCCCATGCGCCCCCGCGTACACGACCCATAGCCCCTCACTCATCCGGTGCCGTCGGCGAAACAACGCCCGGTCAAAGGTTAAGGCTACTTCATCGGTCAGGGTTAGATCAGCCGCATTCGGGATGACACTCATCCGCGTGCGTTCGACGTTTTTACTCCGAAGCAGTACGGCGCGGTAGCCTTCCGTCAGCAGGACAATGTGCTGTGCCTGCCGGTACAAAAACCCTTCGAGCCAGTAGGCCAGCCGGATAAGGACCGGATTGGTCAGCACACCCAGTTGCACCGGTACGTCGGGCCATAAGTCCCTGATTTCGAGCACCAATGGCAAGCGTCGTTGTTTGGCAATGGCCACGCCCAGCAGTCCGATCAGCAACGGCGGAGACGTCACAATCACCACGTCGTAATGGTCGCGGGCACGGAACAAAGCCGCCCAGCCGCCCGACAGCAGAAATGTTACGTATCCCCAAAATCGCCCGAACCAGCCCTGATTGTACCGTTCCGACACGTGCGTCCGAATCACCCGCAGACCCGATAACGGCGTTTCCTCTACGAAAAACCGGTTTCGGCAGTGGGCGAATTTCCGGCCGGTCATGTAATCGACCATGCCCGCAATGACCGTGACCCGGTATCCTTCGGTCACCCAGCGTTCGGCGGTCTCATTCCAACGCGAACCACCGGCGGCACCGGCGGGCAGGTAAAACTGATGAATAAGCAGGATGTGCCTCATCGGTTTGCGGGTAGCGTTAGGTGCCGATACTGGGCCAATACCGCCCGCCAGAGGGGTTTCTGTTGAAAAGCATTCGTGACGTTTACCCGCGCCCGGCCGGCCAACGCCGTTCGGAGGGCTGTATTTTCCATTAATTGCCGCATGGCCGTCCGCAGGGCCGGTTGATCTTTGGGCGGCACCAGCAGGCCATTGTGGTGGTGGCGGATGATCTCGTTGCACCCGTTGATGTCTGTCGTCACGCAGGGCAGGTGCATGGATCCGGCCTCGAGCAGCACCGTTGGAAACCCTTCGCGGTAGGTGGGCAGCACCAGCGCGTCGGCAACGGCTAAATAGGGGCGGATGTCCGGCTGAAAACCTACTTCGATCAGGGCGGGGTGCATCGCCAGCCGTTGCCGAACCAGATCAGACAATGGCGTCAGCGTCTCCTCCCGCTCGCCGACCAGTAACAGCCGTACAGTCGGTATTTCGTGGTGCAAATCGACCACCGTCTGGAGCAGTTCGGCAATGCCTTTGTCCGGCACGATGCGCCCCACGAATATCCAGACAAAAGAGCCGGTCAACTGTAGCCGACACCTGATTTGGTCGGCCTGTTCCACTACGTCTCGTGTTCGGTCGAAATACGCCGTGTCTACGCCGTTGAGACTCCCCGATTTCAGCACGGAGAAATGAGCGGCCCGGTGGGTAATGACTTGTGCAGCGGGAAGCAAAATGGCCTGCGAATCGGACCAGACCGCCGTGGCGCAGGTGTACGTAACCCGCTCGAGCCGAACCAATACCCAGCGCAGCCATCCCCGTTTTTCGAGCAGCGGCAGTCCCGTAATGGTATGAATCCGAACGGGAATGCCCGCCAGCCGGGCCGCCAGCATCCCAATCAAACCGGCTTTGGGTGTGTGGCTATGCACCACATCGGGCCGCAGACGACGCAGCAACTGGTACGTTTTCCACAACGCCCACAGATCGGTCAGGGGGTTGATTCGGCGGGTAAAGGGCAACGGGTAATGGCGACACAATTCCTGATTCGTCAGCAGTGCCACGTCCGACCCACCGGCACTCGCAGTGATAACTTCAACGCCCTGTTCGGCCAGAAACCGGAGTTGTCCGCGCAGGGTCAGTTGCAGCGTTTGGGCAACGGTAGCCAACCGTACCAGCCGGATGGTATTGGGTGGCGTTGGCTCAACTCTGCGTTGCCTCCGGAATGGATTATGGATAGATCGCGTTGTCGTCAGCGTGTTGAAATACAGCGATTTGAATCTGAAGTAGAACTGTAGTATTGTCCGTTGCCCATCGGTCAATGGCAGGTTATCCTGCGTCAGTACCCGCCGGATCAGTTGCGTGGCCAGCACGTGCTTGGCAAAGCCAACCGGCACCCGATACACGAGTAGTGGTTCAGGCAGTACAGCAAACCGGCTGGTTGTGTACGTTCGGAGCCAGAGTTCGTAATCGGCCACCCAGCCCGCGTGTTCATCGTACGGATTGGTCCGAAACCAGCCGGTGCGGCCCATCACTGTGGGGTGAATAAAATACCCGAACAACGCCAGTCGAATGGGTTTTGCGTGGGCGGCCACCTTCCGAACACCGGTTATTCGGCCCGTTTCATCCGCCAGGTACGCCCAGCTACCCATGACATCGACGGTTGGGTTTTCGGCTAAAAATTGTACCTGTTTCATCAAACGGTCAGGACACATCTCGTCATCGGCATCCATCCGGGCCAGGTACTGTCCGTTTGCCGCTTGTGTGATTTGGTTGAGCCGGGTAGCTAATCCCCGGTGCGCGTCATCGGCCACAAGTCGGATACGCGGATCGTTCAGCCAGGTTTCTGCCACGGCCCGCGACCCGTCGGTTGAGCCGTCATCTAATAAAATCAACTCCCAATCGACCTGCGTTTGCGCCACAACCGACCGGATAGCCGCATCCAGTGTGGTTTCTGCATTTCGGAACGGTAAACCAACGGTTAGCAGTGGCGTCATCAGGCAAAAACGGGCGGGGTGCGGACAGAAACAAACCGGTCGATAATCCAGAGTTCAGCTACTAACAGCAGCCCGCTGATGCGGATCAATTCCATGTTCATGAACGACATCACGATGGCATAGCAAACGTAGGCGTAAAGGGCAATTGCTCCGGGGCGTTGTGTGGCGTGGGCCAGCCGGTGTGTATAGGCCGCCAGTGCCCCCAGCAACACCGCGCAACCGACGGCACCAATCACCCCAAAATCGAGTGTGAAGGCATCTACATACGTATAGACATTGGTGGCGGGCCGCAGGGCATAGCTGCGAACCAACGGCGGGTAACTGGCAATCAGGCCCAGCTTTTTAGCGGTGTAATTCAGGAAGTCGAGGCTGTAAAACGGGCTGTCGTAGAAGGGCGAACCCACATAACTACCCGCTAAAATCTGCTCGTAGGCCTTAATCCCGCCGAAACCATACAACGCGGCCACGGCCCCGAACGAAGGCCAGTTATAGCCCAGCACCGAAAAGACCAGCACAAACGGACTAATCAGCACGGCACTCACCGTCAGCCACAATCGGCGGGAAACGACGTTCACTACCGTCAGTGAAATCAACAGCGTCACGGCCCAAAACAGGATTGGGGCACGGGTCAGGCCAATACCCGCCGTAACCAGCGCAACCATACAGACGCTTACTAAACCGGCGCGGGATACCGCTTTTCGTCGAAACAACACGACCGCGATGGGCACGTAAATCACGAAACAGCGGGCAAAGAGTTGATAAGGTACCGACGAGTTTTCTCCAACCAGCGACTGCCCCTGAATACGCAGTGCCAGCCAGCCGAACCGCCACAAATTTAAATCACCCGCGATGCGATAAACCATGTTGAGGTTGACCGTTACGCTGAAAAACAGGAGCAGTACCAGCACCGTTTTCAGGCGTTTAGTATCGGGTTCGGGCGTGATTTGAGAAACAAATCGGTCGTCGGTACGGGCGAAGAGAGGAAACGAGGGCAGCAGAAAAGCGAGCCAGGCGAGGTAGAATAACGCCACCGTCGGTAAGTGGGGAGCGTAAATGGGATCGGCCAGTTGCGACCCGATGATGATTACAAACCAGACGATGCCGTACAATTCCAGGTATCCGAATCGGCGCACCCGCTTTTTCAGAATGTGGTAACCAAGGGCAATCAGCGTCAGGAAAAACAGGTTTACCGGAATGCGCAGCCAGTCCATGTATGTTTCAGGTGGGATATTGGAACGCTGATTTTCATGATGGTTATGATTAAAGAATGATCTTTTTCAAATCATACCCATCATAAAGATCAGTGTTCCATCATTTAAGTCGGTAAAGTAACCATTTTCCGGTAAATTCAATCCATCGCCCCAACCAAACCACCAACAGCACCGGACGGCTAAACTGATGGTACTGCCTGAGGTAGTAAAGCAGGCTATTCACCTGATGCTTTGTGAGTTGACGATCAGGCTGACCCGGTTTCTGACCGGTGGTGGCTCCCTGTTCATGCGCAACCACGATCCCGCCGTGCAACAAACAGTACCGACCCGCCCGCCGGATTTGCTCCCCCAGAATCAGTTCTTCTTCGTACAGAAACGTCCCGGTATCGAAGCCCTTTTGCCGGTCGAAGTAATCGCTGCGAATCATAAACGCCGATCCGTTGACGGTATCGACCGGATAAACGCCCGGCCCGTACGGCACTAAATCACTATAAACAAGCCGGTTATACCACGACCGAACACCCGGCAAACGACGTAGCACGGCACTCAGCGCGGCTACGTACCGACCCGGTGCCAGCAACCGGCGCACCTGAATCTGCCGCCTGACCGGCACCGGATTCGACCCTGTATGAACCAACGGCGAAATGGCTATCGCACTTGTATCCCGCACCAGCGCATCCCGCAACCGGGCGATGGTGCCGGGTTCAGTCAGGGCAACGTCGTTGTTGAGGAAGAAGTAAAATTGGGCATCGGACAGGCCCGGCAAGGGACCAATTCCCCCATTGTTACCGACCGCATAGCCAAAATTGCTGGTATTTCGGACAATCCGAACGGTGGTCGGCAGCAAGGCAATTAGCCGCTCGTACCCGGCCGGTTCAGACTGATTATCGACCACAACAACTTCACAATCCTGTTCCTGTTGCGCCAGTACGGAGGCCACGCATTGCAGCGTCAGGTCAGTCCGGTTGTAGTTCAGAATGATGGCCCTGACCGTGGTGTTCATAACCGGCTGTCGACCCATTCGCGGGGCAATACCGATTTCAGGTCGTAGACCACCGTCGCGTCGGTGCGTAGCGCATCATAGTTCAGCGACAGAAATTCGCGGTGAGCCACGGCCAGAATAATGCCGTCGTACGGGCCAGTCGGTGCTTCTACGAGTTGGATGTGGTGTTCCTGTTCGACCTGTTCGGCATTGGCCCAGGGATCGAAAACGTCCACGGCCAGCCCAAACTGAATCAGTTCGGTATAGGTGTCCACCACCCGCGAGTTGCGGATGTCGGGGCAGTTCTCTTTAAACGTCAGCCCCAGCAACAGCACCCGCGCCTGGGTCAGCGAACCGCGTTTTTTGATCATCAGCTTCACGAGTTTAGCCGCCACAAACACACCCATCTGCTCGTTGATGCGCCGACCCGACAAAATAACTTCGGGCAGATAGCCCAGTTGTTCGGCTTTGTGCGCCAGGTAATATGGGTCAACACTGATGCAGTGCCCGCCGACCAAACCCGGCCGGAAGTTCAGAAAATTCCATTTGGTGGCAGCCGCTTCGAGTACATCCGTCGTGTCTAATCCCATCCGGTCGAAGAGCAGGGCCAGTTCATTCATGAACGAGATGTTGACATCGCGCTGCGCATTTTCGATGGATTTGGCGGCCTCCGCCACCCGAATCGACGGGGCAAGGTGCGTGCCCGCCGGAATAATGGACGCATACAGCGCGTCGACAAACTGAGCAACAGCGGGCGTTGACCCGGCCGTGACTTTCACCACGGTTTGTAACGTATGGGCCGCATCGCCGGGGTTAAAGCGTTCGGGGGAGTAGCCGCAAAAAAAGTCTTCGTTAAACCGCAGCCCCGATACGGCTTCCAGCACTGGTACGCAATCGTCTTCGGTGCAACCCGGATAAACCGTCGATTCGTAAATCACCACATCGCCCCGTTTGAGGTAATACCCTACGGCTTGCGTTGCGGCCAGTAAGGGACGCAAATCGGGCTGCTTGGCCGCATTCACCGGCGTCGGAACGGTCAGGATGAACACCTGACAATCGGCAATGGCTTCGGCATCCGTCGTGAGGTGCAGTCGGGTGGGTTCGTCGTTTGTTTCGGGCCGTCGTACGGTTGGTGGCTGGTGGTTTTCACCGACATTCCGGTCATACCCGCGCCGGAGTTCATCGACCCGTCGAGGATTATGGTCGTATCCTACCACAGTGTAGTCAGCCGCGAAGGCCAGTGCCAGCGGCCAGCCCACGTAGCCCAGACCAATTACCGCGATTTTAGGGGTAGTATTCATATCGGGTTGGGCTAATGGAACAATGCTTTACCCAAAATCCAGCCGACACCGGCCAACAGTCCCGCCCCGGCAAACACCAAAACGATCAGGGAGCGATGAGGTTCACTGCGCCGGGCGGGAACGGACGGTGGCTCCAGTACCGTCAAAATCGGGGTTTCTTCCTGAATCTTCAGGCGGGTTTGTTCGTACTGCCGACTGAGTTCATCGTTTAACGTCTGCGCCAGATTAAGCTCAGCTTCCAGTCGCCGACCTTCTGCTTTAGCGGCCTGTGTGTACAGAAACTGGTTATTATCGTTGTACGCCGACAGGCTATGCAGCGCACGGTCATACCGCTGTCTGGCTTCGCTTCGGCGCTGCGCCAGAAAACTCGAATCGGTCCGGGTCTTCTCCGTTCGGTATTTCACCACGTACTGCCTGAGGTAGCGGATGGCGTACACGCAAACCTGAGCGGCCACCTCGGCATCGGGCATCTTTACCCGAACAATAATTAGGCCTGACTGCTTGTCTAAATCCGACAAAATCCGTTCCCGACAGTCTTTCAGCAGATCATCCTGCCCCCGGTTCAGGCGCACCGCTGTCGTCGTATCGGTCACCCGTGGCATGGCCATCGGGCCATCGGATAACCAGGCGGTGAGTGGCTGACGGGACGGGTCGGTTAGCAGCGCGGATACAGTGGGGTATCGCTTTTTATCGGTGGTGACGACGGGTTTGTTCAGCACATCGAGCAGAAAGGGCGTACTCACCAGCACATCGGGGTACAAATCAGGCCGGACGGCTTCGGTCGTGCCCACCGCGTCGAGGTTGATACCCGCCAGTTCGGCTAAAGCCCCGAAGCGTTTGAGGTTGGCCGCCGACCGGGCCTGTAGTTCGGGCATCAATTTCGTTTCCGACGTGTATTCCTCCGGAGACAGCAATGCCCAGGTAACACCAACCATCCCGAAGATACCCGCACAGTTCATCAGAAATCGCCACCGGCTCTTCAGCAGGGCCACTGCCCGGTCGGGCGTCAGGTCAGACGGGGTCAGGATGGATTCAGTCACGGGTGGATATTACTGCGGCAAATGACCCACGAAACTAACCAAAAAGCGGGAATCCTGTTACAACCGCTGCATCAGCCGCACGACCATCTCGTTTTTCCACGACACAAAATCCCCGGTTGCGATGTGCGCCCGCGCCTGCCGGACGAGCCACAGGTAAAACGTCAGGTTTTGCAACGACGCAATCTGCCCGCCGAGCAGTTCTTCCGCCTTAAACAGATGCCGCAGGTAGGCCTTCGAGTAGAATGTGCTTGCATAACCACCCAATGCCACGTCGATGGGGCTGAAATCACGGCTCCATTTCTCGTTTTTGATGTTGATGATACCGGCCGTGGTGAACAGCAGACCGTGCCGGGCGTTGCGGGTCGGCATCACGCAGTCGAACATATCGACACCCCGCGCAATGGCTTCCAGAATGTTAGCCGGGGTGCCGACGCCCATCAGGTAACGCGGTTTATCGGCGGGCAAAATAGCATTGACCAACTCAAGCATCGCGTACATTTCCTCGGCGGGTTCACCCACCGCCAGGCCGCCGATGGCGTTGCCGGGCCGTTCTTTGCTGGCAATCATCCCGGCCGACTGTCGGCGCAAATCGGGATACGTACTGCCCTGCACAATCGGAAACAGCGTCTGGTTATAGCCGTAATGTCCCTCGGTACCATCGAACTGCGCAATGCACCGGTCGAGCCAGCGGTGGGTCATGTCCATCGACTTGCGGGCGTATTCGTAGTCGCAGGGATAGGGCGTACACTCGTCGAAAGCCATGATGATGTCGGCCCCAATAATGCGCTGAATGTCCATGACTCCTTCGGGCGTGAACCGGTGCGACGAGCCGTCGATGTGGGATTTAAACGTGACGCCTTCCTCCTTGATCTTACGGGTATTGGACAGCGAATACACCTGGTACCCGCCCGAATCGGTCAGAATGGGCCGTTTCCAGCCGTTGAATCCATGCAGACCACCGGCCTGCTGCATCACGTCGAGGCCGGGACGCAGGTAAAGATGGTAGGTATTGCCGAGAATGATTTCGGCGTTGATATCGGTTTCGAGTTCGCGCTGATGCACCGCTTTCACGGTTCCGGCCGTACCCACCGGCATAAAAATGGGTGTCTGAATGGGGCCGTGATCGGTTGTCAGCGTGCCCGTGCGGGCGTTCGACTGCGCATCCGTGGCCGTAATGGAAAATGTCATAGGCTGCAAAGTTACAGCGCAACGGGGACTTCACGCGCCGACCGGTGGATGCGGGCGAAAAGGGCCTATCTTTGCGGACTTCCTTCACCGGACACGACCGATCTGTTTACCATTAATTTTTCTTTCCTTTTGTGATAACGGCGTTGCTGATTGGCTGGCTGATAGTGGTTAGCCTTCAGCTTATTTTTATCGTATTCATTTTCAGCAAAACGGCCCTTTATCGACCGTCAACGGCGAATCAACCCCTTGCCCCAACCCCGTCCGAAGGCGTTACGGTAGTTGTCTGCGCTCACAACGAGTTGCCTAATCTAACCGAACTGCTGCCGTTGCTGGCGGGTCAGGTTCACCCGCATTTCGAGGTGCTCATCATGGACGACCGCTCATCCGACGGCACCAAAGACTGGCTGCCCGACGCCATAACGGCTTACCCCAACGTGCGTTTTATCCGGGTCGACAATGATTACGAACACGTCTCGCCCAAGAAATACGCCCTCACGATTGCCCTCAAAAAAGCCCTTTACCCGGTTGTGCTGCTCACCGATGCCGACTGCCGACCGGCTTCCGACCACTGGCTGGCGGGTATGGCCAACACCTTGTCTGCCGACAGATCCATTGTGCTGGGCGTGTCGCTGTATCAAAAACGGCCCGATCTGCTCAACTTCCTGATCCGCTCCGAAACCCTGTTTACCGCCGTGCAATACCTGTCGCTGGCGTTAGCGGGTTATCCGTACATGGGTGTTGGCCGCAACCTGCTGTACCGCACGAAAACGTTCTTCGACAATCGGGGATTTTACACGCACATCAACGTGCTGGGGGGCGACGACGACCTGTTCATCAACGAGGTCGCTACGGGTGCCAACACCGCCGTGAGCCTCGACCCGATGACGTTTACCGAGTCGCTGCCCAAAGAAACGTGGGCCGAATGGCGGCATCAGAAACGGCGGCACCTGAGCGTGGGACATCGCTACAAAACTGGTCATAAAGTTCGGCTGGGACTCATCACCGGCTCACACGTACTGACGTGGGCTTTGGGATTACTCGCGGGAATTTATGTCCTGTGTACGTCTTTGACCGACCCGACAGCCCTCACAAACGGGCTACTGCTAGCAGCAACCGGATTGTTTCTGCTGCGTTGGCTGGTGTTCTGGCTGGTCGTCGGACGGATTGGTTACCGGCTCGACAATACCGTTCGCTGGTACGCCATTCCATTTATGGACGTATTTTTGGCCGTTTATTACGCCCTGATGGGTACGACCGCGCTCCTGCGCCGACGGCAAAAAATAAACTGGCGGTAACGTATCCCGGACGCCCACGTCTGGTTCCTGATCGTAACTAAGATACCGGTGGAAACCAGACGTGGGCGTCTGGGCTGCGCACTTCCGGCCCCAACTATGAACATCGACCTGATCAAGAAATATTTCCCCAAACTGACCGCCGATCAACTCGACAAATTTGCCGCGCTGGACGAACTCTACCGCCACTGGAACGCGCAGATCAACGTGATTTCGCGGCAGGACATGGACGGGCTGTACGAGAAACACATCCTGCATTCGCTGGGGATCGCCAAGGTCATGGCCTTCCAGCCCGGCAGCGAAATTCTGGATGTAGGTACGGGCGGTGGTTTTCCCGGTATTCCCCTGGCGATTCTGTTTCCGCAGGCCGACTTTCACCTGGTCGACAGCATCGGCAAAAAGATTAAGGTCGTAACGGAAGTAGCGCAGGCATTGGGCCTGACGAACGTCCGCGCCGAGCAAATCCGCGTGGAGCAGGTAGATACCACCTACGATTTTGTGGTAAGCAGGGCCGTTACCCGGTTGCAGCCATTTCTGGGCTGGGTGCGGTACAAAGTTCGCAAGGCGGGTAACAACGACCTGCCCAACGGGGTTCTGTACCTGAAGGGGGGCGACCTGACCGAAGAACTCGCCGAAGTGAAGGAACGCTACAGAATCTACGACCTGTCCGCCTACTTCGACGAACCTTTCTTCGAGACCAAAAAGGTGATCTTTGTTCCGATGTATAAAAAAGTGGGTAAGTAAAAGGCAAAGCCACTGCCCACCAATGACTGCCCACTAACCCCTAAAAAATCATGGCCGATGTATTCCGTTCCAGCAGTTTCAAAGATCCCATCAACCGCGACGAAGTCGAGTTGAATGACAAGGGGGTCTCGTTCCGGGTCCGCAAGCTCATTGGCGGCACGGACAGCTTTGTGTTCTACGCCGACATCTCCGGGGTGGAGATCGACAATGCCCTGTTTTTCGCCACCATCCGCATCTTGCCCCGTGCCCGGCCGGAGATCGTGATCAGGAACTTCACCAAGAGCGATGCCCGCCGGATTAAAGAACTGATTCTGGAGCGCGTACCGAGCCACCGCCCCGACGGCTACTGAGCATCCTCTGGGTGAATGGGTTAGCCCGAAGCAAGCTGTTTTGCGCAAATTTTTTCGGGTACAGGCTTGCACCATAGCCTCTCAGCCGTTACTTTTGTACCACGATTCCCGAATAGCTCAGCCGGTTAGAGCATCTGACTGTTAATCAGAGGGTCGCTGGTTCGAGCCCAGCTTCGGGAGCATTGATAATCAAGCACTTAGCAGAAATGTTAGGTGCTTTTTTTATGCCAGTTGCAATACAACTTGCAATACATTTCGGCAGGTTTGGGTAATCGACATAGAAAAAGGGCCAATTACGGCCCTTAGTATTCCTCATCCGATTCCGGTATTCGCTTGCCCCCCGAATGGTCAACGATTTGCCAAATCGGACCAGACCGGGGTAATTGTCCAAAGTCCTGTTCATTCATTATGCTTTGATTGCCCTGCTTATCAATGACCGTGATCGTTCCGTCTGTGGCTCTGGCATCAATAACCCATCGTAGGGGTGAAACCTGTTGTTGCCTTTGGCGTTGGTACGTCCGTAAGCTATCAGTATTGCCCTCAAATAAGTCAGCAAGTAATTCGCGTTTGGTGTTGCTCATCCCTGTCGTTCCCGTTTAATAAAACATATCACTAATGCACCTTTTGCCCGTAGCTGTTCTTTCCATCGCTCATAGCTGTTACGGCTCATGCTGGCCACTGGTTGCCCGTTTAGCGTAACATCGGCAACCAGATCGCACCCTTGCGATTGACGGGCTTGTATGACCTGAATCGTGCCGACTTCGTTTTGCTCATTGTGTTGAACCAACGGGGCGGGGTTGCCGTGCATCAAACTTAATAACAGGGCTGTTTTATCTTTCCGGTTCATGGCTTAGGTAATCTGTTTGGCGGGTAAAATAATGAACGTTCCAATTCGGTGCCGGTCTGCATACTGGTTGGCTTCGGCCCAACTCATCCGGTGTTGCTTTCCCCGGTCGTGAAACGTTACCGGGTCATTGTCCCCTGTTGGCTGGTCGGTATCGCTCCCAAAGTTATCAATGAGAATCAATGACCGGGGGGCGTTCTCGATAACCTGCTGTAATCGCTTTGCGGGCGCGTCTCCCTGCATGACTTTGGTAAGCAGGGCTATTTTTTCGGTTCGGTTCATGGCTTAGCTTGTACTGACTGTTCTACGATGCGTCCGTCTGCGTACTGCCAATAAGACCGACTTTGCCCGTCCTTCACCTCGATATGATAGCAGAGATCATTTACAGCTACGGGGCCGGTTGCATCACCTAAATTGAGCGTTACGTATATCGGCCCACTGCGTTGGCGCAATCGGGCAACCTGCGTAGGGCTGGCCGTGCTGCTCAACAATGAGCGTAGCAGGGCAATGTTTTCGGCGCGTCGGGTGGCGTTCATGGCATCAGTCAAGTTTACTGAGGGCTTTGTTTAACAGGTCGTCTATCTGCTCATCATTGAGCGTTGACAGGTCTATTTTCTGTTCCCGCTGTTTAGGTAGTACGTACTCCAAAAATTTCAGGTACGCCGTAACGCGCTCTTTTGGCTCTAACTGTTCCAGGTCGGTTGTGATCGCGTCGAACTGCGAATCTATCAGCGCGGCAATCTTGCTCTTAATGTCGGTGCTGGCTTTGTTAGTGCTACCGGGTTTACGCCCTCCCGTTTTTTCACGTCCTTTTTCAAATACCATTTTGCCCTCTATTTTTTCTCTAATATAGAGCGAATTGATTTAATTATCATTCTAATAGATTCTACCTATCATTGAACGCATGGCGATATCATTGAAATCAATGTTCTGATTCGGGCATGGTATCCAGGCTGGTTGTCGGTTGGGTTACCTCATCAGTTCACTACCGGCACGTCGTCAAAGAACGTTTGGATGAAATCCATAATCTTATCTTTTACCCGCTCCACAATGGATCTACGGGCTAACAACTTAGGCTTTTCGGTCAGGATGCTAACGACCTCATCATTGAGCGGGGTACGCTCTGTAAACAGATAGTCGCTGATTAGCTTTTGCAAGCCCTCTTTGTTTAGGCTCTCTTCTGCTGACAGTTTATCGAGTGCCTTATCCTTTTCGGCTTCTAAGTAGTCGTCAAAGGATTGGGGAACGGCATCGGCACTCGTAATGTGGGGGAGGTTTTCGGCAATGAATTTTTCTATCAGTTCGCGTTTGCTGCGTAGTTGTACCTCACTATCCAACACCCGTTTGATTTCCTGCTTTTGGCGTTCCCGGTCGGCTGGTTTGGCATTTAATAACGTAGCCAGTAAACGAAGGATGTACGATACGTTGATTTCATCCCGCTGAATTAGTTCTAACTCAAAATCAACGTCGTTCAGGATAGATTCTTTCTCCTTGTGGGTGTTGGATTTTACTTTGTCGTGTAAGTCCAGGTACTTGCTTTTGTAGTCCTCAAAAGTCTGTTCATCCATTGCCAGACCGGCAAAGCTGAAGTTACTGAAGCAGGATAGAATATTTTTGAGCCGGATTAAATCCCGGAACGCTTTCACAAATTCTAATTCCTCCTCCTCGCTCGGTAGCTCATCAATGCTTTCAATGGTAGGGGCTAAGGCTATTAACTTCTGATAGGCGGCATCGAACTTGCTTACGTAGTCCTCATAGGGCTGCATAATGATTTCTTCGATGGCTTCTTTGTTGGAGAAGAGGGTAATGGATTCATCAGTAGCCGCTTTGAGGTTGCGAAAACAAACAATGTTGCCTTGTGACTTCTGCTCATTGAAAATCCGGTTGGTACGGGAAAAGGCTTGCAACAGGCCGTGATACCGTAAGTTCTTATCGACGTAAAGCGTGTTGAGTTTTTGGGCATCGAAGCCCGTTAGAAACATATTGACCACCAACAGAATATCAACCCGGTCGGAATCCAGAAACCCTTGCTTTTCGCGTTCCTTCATCCGCTTGGCAATGTCCTTGTAATAGTTGTAAAAAGAATCACTGTCGCGGGTGGTGTATTTGGTGCCATACAGGGCGTTGTAATCGGCAATGTATTCGTCTAACTTATCGCGACTGTGCTGGTTGATGGGTGCCCCCTCCGGTATTTCTACGGCATCGTCGGGAATGTTGCCGTTTGCGTCTTTGTCTTCTTCGTTGGCCGTGTAGGAGAAAATAGTAGCAATCCGTAAATCATGGGTACCGGCCTGCTTTTTGCGCTTAAACGTGTCGTAGTAGCGCATCAGCATATCAACACTACCCACGCAAAGCATGGCCGAAAACTCTTTACCGTGGGTTTTGCGGCTGTGGTTAGCAATCAGGTAATCAACAATCTTCTCCAGCCGGTCTTCTGACTCCATTAACTCGTTGGTGTCAATGGCTTCTACGTCAATATCCAGGTTAGTACGGGCATCGTCTTTATGCTTGTAACGCCCAATGTATTCGACCGAAAACCGTAGTACGTTCTCATCCCGGATAGCATCGGTAATGACGTACTTATGCAGGCACTCCCCGAATAGTTCTTTGGTGGTGCGTTTGCCTAATTCATTCTTTACGGCATTGTCGGCAAAAATGGGGGTGCCGGTGAAGCCAAAAAGCTGGCTATTGCCGAAATAGGCTTTAATCCGGTTGTGGGTTTCGCCGAACTGTGAGCGGTGGCACTCATCGAAAATAAAGACAATCCGTTTGTCTTTCAGGGCATCCATTTTGCTCAAATGCCGGGTTTTGCTGATTGCGGTGTTGAGCTTCTGAATGGTGGTGACAATGATTTTGCTATCGTCGGTAAACTGGCTTACCAGCTTATTTGTGTTGTTGGTGGTATCGACGCTGCCTTGTGCAAAGTTGTCAAACTCTCGTTGGGTCTGGTAGTCCAGGTCTTTACGGTCAACCACAAAAACAACCTTGTGCACTTGCGGTAGAGCGGTGAGTAGCTGGCTGGCTTTGAATGAGGTAAGCGTTTTACCGCTCCCGGTGGTGTGCCAGATATACCCGTTTTTGTTGCCCGTTTTTACCCGCTCCATAATGGCTTCGGCTGCGTAGTACTGATACGGCCGCAATACCATCAGGATTTTGGTTTGGGGCAATACGATGTAGCGGGTTATCATTTTGGAGAGGTGGCACGGCTCCAGAAAGGCTTGCGTAAAGGCGTCTAATTGCTTGATAGGCTTGTTATCCACATCAGACCAATAGAACGTCTGCTTAAACGATTGCTTGCGGTTATTTGCGTAGTATTTGGTATTTACGCCGTTGCTGATAACAAACAACTGCACATACTGAAACAGGCCGAACCCCGCCGAATAGGAATGCCGCTGATAGCGGTTGGTCTGGTTAAAGGCTTCTTTAAGCTCCAGCCCCCGCCGTTTTAGTTCGATCTGCACTAAAGGCAAGCCGTTAATCAATATCGTTACGTCGTAACGGTTTTTGTAGCTGCCTTCAATGGTGACTTGGTTGGTTACCTGATACTGATTCTGGCACCAAAATTCCTGATTGATAAACTCGATATAAATGCTGCTCCCATCGGTACGAGTAAGCTGTAATTTATCGCGTAGGATACCAGCCCGCTCAAATACGTTGCCTTTGTTGAGGTGGTTAAGGACTACGGCAAATTCAGCGTCGGTAAAGGAGGTATCGGCAAGGGCGGTTTTATTGTGGGTTTCGAGCTGCGTTTTCAGGTTGGCCAACAATGCGGTTTCATCGGGGATAACAACCCGTTTATAGTTCAGGCTGATTAACTGACTAAGTAGGTTTTCTTCTAATGCTTGCTCGGATTGTGTGGCCATATCTGATTAAACGAAAAGCTGCTGTAAAAGTCCTTCTTTGTATGATTTTGTAATTTCTATTTGTCTTTTTGCTAAATCTATTTTTGTGTCAATGGCGGAAAGAAATTTAATAATTAAAATTTGTTCTTTAATTGAAGGCATCTGAATAGTAATTGCGGAAAAGTTTTCATAAAAAAGATATATCCTTACTCCTCCCTCACCATTTTTCAAAACTGAGTTTTTAAAATGCTCTGTTTGTAAAAAGTAATTAACAAAGCTGTCATCTATTACATCTTTGGTTTTAAAGCAAACATAAAGCGAGCTAACTATCACCTTTTCAAGATTACCACTGTATCCAATTGAGCCGACATTAATTCTTGCTGGATTATAAGCAAAGGTTTCTTTTTCTACTATTTTGTATAAGCTAATATTGTATCCTCTTTCGTTGCTGTCAACTCCATCAAACTGCTCTGATTGCGGTACAAAACCATTTATGTTACTTATGGAGTAAACAGGCAATATTTCGTTATTTTTATTTTTCTTGTCTACTTTGTATGTGATCTCTCCCAACGTCTTTTCCTCCCACTCTGGAAACTCATTACCATCCTCATCTTTAAAGCGTATTTTCTGGCTGAATAGGTGCTGCATTACCCCTTTTTTGTACTGCTCCAATAGGGCTTTCTTTTTGGTCAATAGCTCTATTTTAGCGTCGATAGCTGTTAGGAAAGATGCTATTTTTTGTTGTTCGGGGAGGGAGGGAGGAGTTTTAGTGTCAACCTGCTCTAATTTTTGAACAGATAACCCAGGTTGAGCTAATCCCGTAGCATATTGATTTAAGTTTAGGTTTTTTAATAAATAAAATGCCCAAACTGTGTCCATGTCACGGCTCAGGGTTACAATTAAAGCGTGTTCAGTTGCATAAAATTTTCCTTTCGCAAGTGTTACATTGCCACAATGAGCACCTTGCCGACCAATTAGAGAATATTCCCCGCTGCAATTATGCAACTTGGTATACCCTCTTAGCCCATTACCTCCATAGCAAGGAAATAAACTATCATTGTTGATTTCATTTATTTCAGATGCAGCAATAAATTTTCCTGACTGCATTTTACACATTTTCCCTAATTTCTTCTTTTCCCACTCTCCCCAAAATTCAGGAAAGCGCAAGGCAGGTATATTAGTTTCTACTACGGTGGTCATACTCAGAATGGGGTGGCAATGTTAAGTTGTTGGCAAAACTCCGCTATTGCGGCATCGGTAGAAACTATGTCGGTTTCCAGGGCTTTTAGCTGTTCGGCTATCTCCTCCAGGTCAATGGCTTCTTCTGCCGCGAACGTATCCACATAGCGCGGGATATTTAAGTTGTATTCGTTCTGCTTTATTTCATCCAAAGAAGCCAGATAGCTATACTTGTCTTCTACCCGCCGTTCCCGGTAGGTGTCTACAATCCGGTCAATATCAC
>JBBQLG010000019.1:0-60203 GCA_038327655.1 Cytophagales bacterium
GCGCCAAACGGTGGATGCCTGGCTGGTGGAGTATAATACCGAACGACCCCATCAGGCATTGAAGTTTATGACCCCGGTCGAATATCGGCAGGCGGCTTGAACTCCAGTCAAAACTGGCTCATCAAAGGGGGCAAGGACACTCCCGGTCTATAATCCGTGAGCTATCGGCGGTACTGGTAGCTTTAGCTAATTTGTCATAAGCTGACCAAAAGTTGAGCACATCTTTTGTATTCAACTTGAGACTGTCGGGATTTGTCGTTTCAAACGACTGCGCAGATCCAGTAAGTGTAGTCAACAGGAAAGTGACACAGCAAATAAACTTCATTGTTGTTGTATGAGTGGTTGCGTATTAATCTAACCCTGTTCACGGTAGCAGTGAGCTCCAATTTGCAAGAACGCTTCGAGGGTACTTGGGGAATCTTCAAGATTATCTACCGGCAAAGTAAAAGCTTTTCCCTCTGCCAAATTATCTGTTTTTTCCTTAGCCTGTTTGAGACTTAACCCGAAATATTCCTGAAATGACTTGGTGGACGACACTTTAAGAAACCCCTTTCCCCGTCCGTCAAATACCATTCCTGTCATGAATTTCCTGTTGTATAGTCTGCATCACGGTAATCAAATACCGCAATCTATAAATCGTAGAGTGAGCGGCTAACTCCATGTAAACATCACCGGACGTACTCGAACGCCTACACTAACCTTCCTTCTTTCTGATACAGCCCGACCAGCGTATCGACGGCGAAATCAATATCGGCATCGGTGTTATTTTTACGGATTTTGAAAAGTGATATATCAAATTTTAACCGCATTGATAGTCATCTTTTTTATATACGTTTCGCTGGAACTCGGTTTAGCAGTAGTAGTGCGGCTGATCGTGATCTCTTTGTCACTTATTTTAGAAACTTCTCCCGTTGTTATTGCTGTACCGTAGTATAGGGGATCACTACCCGTAAAAGTGAGTGATGTTATACCACTTGTTTGAGATTTAACATCGTTCAGCGAAGCGTTATACGATGTGTTTATGTCAGAAGTATTCGTGTAAATTTCGTTTATCTTTACCTTATCGAAAGTAGCTGTAGTGATCAAAAGATCACCAGTTACTGTTCTTGGGTATCCCGCCAGAGAGGTAGTATAGGTGTAAGGTGTACCAACATCTGTTATGGTAGCAGTAACAGTGCCAATAAATTTATAAGCACCGATGTAGTCATTCAGACTCGTTTTGATTTCTGTATCTTTTTTGCATGCCAGAAAGCAAAAGGTTACCAACAAGTATATAGTGTTCCTCATGAGTTTTAAGTAATCCGTTTTAAATAACCAGCGTTACTAGTGTCAAAAGAATACTAAATAGTCATACAGGAAATTAAATTTATCTTAAAGGATTGCCATTTTAAAGCCTAAACGGCGAAGAATATCCTTTACACCAACTTTCCCTCTTTCTGATACAATCCGACCAGCGTATCAACGGCGAAATCGACGTCGGCATCGGTGTTGTATTTGCCGAACGAGAACCGGACGTATCCCCGATTGGGGCCAATGCCGGGCAGAGCCGCCAGCACGTGCGAACCGATGCTGGACCCGCTCGAACAGGCCGAACCGCCCGACGCCGAAATACCCGCAATGTCTAAGCTGAACAACAGCATATCGTTCAGTTCCGACGCGGGCAGGCTTACATTCAGCACGGTGTACAAGCTCCCCTCTACGTTGGCCGAGTCGCCGTTGAACAGGACCGGTCCGCCGTCGAATCCGTCGAATTTCTCGGCGAGTTGCGCCATCATCCGGCGTTTCAGGTGGGTGATGTGCTGCCGGTGCGCGTCCATGTCGCGGTAGGCGATTTCGAGTGCTTTGGCCATGCCCACAATGCCGTACACATTCTCGGTGCCGCCCCGCATGTTCCGCTCCTGCGACCCGCCGTAAATGAATGGGTGAATTTTCGAGTTGGCATTGACGTACAGAAAACCGACGCCCTTTGGTCCGTGGAACTTATGCGCGGCCCCCACCAGAAAATCAATCGGCAGCGTTTGCAGGTCGTGCCGGAAATGGCCCATCGTCTGCACGGTGTCCGAGTGAAATACCGCGTCGTATTGGTGACAGAGCGTTCCCACGGCGTTCAGGTCGAGCAGGTTGGCAATCTCGTTGTTGCCGTGCATCAGCGAGACGAATGAGCGGCCCGCCCCGGCGTTCCGGTTGGTTTTTAAGCGTTCTTCCAGATGCGCCAGATCGACGTGGCCTTTTTCATCGACATCGACCTGGCTGAGTTTCACCACACCCTGTTGGGCCAAATGTTCCAGCGTATGCAGCACGGCATGGTGTTCCAGCGGTGAGGTGATGGCATGGGTCAGGCCGAAGGTTTCGAGGCTGCAGCGGATGGCGGTATTATCCGCTTCGGTGCCGCCGGAGGTAAAGAAAATTTCGGCGGGTGAGGTATTCAGCAGCGAGGCAATGGACTTGCGGGCCTTCTCGATGGCGGTCCGAACGGGGCGGCCGTTGCCGTGAATGGACGATGGATTGCCGTAGTGATCGGTCAGGTACGGCATCATGGCGGCCAGCACATCGGGGTCGAGCTGGGTTGTGGCGGCATTGTCTAAATACACTCGTTGCATAGCATCAGATTTTGGTCGTAAAATTACGAGGAATTGACGGATAACAGTCCCCAAACGGCCCCGGTTCGGGTCGTAACGCGCTTCCGCACAATAGATTCATAAAAAAACACCGTATGGCAATCGACCTTTTTTCCGGCCACGCCGACCAGTACGCGCAATACCGCATCGACTACCCGGCCGAACTCTACGACTTCATTCTGGCGCGGGTAGTCAGCCGCCAAACCGCCTGGGACTGTGCCACGGGCAACGGGCAGGTCGCCGGAGCGTTGGCCGATCTGTTCGTACAGGTCGAAGCCACCGATATCAGCGAGACGCAACTGGCGCAGGCTGTTCAGAAGCCAAACATTCACTATCAGGTCGGCCCCGCCGAACAGACCACGTTCCCCGACGCACATTTCGACCTCATCACCGTGGCGCAGGCCCTGCACTGGCTCGAAGTCGATGTATTTCACGCGGAGGTGAAACGAGTGGCCAAACCAGGTGCGGTCATTGCTGAGTGGGGGTACGGACTTACACAGGTTAGCCCCACGGTCGACGCGCTGGTGCTGGATTTTTACCGCAACCGCGTCGGGCCGTACTGGGACACCCGGCGTCGGCTGATCGATGCGCAATACAAAACCCTGCCGTTCCCGTTCGCCGACGTACAGCAGGCTGATTTTGTGGTGCATCGCTCGTGGACACTGGACCGGTTTCTGAATTACCTCCGCACCTGGTCGAGCGTACAGAAATACAAGTTCGAGAACGGCGAAGACCCGGTTACGGCCTTAGGCGACGCGTTACTGCCGGTCTGGGGCGACGGCGAACATAGCATCCGTTTTCCGGTGTTTTTACGCGCCGGGCTGGTGCATTAGTTAAGGCCGGTTCACATTGGTTTCCTGGTTATTTTGCGTAGCGTTGCTAAACTGATCTATGAATGAAAACATACGCCGACTTTGCCCATATCCCCGGCCTGACCGTCGTTAACCTGCTCGAAAACTAACAACATAACACACCTAAAAGGATTCGGCTTAGAAAACTACAGGCGTACATTTTCGTAAAGTCGACTTTTGTGTGATGTAGGCAACCGATCACCTCCACCGTAATCCCTTATGGCTGCTTCCCTCAAAAAACACCTGCAATCCCTCACGTCAGACGAACTGGTGGCCGAAATACTGAAATTAGTCAAACGGTTCAAAGATGTAAAAACCTACTTTGATATGGAATTGGGCGACTCTGCCCAGCAGGCCGCCATTGTAGAGGGGGTAAAGCAGCAAATCAAAAAGCAGTTTTTCCCGGCACGGGGCTACGGTAACCCCAAAGCCGCCGAGGTTCGAAAACTGATCAGTGATTTTCGTAAGGTATCGGTCTTCCCCTTCGATGTGGTCGATGTGTTGCTTTACCGGGTCGAACAGGCCGTCGATTTTACCAATGCCTACGGCGACATTGACGAAACCTTCTACACGTCGGCGGAATCGGCCTACGAAGACGCCTTAAAACTCATGAGTACCCACAACCTGAAGGATCATTTCAGAAACCGCTGCCGCACCATCCAGCAGAAGACCGATGGCATTGGCTGGGGGTTTGGCGATGAAATCGGCCAACTTACCGAACAATACCTGAATGAGTAACTGGCAGGCCTGCCTTTACCGCGATTGCATTCCTCAATACCGCCAGCTTGTCAGGTCGGCACCGGCGGAGTCCTTGATACGCTGCATGATGTTGCCGATGACTTTTCTGGTTTATAAGCTGGAGGACTAACCGGACACCATTTTCGCTGAAAGAGTGGTACATTTATCCTTGAAAATTAGAAGTTAACTATTGAATTTTCAAGGATGATAGATCGTGCCATTACCCGGCGTATTCTCGATGACCTGACCTTTTTTCCGGTGGTGAGTATAATCGGCTCCCGGCAGGTGGGAAAAACGACACTGGCCAAAGCGTTGGAAACCCAAATCGGCAAGCCAACCCTTTACCTTGATTTGGAACTGGAAACCGATCAGCGAAAATTAGCCGATGCCGAAACGTTTCTAAAGCAGTACACCAATTACTGCGTTGTGCTCGACGAAGTGCAACGGATGCCGCACCTGTTTCCCCTGATGCGTGCCTTAGTCGATCAACAGCGTGAACCGGCCCGTTTCCTGCTGTTAGGCTCGGCCTCGCCGGACTTGATTCGCAGCAGTTCAGAAAGCCTGGCGGGGCGCATCAGTTACACCGAACTCATGCCGTTTTCCTGGCCGGAAGTGCAGCAGCAGTCCGTTATTCAGCAACACTGGCTCAAGGGTGGTTTCCCGGACGCTTTTCTGGCTCCGCGCCTGTCCCTGACGTTTCGCTGGCTGAGTAATTTTATTCAGACCTATATCGAGCGGGACCTGCGGCAGTTGGGGTATGAATTATCGGGCCAAACACTCAGTAACCTGATGCAGATGTTGACACACTATCACGGTAACGTGTTGAATATAAGCGACCTGTCACGTTCGCTGGGGGTGGCACAGCCAACCGTAAACCGGTATATCGACCTGCTGACGGGTAGTTTTATCCTGCATCGGCTCACCCCTTATTTCGTCAACGTGAGTAAACGGCTGGTAAAGGCGCCGAAGATTTATATCCGCGATTCGGGTGTTTTGCACCAGTTGGCCCAAATAACGAATTACGACGCATTACTGGGTCATCCGATTGCGGGAGCATCCTGGGAGGGTTACGTTGTTGAACAAATCCGGCGCACAGTCGGCAATGAATGGGCGTTTCACTATTACCGAACCCATGCCGGGGCCGAAATTGATTTGTTGCTCATTGCGCCCAATGGCCAGAAGGTAGCCATCGAAATCAAATTAACCAACGCGCCGGTGGTGTCTAAAGGGTTTTACGTCAGTCTTGACGATATCCGGCCAGACCGTGCCTTTATCGTTATTCCCGATGGTGACAGTTACCCCAAAGCCGACGGTATATGGGTGTGTAACCTGACCGAATTACTGACAAAACACCTCCCCGGCATCTATTCAGAGTAAGTTGATCCCACGATTACCGGCTCCTCAATACCGCCAGCTTTTCAGGTCGGCACCGGCGGGGGCGGAATCCTTGATACGCTGCATGATTTTGTCGATGTACATCGTGTTGTAGCGGAGCCGGGTAATGTAGTTGGGCTGCGTGGGGTCGCCGTTCCAGCAGTGTTCGGCGCGGTCGCCATAGGCTACTTCGCTGTTGGCCACCGGGCTTTTCACCCCCTTCAGAAAATCCTCCATCAGGTACACCGCATTGTTGAGGTAGTAATTGTCCATGTCGCCACAGTAGAGGTGAATTTTGCCGGTTACTTCGGGGCCGAGCGTTTTCCAGTCGCGCCGGAGGATGTGGAGCAGGTCGTAATGGTCGCGCCAGTACCGGGCCACGGTCGAGTCGATGACGCCGGTGCGCTTGTCCCAGATGCGTTTGGGATAGCCGTCCGGCCCGACGGGTGAGTACACTGCTTCCCAGATGTCGAACTGATCGCCGGAGCGCGAGTGCGTTCCCAAAACCAGTTCGCGGTGGTTGGTTTCTTCCAGCGTCGCTTTCACCTGTCCAAGGTAATTGCGCTGCGCGGGTCGGGGTGTCCGCCGAAACGGGCCTTCCGCGTAGTAGGCGTTTTTGTCTTTATAAAGGTTGAAGACTGTGTAGGCATCAAACGCAATCGGGTCGGGGCAGGCGGCAAAACAGCCATTGAATTCGTCGGGGTAAAATACCTGCGCGGCTAAGGCTTCCCAACCACCTGTAGAGCCGCCATAGGTAAACCGCGCCCAGCCCTGCCCGATGCCCCGGAACTGCTTTTCGATTTCGGGCAGCAGTTCGTACATGATCGCGTCGCCGTAGGGGCCGAGGTTTTCGGAGTTGACCGCGTACGAATCGTCGTAATACGGGTTGGCGTGCTGAATCTCGATAATCAGCATCCGGGGAAAGTCCTTGCTGGTCCACTTTTTGTAGAAATCGTGCGCTTCCCGGGCCACGATCTTTTTGTAGCCGTAGAGGTGGAACCGGTCGATGTAGTCGGTCGTGTCCATGTTGGCCGGGGGCGGTGTTTCGCTGAAGCCCGAAAAATCGTCGGGGAAATGGCCGTGAAACAGGCAGAGGGGGTAGCGGGCCTTGGGGTGTTCGGCGAAACCGTCAGGCAGCAGGATGTGGGCACCAAGAAACATCGGTCGACCCCAGAATTTGGTTAGCCGCTCACTCTGGATGCGGACGTGTTTGATGAACTTCGTGTCTTTGGGTTCGGCAATCGGCGGATTTACCTGGTCCATTACCACCGCGAACGATTGTTTTGCCCCGGCTTTAATCGTGATTTTCTGCGGTTTACTGAACCGATTGCCCGGCGCCGTGCGCCAGTTCTGCCCTTCGCCCCGGTCCATCGGGAGTTTCACCGTATGGCCGTCGCTGCGGTTGAACGTCTCGTACTGATGCAGCACAGCCTGTACGTAATAGTCGCCGGGAAGGAGGTTGCGCAGACTCGGCTGGGGGTAGCCGAACGCGTCCGCCCCGATGGTTGTGGCTTGTCCGGGCTTCAGTCCGTTTACGTCCACGCCAAAAACCTGCGCCGTTTCAACGCCGTCGCCTACCTGCATCCGGGGTTCGGTTTTGTTTGTCTTTGCCAGGATCAGCAGCACCCGCCCGTCGAGTGGCTTGCTTGTCGGCACGGCTGCAAACGAAACGGCAAACGTGATCGGGCCGCGTTCGGTCGGGCTGTCGGTTCGCCGTTGCGATTCGGTCGGGCCGGTGCCGGATTGAGCGAAGGAAACCGTCGTGAGAAGTACGGGTAGCAGGAGTAGCAGACGTTTCATGAGTGTGCGGGTGTTTCTACGGGGAAGATAACAACTGGCGCGTAAAAAGCAGGTATTCCGACTGATATCAACCAAAACCAGCCGCCCCGGCGAGGAGCGGCTGGTAAACCGAACTACCTAAAAAGCATGGTTTAAATGAAAATCTGCAACTGTTCGGGTAGCAGCGGACTGGTGCTTACTTTTAGGGCCAGCAACGTCGGCAGACTGGGCGCGAAAAAATAAGCTCCCCCTTTTAGCTCAACGAAATCAGCAAAGCCAAAGGCTACACTTTCCGGCTGAGGACTGGTGTCGTTCCAGATTTTATTCCAGTGCTGAGCGGCAAATCCGGGGTCCTGCCCAACACCGGGCGGGTGCTGACCAATGATTGGGTCAATACCCGTGTTACCAGTGACAAAATCAGGCGCATTGATCCACTGTTTCTGCATAAACTCGAACTGTCCAGTCTGGAACTGCTCCCCAATGTCGGCCACAAAACACATGAACAGTAACCCGAACCCGTCGCCTTTTTTGGGGAAATGCGCCGGGTCAAGCTCACCGTCGGGTAGCCGAACGCGTTCGGTTTTTTCGTAGGGAATACCCCGCCGAACCAGCCGCTTACCCTTATTGAACTCAATGCCTCCGCCGTCGGTCCGGGGGCTGGTTTTACGAATATGTCCCTGAAACGGACACCGCAGCCCAGGGTCCGATGCGTAGGTAAAATCGTTGGGTACGTGGTCTTTCGTAATAGTCCCTAATGCGTCTTTTTCGGTGGTTACCGGGGTGCCATCTTCAAACCGTCCGACTACCAAGGCACCGGCTCGTTCGCGGTCGTCGGCATCCACTAAGCCCAGTGCATCGGCCAGGTGCTGCTCCTGTTCCTTAAACCCCTTCACGTTCTGCTCTAATTTGCGGAAGATGAAATAACTGCCAAAGGAACCGGCCTTTCCCGGATCGGGCACCAGAGCGATGCTCAATTTGGCGTCGGGCGTGAAGTTGGACCGGCCGATTCGGGTAGCCTCTTCGTCGATATCTTTTTTGAAAAACAACGGCTGACTCACCCCGTCGGCGTAGCCGTTATGTTCGATACCGTTGCCCACTTTGTCGCGAATGGCCTTACCCGGCTCTTCACGCATGGGTGTAGCCAGGTTCTTGAGCGAAAAAATAATGGCCCGTTTCAGTGCCCGGACCAGTTGCGGGCTGTCGTCGCCGATCAAGATCAGGGCGTGAATTTCCGAATCATATCCCGCATCCCAGGTGCTGGCCGGTGGGTCGAGCAGGGTGCTTTGCATGGCTTTCATCCCGGCCCGAAATGAGGTATTGGCGGGTACTTTAGCATCGGCAACACCTAAATATTGATAGCCCTTCGCCGTCAGAAACAGGTTGACGTGCATGCCAGCCGATACTTTGTTGGTTTTAAAAAAGTTGGTTTGCTCCATCTGCTTCTGGGCTGATGTAACAAAGACACGCGTAAAGGCCGAAAGCCAATCTTTAACAAGTGCCTGCCGACCGGGGCTGAACTTCAGGAACAGATTGATCGTATGGTCTCGGCCGTGGCCTTTGAGAATGTTGCCCTGCAAGTCGGTGAGCAGGAGCTTAACTTGGGGATCGACCGGGTCAAGGGCCATAGCGTCTAATGAAATAGGCATAATAGATGGGGTTTAGTAAGGGATGGATTAGCTAACAGTCTGAAAATAAGTGACTTTACTCCGGTGTCCTGTGATTTACTGAGCCAACGGTCGGTCGGGTGAGGAAACGGTATCGGTTTAGTCGCCGAATGGTTGGAGGTTGGAAACAGCCGTTTGGTAGCCCGGCGGATTCAGCACCCGGACGAGCCGGTTGATGGGTAGATAGTCTGCCGTTTCAAGCGGGTGAAACGGTCTATTGGACAGGCAGTTATACGCGGATGGTTACCGTTTGCTCAATTCGCGGAATCAGTATAAGATGTATGGTAATATCTTTATATTGACCATAAAATAACGGCCACAGGCCTGCCATTCACAAGATATGACATCTCTCATCGACCACCCAGTGTTTAAAATAGCCCGGTATTTGGCGCGTTACCTGCGCGAACTGGCCCGGCACCTGATTGTATCGGACAGGTCAATGCCACACCTGGGATGCCATATTTGTAAAACGGCGCGGACGCTGCTGCAGGAGGGAAATGTGCGGGTTCATACTGATCTGGTCGAAACCAGCTGGGCCTCTGGTCTGACCACGGATCAGCAGCGCGAACTGTACCTGATCGCCGAAGAGTGTCTGAGCAACGTAGTACACCACGCCAGCGCCCGGAACGTCTGGCTTATGTTGCGGTTCACCCCGACTGGCGTGAGTTTCGCTACCGCGACGGTGGGACAGGCTTTAATTCGGAGATGGTAACGGGTAGCGCCGGACTGCAACGCATCCGGCAACGGGCGGCTACCCTAAACGCAACCCTGCATATTGGTTCTAAACCGGGCTATGGCACTTCCGTTCGTGTGGAGTGCCCTGTCCGGATGAATGCACCGGTCAACGCATCGCTGTCGGCGGCTTCCCGACAGGTATCGGCCTGACCACAAACGGCAAGCTGATAGCATCGTTCGCTCTATCTGGCAAAGACCCTTTCTCACTCTATGGGTCGGTGCTTGAAAGGTGTTTTTGCTGTTGGTTAGCTGCTTACTTACTGTTCAACGTACAATTAATATGGTTAATCGATTCCGACCAGATGAATACAGTCTATAGCAATACAATTTAACGATTCTTTAACTGGATTTTAACAACCTTGTCAACGGAGCAGGGTTTCGTAAGGTGCTCTCGATTTTGCTCACTCGACCTATGAAAATTACACTCGTGTGTCTACTGGTACTCGTTCTGGGACTGAATGCCTGTCGGCAGGATAGTATGCCGGGTCCGGCAACGCCCGTTACAGCTGTATTATCAGAAACCAATAAAGTCACTAACACCATCGGGCTGAATGGCCTTGAACTGACGTACCGAACCGGTAAAAATCAGGCTTACGTCTGGTCGGGCTTTGGCTTTTTGGTGGCCGATTCCATCAAAGAAGTCGGTTTTTGTCTCTCCGATTCCGATACCCTGCTGTCGATTCTTAATCCCGCTCATCAACGTATCGTCGTTCCGGCGGCCAATCGTACCCAGAATAATTTCTGGGCTGAATTACCTGCGTTGCAGTCCGGGAAACGGTATTATATTGACTCCTACGTTATTTTTCCGTCGGGCAACGTTTATTACGGTCGCAACAACACCAACGCGTACGGTCGTAGAACGCCCCGGATTGGTGTCAGTTCGTTTATGGTACCTGCTACTGACACAACGGGCTACAGCCCGCTGCAGGTGATTCGGAAAACGGCTCTGCCGGTGAAAACGACCAACACGTTTGCGTCGTTTTTCAGCCTCAACAATACGCTGTATGTACTGGGTGGCGACGGAACGCTGTTTGCCTACGATAGCGCGGCCGACCAATGGCTACCGAAACAGTCTGTGAAAACGCGATTTCTTGACCGGGATCAGAACACCCATTTCAACGGGACGCAACCCACAGTTTTCACAGCCAACGGCAGGGAATACGTGTATTTCACCGCTGATGCCAACAGTTCGCTCATCAGCAACGTGTGGTACTACGACTCCGCCCTGGATAGCTGGACATTTGTGGGCGAACGGCTGACGACCAGTCTGTTGTCTTACTCACCGGTCTATACTACGGGCAGTCAGGCTTATCTGTACAATTCTTATCAGAAGCAGATTGTGGCCTTCAATGGCCTCGATAACAGTGTTACCCCCGTTAGCCGGATTATAGCCGACTACCTGACGTTTATACCGGGAGCCGTGCAGCCGCTGGTGTACTACGCCACAACTTCGGGAACCGCCATTGGTCGTTTTGATCTTGGTAGGGGAGCCGTAGTGAATGGTAAACCCCTGTTGGCGGGTCAGGTAAATACGGCTGCTTCGCAACACGTACTAACCAGTGTGGGTACGGATGTGCTGATAGGATCGGGCATAAATTACATTGTCACTTATGACCAGAATCCAGCCCTGGTCGTAACTGCTCTAACCGATGAATTAGTCCGCTATTCGACGACGACCAACCAGATTACGGCCCGCTACAACCTGCGAACGCTCAACGATGATTACTGGAGTAGGCAATTGCACCCGGCCACGCCGAGTGAGCGCGGCAGTGGGTTCTATTACACAACGCTGGTGGTGGGTTCTCATGTTTACGTGATCGACTCGTACAAAGGCAGCCTTACCGAATTAGTCTTCTGAGGGGTTGCCAGACCCGCCATTATTCACAAAAAAAGACCACCGGTACCAGTGGTCTTTTTTTGTGCACGGAAAGTGCCTTTGGCGGGCTAGCTTACGAAATCACTTCCCCGGCCAGGTGTTGTTGCCAGAGTCGGAATCCACGTAGATACCACCCTCCAGCCGCACCGACTCCACTTTCTTTTTGGTCGGAATGGTCACCGTTGCTATTGCCTGATTCGTTTGCCAGATAGCGGGGGTCTGGTGAACGGTTTCGCGGGTGCCATCGGTGAAGGTTAGCACCACATCGACCGGTGCCACTAAACCACCGATGTTCTGAATGGTAACGGTACACTGTTTCGATGACGAGGCAACCTGCTGAATGGCGTAGTCGATGTAGCCGCTGCTGAAAAACCAGTTGTTCCAGAACCAGTTCAGGTTGCGGCCCGATGCGTCGCTGAAACTGAAGAACATGTCCCAGGGCGTCGGGTGTTTGCCATGCCAGCGGTTCATGAATTCGTGGAGCGACGTTTTAAAGAGCGCATCGCCCAGCAAATCCTTCAGGGCGAGGTACGCGACGGCCGATTTTCCGTAGCCGTTGGTGCCCGCAGCTGCACCGTTGATCGTGTTGGCGGGGGTGATGATTGGCACGTTCTGCTCACCTGACAGGTCTCTGGCCCAGCGGTTTACGCGAAACTGTTTGAATAAGTTGGCGGCCACCTCGTTGCCCATGTCGACCTGATTCAGAAGGTACTCGAACGCGGTGGTCCAGCCTTCCTCCATAAACTTGTACCGTACCTCGTTGATGCCCATGTAGAAGGGAAACCACGAATGAGCCAGTTCGTGCTCGGCCACAAAACGCGAAAAATTCAGGGCACTGTACGTCTCGTCGTTCACCATCATCGGGTATTCCATCCCGGCGAAACCCTGCACAATAGTGGTTTTGGGGAACGGATACGGTACGCCGGGCAGGTTGTTCGACAGCCACTCCAGCCCGTGCCGCCCGAAGCGAACCATCTGATGGAAATCTTTCGCATTGTCCAGGAAAGCTGCCTGTACACTCGCCCGCCGTCCGGTTGCCTTGTCCACGACCACACTCGACGCATCCCAGACGTAATGATCGCTCAGGCACAGGGCCATGTCGGAAATGTTGGTGTATTGCCACCGCCACGTGTTGGTTTGGGAGCGCGTCACGTTACCCGCCATTAATTCCGGCAGTGTAGCGACGTTAACCACCGAATCGGTCAGCATGGATTCGCGCAGGCGTTGGGCGTAAGTGGGTTGCAGCACCTCGTCGGCGTTCTGCAGGTTGCCGGTGGCCCATACGAGGTAGTTTTTCGGGACGGTGACGTTCAGTACGTAATCGTTGAAGTCGTTGTAGAACTCTTCGGGTTCGGTGAAATCGGTGCGGTCCCAGCCGTAATAGTCGTCGTAAACGGCCACGCGGGGGTAGAAATAGGCCAGAAAAAACGTGGTGGAATCGAGGGCACCTTCGCGGCCACTCTGTTTGGACACGTCGACGTGCCAGTCGAACGAGAGCCGGATCGAATCGCGGGGCATCAGTGGTTTGGTCAGCGTGACCGGTTTCCAGGTAGCACTGCCCGCGTCGGCCCAGGGTTTGGTCACCGCATTTTCGGCGTATCGGTCAATGTGCATCCCCGACGTCAGGTAGTCGGGCGAAGCCGGACCGCCCCGCCGGATGGCCCCCGGCTTGTGGACGTTGAGCAGGAGTTTAACGACAATATTTTGGAGGGTGTCGGGGCTGTTGTTGATGTACGTGATTTCTTCCGTTCCCTGAATCGTGCGGCTGGGGGGCGTGGCCGTGATGTTAATCGTGTACCGCGCCGTGTTCTGCCAGTAATTCTTGCCGGGTTTTCCGTCCATTGTCCGGGTGCCTTTGTCGTAGGCCCGTTTGACAATCTTCGGCATGGATACGTTTTGGGCCTGTAACGGCAGGAGGGGCAACGTCAGCAAACAGAAGAGAACGAACCGGCGGATAAGCGGACTGGGCATGGGCCTGGAGGGGGTTGATTGGAATGGATTTGCAGGGCAAACGCGAAGCTACAAACCACCATCACATTTCCCGGAACGGGGGTAGTGTAGCAAATCAGCTTAACGATTGCAATCAGGGGGTTTCTTTCTTCGCCGATAATTCATTGCCCTGAGCGGATAGCGTCAGGTTGGTGACGGCTTTAGTGGTAGCGTCGCGCCGGAAGGTGATCATCGATCCGTAGGAACTGGTAGACTGGTAGGTGTCGGCAGCGGGTTGTTTTACGAGTTTATTGCTGCCGTATCCATCGGCTTCGCCATACAAAACGCCCTTGTCGGCGGTGACGGTAAATTTACTGACGGGGCTGCCCGACGAAAACGTGTACGTGCCGACGTAGGCTTTCAGCGAATCGGCGGGGGCGGTTGTCTGGGCGTTGGCAGCTACGGACAGGGCCGTCAGGCAGAGCAGGGTAAACAAGAAGGTCTTCATGGGGCAGGGGTTTAGTACGTGATTTCTTCGTCTTCCAATAACTGTTTGATGTTCAGGATGCAGTCGTCCAGCACGGTGATTGGCTCCGACCAGTCGATAACATACCAGGTGGGGTCGTTACGGTCGATGACGTACGTTTTTCGGGGTTCGGTCAGTACCCAGATTACGCGCTCAACGCCGAAGTCGATGAGTTTCTGTGACTTATTGATGAGGTAGCCATCGCTTTTTAGGGAGAAGTCCGTCACATCCGCCCTAATATCGACTTCAATCACTACTTTGGGCGGTACATCGAAGAATTTGCCCTTCAGTTTGCCTAAGACCGCTCTGTCAAAAATGGAAATATCGTTGGCGAGGTTATCGTTTACCCCCAAGTGTAACCCTGACCCATTGGAGGTAATTAAATAGTGCTTCCGGTTGAGTTGAATACCAATGTATAGCCCTAATGCGTACACAATTGCTCCCTGTACATCAGAACACGACATAACTTCTTCGATTGTTTTTTTACCCGCCAGCACGTCTTTATACCCCTTGTAATAAATAGGTTTACCGTCCCACACCTCGTAAATGAGCGCGGGCGGAATGCTGCGGGCCGACAATCGGCCGGGCCGTTTTGGTTTATTTTCGACTATGGCCGTCATGGGGTTGTCTGTTTATGGTAAGCAAGGTTAGCGTAAAAAAGCGGCATCGGCAAACGACTGATGCCGCGTCGGCAAAATCCGGTTTAATCCGTCGAATCGGTTAGTAATCCCGGTCCCAGATCACCCGTACCACTTTACCCGGTACGCCGATGGTCTGAAAATACTCCATCCAGTGCAGTTGCTGGGCACTGAGGTGGTCGGTGGGTGATTTGACCTCCACGAAACTATACGTACCGGCCTCGTCCCAGACCAGCAGGTCGGGGAAGCCACGCGTGTTTTCGCGGAGGTTGCGGGCCATCTCCAGTAATACCAGCCGTAATTGTGCCGGGTCGAGCAGGTCGATGAGCCGGTGAACCAGATCGAGCAGGGTTTCGCTCCAGTCGACGAGCACGTTGGTGATGCCGTACTTGGCGTGAAAAACCTGCTCAATATGCCCCTGCCAGTCGGCGGTTGTGGCTAAGTCGTCGAGCCGTTTTTTGAGCAGTATTTCGCGTTTCAGGTAAAAATCGGGCAGGTAAAAGTCCGATGGAGCGCGTTGCAGCGGGTGGTGAATAGCCTGCACGTTGGCGTCGTAGATGATGTCCCAGAAGACCAGCCCGAACAGCCCGCGCCACGGGTAATTTTCGGTGAAAGCCGCGTCCTGCCCCCGCTCCAGGTAGTGATTCATCACGCCCGCTTCGACATGGTGGCGGTACGCGGCCGGGATGGATACGGCTTCGGCATCCGACAAAAAGCGCGTGGTACTTTTGCGGCTCCGTTTCTTCTCCGACAGCCCCAGAATCTTGTTGCGGTAATCACTCGCAAAATAGCGTTCGTCGGCGTTTTGGGGCGTCACGGCAATCTCGTCGCAGAGGGCGAGGGCTTCGTCCATCAGCCCGTTTTTGAACAGCAGCCGCACCCGTCGTTCGCGGGCGGGCACCTTATCCGAGAGTTCATACACCGCCAGTGCCTGGTCGGGTAGTTTCTGTTTTTCGAGGAATGCAGCGACTTTCAGCACCAACCGCTGGTAACCGGGAATGGCAATTTCGGTGAGTTCGGGGCGGGTTTCGTTCCAGTTCAGGAACCAGTTGTAAATGGCCTCGGCGGGCGTTTCGGCCTGTTTCAGTTCGTAAAAGCTTTCGTTGGTGAGCGAAATCAGGAGCTTGTCTTCGACCTCTTTCCGCGTCCGACACCGGGCCGTGAGCTTGGATTCGTCGTACCGCTCGAAGTTGACCATGCCCAGGTCGCGTACCACGAACTCGGTCATGTCGGACCCCCGGTTGCCGAAGAACAGGTATTTCAGCATCATCACCTCGGCCTCGAAATTGACCTTCACGACCGTTTCGCGGGTGGTCAGGCTGGTCACGATTTCGCCGAAGTTCAGCTCCTGCGTCGCGTACTGCACCACGCCTTCTTTTTTCTGTTTCGTCAGCGGCCGCAGCTCTTCGGGGTCGAGGGGCAACAACTGCAACAGCTCCGGTTTCGTAAATACGCCGAGGGCTTCCCCGCCAAAACCGTCGTGCCGGGCCGACAATCGTTCGACCAGCCCACTCAGCAGCAGTTCGCCGAGGGCCGCCGGTAAGTCGGTAATTTCGGGGTAGTGTAGCTTATTGACCCGAAAGAAGAGTCCTTTACGGTTGCTGAAGCGGACGAACAGGCATTGCGCGTCGATACCCAACTGCTCAAAACGGCCAACAAAGTCGCGCTCGGCGTCGTTGAGTAAGTCGCCGTATAGCCGTTTAACGAACGTCACGACGTAGCTAAAGTTGTCGAGGTAGTAGCGCGGGGGAAGTACGATTTGCTGCCGTTGAACCATAGTATCCCAGACGCCCACGTCTGGTTTTATGAGTTAGTGATAACAACCAGACGCAGGCGTCCGGGATACGTAAACAACAAAATTTGAGGCCATTATGTCCCCGGACGATATACTGAACGAGCTAACCGGAAAGGGCCTTATCCCGGCTGAACAACAGGCCAAGATCGCTTATTTTGAGCAGCATAAGCCCTTTTCCCTCCATTGGGAACTGCGGTCGCTGCTCTACGCCGGGGTGTTGCTGCTGAGCAGTGGACTGGGTCTGCTGATCTACGAAAACTTCGACCGGATCGGCCACGGTGCGCTGCTGACGGGCATTGCATTGCTGTGTGCCGGTTGCTACGCGTTCGCCTGGCGGTATCGCCCGAAATGGAGCCATGCGGAGGTTAAAAGCGGGTCGCCCTTCGGGGATTACGCGCTGGTGCTGGGCTGTCTGTTGTTTCTGACGCTGGAGGGCTACGCGCAGTATCAGTTCAACGTGTTCGGTAACCGGTACGGCATCGCCACGTTGCTGCCCGCGATCCTGTTTCTGGGATTAGCCTACCGTTTCGATCATAGAGGGGTGCTGGGTATGGCCCTCACCGCCCTGATTTCATGGGTTGGTCTGACGGTGCGTCCGCTCGACTTTTTTCTGAAGACCAACTTTTTCGATCAGCGGGTCGTGTTTTCGGCCATTGCCCTGTCGGTGGTATTGATTGGCGCGGCCCTGTTGCTGGAACGGCAGCGCATTAAGCCGCATTTCACGTACACCTACCTCTCCATAGTCGGTAACCTGTTGCTGGTCGCGTCGCTGGCGGGGCTGTTCAATTTTGACGAACTGCGCATCTGGTTTGCTATTCTGCTGGCGGGCGCGTGTTTCCTGTTCGACCGGTACGCCCGGCGGGAGCACTCGTTTCTGTTTCTGCTGATGAGTGCTGTTTACGGCTACATCGGCCTGACCTACCTGCTCAGTTTTCTGGAATTTGCCGTCGATGCCGCCTTCTACTATTTTATATTTTCGGGCGTTGGCTTAGTGATCTACCTGTCCCGTTACCGCCGTTACCTAACCGTTGCCCCATGAAAGCGTACGACGAAACCCACATTCGGAACCAGTTTATCGTGACGCAGGCCGAACGCTGGCAACGGCAGCAACTGCTCACACCGGCGCAACTGACGGCCGTTCGGCAGGCGTATCCGTTTCCGTTCCGAAACGGCAGCGTTTTCATCGACATTGGCCTGTTCATTTTTACGCTGGTGTCGGCGGGCGGTGGTTTTGGCCTGCTGGCTGTCATGCTGGGTGAGTTTACGGCCGGTAACCGCATGGCGGAGGGAACCGTCTGCCTGACGGTCGGTATGGCGGCTGTTTTTCTGACGGTCATGCTGACGAATCGGGGTACTTTCTACCGCAATGGCGTCGATAATGCGTCGATTCTGGTCGCTACGGTCTACTTAGTGGCGGGTGTTCACCTGTTGCTGCCGCCGGGTTTACCACTTTGGCTCGACTGCCTGATTAACCTCCCCGTTCTGCTGGCGGTGATCTGGTATTTCGGCGATTTGCTGATCGCCTTTGCCGCTTTAGCCACGATTTACACCCTGATCTTTTCCGGGATGCTGGAATTTAGTCTGGGCAAAACGCTGCTTCCTTTTGTGCTGATGGGCGTATCCGGTCTGGGCTACGGACTGGCGCGGCAGTTCCCGAAACACACCCGGTCGCTGTATTACACGGACGTGTTGACGCTAACGGAGTGGGTCACCCTGATCGTGCTGGCCGCGAGTGTCAACTATGCTGTCGTCCGCCAACTGAACGCCCTGCTCATAACACCCCGTCCGGTCGAGGCCCCTGAAATCGCTTTTTCGGGCCTGTTCTGGGCGTTAACCGTACTGATTCCCACGGTGTATCTGGCCTTAGGGCTGCGCCGAAAAGACCGGATACTGCTCATTCTGGGTATTTTGGGCCTGATCGCGGCCGTAGCAACCGTGCGGTTGTACGTGGTGTGGCTGTCATTTTCCCTGTTTCTCGTAGTCTGCGGAGCGGTGCTGATCGCCATTGCCGTGGTAACCGTTCGCCTGTTAAAAGCGGACCGGTCGGGGTTCACCGATGCGCCCGACGACGAATCGCCCCGCGAGTTCTGGGGCAACGTCCAAACGCTGGCTGCCATGCAGGGTGTATCGGGTACGCACCCGCCCGACGGCGTCAAATTTGGCGGGGGTGATTTTGGCGGGGGCGGGGCCGAGGGAAAGTATTAGCGGACATTAATGGTCATTTGCTGCGCGTCATTGGTTAGCCAAACCCCTAAATCCCCTGAAGGGGACTTTACCGACTTAGGTGCCGTTTACCTGTATCCAAGTCAGCAAAGTCCCCTTTAGGGGATTTAGGGGTTCAACCCTCTCAAAACGAATACGTTTTCCTGACGATAATCTGATTGCTGCCCGGTCCCTGCTCAAACATCACGGAGGCTGGGCGGGGCGTTTTAATCAGTGACGTGGGTAGCCCAATCGATCCGTCGAAAAGTGCCACGCGCACGGGTGTGCCCGGCGTCAGTGTGAGTTGCAGCGTCGCTTCTTTCGAGAGGGGTAATCCACGCATCTGCGTACTGAAAATTGGTCCCTCATTGGTTTTCTGGGCGGTCAGGGTCAGCGTTTGGTCGTTGATGGCGCAGCGTTTCAGATCCGTTTCTCCATTGGGCATCACCAATACCTCGAACCCGGCTGCGCCCCGGTTTGAGTGTAAACGCAGGGTTAGTTGTCGGCCAGAGGATGTAGTCGTGTCGCGGATAACGGTAGCCGTTGGCACGGCCAGGGGAAGCACAACCGCCCTGCTTTTTAGCCGTTCCCGCACCGCCGTAGGATACAGTTCGCGGAAGGGGCCGACGGTTGCATTGGCGAAAAATTGCCGGTTCCAGTCGTCGGTGGTTTTGAAATCGGAACTCCAGTAGGCCTGTTTCGTATCGGCGTTGAGGTAGTAACTGACTTGGCTGGATAGTGGTTGCTCTGCACTCGGCGCTTCCTGCCAAATCGCCCAAATCGTTTGCCCCGCACCGGCCAGCAGGCACAGCAGCGGCAGCACCGGCCAGTTCCGCCACCGAAAACCCTGTTCACCGTAAACCAGTACCGGCAATACCAATCCCAAAACCAGCGTGAGTAAGCCCATCGACGCAACGGGTAATTGTAAATCGAAGGTCACGAACAGTAACCGGACCAGCGGCATCAGCATGAACAGGGCGGGTAGTGCCGCCACCACCAAACCGCCCGCCGACTGTCCGGTCAATTCGGTGGATTTCCGCTGTTGCCGCAACACGAACCAGAAGCCGATCAGGCAGAACAGCAACGGAAACAGAAACTGATATGTGGCCGACGGTACCCCAATGAACAGAATCAACGTGAGCAGGTACAAAAACAGGTAGACGCCCATTTGCAGGGCAAACACCGATACCCACCGCATCGCGAGCCGACCCACCAACCCCACGACGCCCACCGTCAGCAGGGTGTAGGCGACCAAAAACCGATCACTCCCGAAGATGCCTTTGAACCAGTGTGAATAGGGCAACGCCAGCCGCACGAGTGGATTCAGGGCCAGAAAGAAGCCAACAACAGCCGCGACCATCAGGACGTAGAACAGCAGTCCGCCAAGGGTTTTGCCCACGGTGAACACCCGCTTCCGAATACCAATTTGCCCCACGGCGATGAGGGCAGCGGTGAGCAGGACCATCCAGACCCAGTTCCAGCCCATCGGGTACTGCACGAGCCAGCTACCCGCCGGATTGAAAAATACCTTGTCGTCGGCTTTGGTGTTCGTGAGCGGCCCGTTGGCAATCTGCCGGGTCAGGGCCAGGGCGTTGCTGCCATGATGCTGTAAACTGTTGATATCGAGGTTTTCCGGCGAGTCGGTCAGCTTGTGGTAGTTGGCAAATCCGTCGATGATGGCCGAGTTGACCCCGGAATACCCAGCCTCCCGAAAGATGGTGAAGTCGGTGTTGTTGGGCAGGGCCTTGTACACTTCGTACATCAGCGACGACGCAAACGGGTAGGGCGCGGCTTTGCTGAACTCGTTCACCACCCAGCCGTTTTGAGGACTGATCTCAAACGTCATGCTCGGGCCGCTGTTGCCCCGCGCTTCGATGTTGATGACGAACCCGATTTCTTTGGCCCACGGGTGACGCATGAACGCCCGCGCCCCGAACAGCCCCGCTTCTTCGCCGTCGGTGAGCAGAAAAATAACGTCGTGTTGCAGCGGCCCGCCCTGCTGAATGGCCCGTGCCGTTTCGAGGAGGGAGGCTACCCCGGCACCGTCGTCACCCGCGCCGAGGGCATTGGGCTGCGAATCGTAGTGCGCCATGAGCAGCACGGCTTTACCCCCCGACTTGCCTTTCAGTCGCCCCATGATGTTGTAGACATAACCGGCTCCCGCGCCCTGCCCGTCGACGGCGGTGGCTTCCTGCACAATAGGCTGTAAACCGAGTTTCTGCATGGTATCGAGCAGATACGTCCGCACGACGGCATGAGCGGGGGTTCCGACCGCGTGGGGTTCGCGGGCAATTCGGCGCACGTACTGCATGGCCCGCCCGGCCGAAAACTGGTCGGCGGGAGCGGTGACGGGCAGGGCTTCCGGTGGCCGGATCAGGCTAATGCTGTACAGGGAAATGCCCGTCAGGAGCAGCAGAAGCAAACAGGCGGTGGCGAAGGAACGGTTAATCATGGGTGTGGCAGGTGGGAAAAAGCCGATTCGGGCGTTCCGGGCGGGGCCTATTGCTGATTAACAGCCCGGAAATAGAGTTGATACCCACAAAAGGCGCCAACACGGAAAAGGTACTTATTCTTTCCGTTCCCGTTTCGCATCCGCTGTTTTTCGCCCAACTTTACGGCCCAAACGCTGCCTATAACCACTGCCGATGGCGTCGGCCCTAACTATCGTATGAAAACGCTCGATTCCTACAACTTTGCCGGCAAAAAAGCCCTCGTCCGCGTCGATTTCAACGTGCCCCTCAACGACCAGTACGAAATCACCGACGACACCCGCATCCGGGCGACCATCCCGACGATTAAAAAAATCCTCAGCGACGGTGGTTCGGCCATTCTGATGTCGCACCTCGGCCGGCCCAAAGGTGGCCCCGAAGAAAAGTTTTCGCTCAAACACCTCCTGCCTGCCCTGAATGAAGCATTCGGTCAGACGGTGAAGTTTGCCGACGACTGCATTGGTCAGTCCGCTACCGAGTTGGCGGCCTCGCTGCAGCCCGGCGAAATCCTCTTGCTCGAAAACCTGCGGTTCTACAAAGAGGAAGAAAAAGGCGACGTGGCCTTTGCCGAAAAGCTGGCGAAACTCGGCAACGTCTGGGTGAATGATGCCTTCGGTACGGCCCACCGCGCCCATGCCTCAACCGCCGTAATGGGTCAGTTTTTCCAGGACCGGGTGGCGGGGTACGTGATGCAGGCGGAATTAGACAACGCCAAAAAAGTCCTCGACGAAGCCGAACATCCGTTCACAGCGATCATGGGTGGCGCGAAAATTTCCGACAAAATTCTGATCATCGAAAAGTTGCTGGACACCGTCGACACGCTGATTATCGGCGGGGGGATGACCTACACGTTTACCAAGGCGATGGGCGGTCAGATTGGTAAATCGCTGCTCGAAGCCGACAAGCAGGACCTCGCGCTTCAGATTCTGGAAAAAGCGAAAGCCAAAGGCGTGAACATCATCATGCCGCTGGATAACCTGTGCGCCGACAGTTTCTCGAACGATGCCAACCGGCAGGTGGTGGCGACGGGGCAGATACCCGATGGCTGGCAGGGCCTAGATATCGGGCCGGAAACGATCAAACTCTTTACGGATGTCATCATGAAGTCGAAGACCATTCTCTGGAACGGCCCGATGGGCGTGTTCGAGTTTGAGAACTTCGCGCACGGCACTAACGCCATTGCCGAAGCGGTGGTAAAGGCAACCGAAGAAAATGGTGCGTTCTCGCTCATCGGCGGGGGTGATTCGGCCTCGGCGGTGAATCAGGCGGGCTACGGCGACCGGGTTTCCTACGTCTCTACCGGTGGCGGTGCCCTGCTCGAATACATGGAAGGTAAAGTGCTGCCGGGTGTGGCCGCTTTGGAATAAGGCACCAGTCAAAGCATTCAGGTCAGAAACGAATAAGCCGCTCCTGCGTCCGGGAGCGGCTTATTCGTTTTTGAGTTATCAGACAAGGCGTCTCGGTCGGGCCGTTTAGTCGTGATCACCTGTCGGATTTTGGGTCATTCCGGTCCGATTGGCTTAATCCTAAAGTTGTGATTCGGCCTTTCCACAGATTTAGTGGGGTGTGGGGATAAACCCAGTCAATCCCTCCACAAAGGTTATTTCGGCATCGGTCAGCCCGTGAAGTCCGTAGACCAGCCGGTCTATCTCTGTTTCTAATGCCAATATGTCGGCGGTTAGACCTTGCCGCTTTTCTACTAATATTTCAAGTGGTGGTATAGTCGCTCCTCCAAACATCCATTGATGGTGACGGCTGAGAGGAACAAAAACAACGTTCCATCAGTGCAGGCGTATGGCTTCTTCGAGTTCGGCATCCTCCTGATCCTGATGAAGCTGAATGTTGGTTTGTTTGGTCTGGTTGAGCCGTTCAAAGGCTACGATCTGCGTTGTTTGCCGCTTAATAACCACGGCCCAGGCATGCTGGCTGGCCTTGAACAGTCGCAAGTCGTTCGTTTCCAGCGCATGCTGTCGGCTGAGCAGGTGCCGGACGGACAACTGGGTTGTGAAGAAAGTTACCCACTCGTCGCAGTGCGTCTGCTGAAGGGATGCCCGTCGCCGGGCTGGTGTGCCAATGAACGTCATACAAATTGGGATTGCTGTAGGTGGATAACCCGGATGCCTGCTTCAGTCAGCCTGCGCGGGTAAGGTAGGCAAAACAATACGAAACGTGGAGCCCTGACCCGGCTGGCTGGTCACGTCGATCTGCCCGCCGTGCAGTTCTACAAACTGACGGGCAATGAACAGGCCCAGGCCGGTGCCCGGAATGGTCAGGCTGTTGGTCGCCCGGAAAAACGACGTGAACAAATTAGGAATATCGGTCGCTGGAATGCCGATGCCCGTGTCGGTGACGGCAAAAACGATCCGGTCCGGTTCGTAGGACAGGTGCAGCACCGGATTTTCTGCTGAATACTTTAACGCATTCGATACCAGGTTAATCAGCGCATAGTTAATCAGCTTTTTGTCTAATGGCACCGGCCGGGCCATTCCCTCAACCGACGTACGAATGGTTCGCCCGCCTAACTGCCCCGCCGTTAACGTGCCGATAAGCTCCCTGACAAATGTCCCGGCATCGCATGGCAGCGGATTGAACGATAGTTTTCCGGCGTCGATCTGGCCCAGCAGCATCACGTCGGCCAGCAGGTCGGTGAATCTGCCTACTTGCTCTTCAACGACCGCTAACTGCTTAATAACCTTTATCGATGCGGTCTCAGGCTGGTTGGTGAGGTACATTCTGGCCAGATCAACGCTGAGCTGAATGGTCGTTAACGGCGTGCGGAATTCGTGGGAGACAATAGCAACGAATCGTATTTTCTGTTCACTCAGCTCTTTTTCCTGAACCAGCATGTGCTGTAGGCGCTGTTCGACCTGGCTGCGTACCTGAAGTTCCTGGTTGAGCAGCAGCAACTGCTCGTTGGCCCCCTGGAGCAGGGCCTGGCCCCGGTGAAGCTGAAGCTGGACCACGACCTGCCGCCCCAGTGCCTTTAGGAGCTGTTTTTGTAGATCGGTGAGTTGGCCGGCCTTGTGATCAATTACGCATAAGGTGCCCAGCGCGTAGCCATTGGCATCGACTAAGGGCGTACCGGCGTAAAAAACCACGTGTGGGTCGCCGGTAACGAGCGGGTTGCCGATAAACCGCTCATCGGTGCGGGCATCACGCACCTCCATAATCTCATCGGGGGTCTGAATGGCATAGGCACACAGGGCATATTCACGGGGTGTCTGCCGAAAGGTTAGCCCGTGGGCCGATTTAAACCACTGCCGTTGATCGTCAATGAGTGAGATCAGCGAGATGGGCGTCTGGCAAATCAGAGCCGCTAATTGGGTGATGGCATCGTATTCTTCTTCGGGCAGGGTGTCCAGAATGTTGTAGCTGGTGAGTGTCCTAATGCGGTCATCTTCACCAATTTGAGGAGAATTAGGCATGAAGTACATGGATAAGTTACGGACGAATAGTGCCAGCTTTGTTAGGAGATACCCAACCTCGTGGAAGGTAACTGTTTAATCAGCCGAAACCCATATTTATTAATTCAAATGGATAGATAGTCATTTTGAAGTCTTTAAGACTGATCCTCAGTGCCCAAAACACGGTAATAAGCTGGTAGTGCGGATCGACTTCAGGACTCATCACCCTGAATAGTTCATCAAAGAGTCGTAGCGCCGAAGTTACAGCTATGGTACCACCAGGGTCATTCCCGACGGCGCAGGTAACGACCCCTTTGGCCATTGCCCCGATAAGCGGGGGTACATTTTTTGGAAGGCCATACATGGATGGCTGTGGCCTAAATTGCTACGTAAAACAGGGATAGTACGCCAAATTCGCCCCGTTGTCTTGCCTGCTTTGTCAGCGGATAAGCAGTACGATGCCCCGGTATTCGCCGGGGGAGCCATTGCCATTTGTCTTATAGGTTACCGTGTAGGAGTAGCTGCCCCCCTGGCAAGGTTCGTTCCGGTATTTTCCGTCCCATCGACGGTCAGCATTGTCGCCGGCAAAAATAACTTCGCCCCAACGGTCATAAATAGTGATCCTGAAAGCATCAATACCTTCGACCGCTATGTTGAAATCATCGTTTGCGCCATCGTTGTTGGGCGTAAACGCCGTGGGGGCCAGAATGTGCGCGTAGCAGAAACCGCTTGCCGTGATCATTCTGGTGATGGAACACCCGAACTGATTGGTGATTTGTACAGCATAGGTGCCAGCCTCTTTTACGCGAATCTCCCTGGTTTTTTCCCCGGAGTGCGGCCAGAAATACGACAGGTTATTGGCAACGACTCCCGCTGCAAGTGGCTTGTCCACACAGGCCGTTTCGTCGTTCGCCGTTGCTGGGCGGGGGTTTATGGTGAGTTCAACCGAATCCGACGCCGAACAGCCCGGTTGCATGACGGTGATGATGTACACGCCTGATTTATCCGGCCTGGTGGTCGGTGTTTTTGCCCCTGTAGACCACAAATAGGTGAAAGGGCCGCTGCCGGTTACGGTTGGCGTTAATTCTATCGGTTCGCCTTCGCAAATTGTTTTTGGCGGACCTAACCGAACCTGTGGCCCCGCAAGAACCGTAATGACCCGCGTGGCGGAACAGCCCTCCGGCGTTGTAATCCGAACCTGATACGTACCGGCATGGCTAACCGCAAGGGTTGGCGTTACTGCCCCCGTTGGCGTCCAGACGTACGTCATGTCAGCATCGGAGGTTCCGGTAGTCAGTATAATCGACGGAGTTTTCAGGCACACCGATTCGGTTATTTTTACCTCCCGCAAGCGGTTGAGCCGCACGTTTACCGATTCGCTACGGACACAGCCGGTACCGCTATTTGCGACGATAACGGTATAGCGGCCGTCTGTTTTTGCCATCAGTTGCCGTCCCGATGCCGTACCGCCATCGGGCAAAACCCAGCTATACTGGTTGAAGTCGGCCGATAACGGGGCTTGCAGCGTCACACTATCCTGACAGGCCGCCGGTAACAGCCCCAATTTGTAGCCAGGTACGTCAGGAAACGAAACGGCGATGGACCGGTCGATGAAGCAGATCGTGTCATTCTTTGAGAAATAGACCCTCAAGACGTACGTTTTTTTGCCGGTGCCCCAAACCGTCAGCGTATCCTGAACGGCTTGTGTCGGGGTGATGCCTTCCCCTTGCCAGCGGACAAATTTTGTGGAGGCATTGGCCCGTAGTAAAACGTTGTTGCAGAGTCGTTTCGTGGCCACGGGAGCCGCCCCAAGCTGTGGGTCGATAACGGTAAGCCGCAGGGGATTAGACGGGACCGTACAGTTTTCGTTGGTCAGGTTGCCCGCTTCACCCCCCCAAACCCGGTAATACCGTCGGCTGCTCACCCGTGTGTTTAACGTGCTGATTTTTCCGGCGACGCCACTGCTGTTCTGCCAGTTAGTACCATCGTCGCTCACCTGCCACTGAAAATCCGGGTTGTCGTACCCATTCGCGGGCAGCGACACGAGGGCATCGACCCGCGTACCCTGGCAAACGGTGTACTCGGTTAAGTCGGTCGTGGTGAATTTTAACCGGATGGGCGGACTGCAAACGCTGAAGGTGATGTCGTCTATCGCTACGTCGTTGCCGCAGCCGCCCACTTCGTTGTTAATGAGCCGGAGCCGGATCGAATGGATGCCAGCGGGAACGGTAAACAGGGTGGCGTATTTATTCCACGTTGGTTTGTCTTCCATGTTGATCAAACCGGTATTTAGTTTCTGGAGCACCGTACCCGTTACCGTTTCGATTTGCATGGTAATGCTGGGGATGCGGACCGGGGTATCGGTGCAACTCACGAGGCTTCTCGGATTGACAACATTGATGACCCAGGCCGAAAATTCGAAGGTTGATCCGGCGCAGACATTCTCAATCACCTGCGTATAGAAATTCCCTAATTGGTTGGACGTGTTGACCAACAGCATGTTGCCATCCGTGTCATTGGGCGTGTGGTCTTCTGATAACCGGTACCAGTAATTGCCGAAACACTGGTTGGCAACGGTAGGGGTAACGGTGTATTCACCGTCGTCGGGGCAGGCCATGTTTACATAGCTGTACGCTGTTTGTGTCGGACTTAAGGCACCGACTTTACCACTGCCGAACGTCTGGTTTACGATTGGTTTTCCCGCCACACCGGTACAGGACTGCGCGTAAAGACCGGCAGAACCGTAGAGCAGCAGCGCAAAAAGAACGAGTAGCGTATGATGCTGATGAGAGGACGTCATTTAGACAGGTACCGAAAACAGCAGATGGATGGATTCGCTGTTTTTAGTAGCAAAAACACAGCCAATCGCATTGCTGTGTTTTATTGATTTTAAAAATCGTATAGTTGTTATCCCTCATTTCCCTAATTGTATCCATACCAACAAGTTGAGTTCTGGCTGCCAGAACCACCGGCGTACGCTGGCCTGTGTCTGTGGAACCGGGTAAAACAAGAAAGCCGCCCCTCAATCCGGGGACGGCTTTACGTTTTCTTAACCTAAACTAAAATCCCAATGCCTAATTTCCGCTTTTTACCCGACCCTGCTCGGCGGAGGTGGCCGAACTGCGGTCGCGGGCATTTTTTACGTTCTGATTACCGAACCGGTAGATAAACGTCAGGTTGATCCGGCGGCTCTCCCACCGCGACTTTACCCGGAAATCAATGTCCTGCACCTTTGCTACGCCATTGAACTGGTTGAGCCAGAACGGATCGTTTACGTTCAGTTTCAGCGACCCTTTGTTATCCAATATTTTCTTCTGCATCCCTACGCTAAACGCACCCATCGGCTGTGCCCGGTAAAACCCGTACTGAGCGGCCGAATTATACCAGCCCGACACCTCCGCCGACAGCGTTTTGCTCAGGGTGAAGTTGTTGGACGAGTACAGGTTGTAGGCCGTAAACTTCACGTCGTAGGGCTGTCCCGAGTAAAACGTGTTGTAGTGCTGGTAATATACGGTTACGTTGTTTTGCATGGTCCACCACTTAGCTACCGGTATCGGAAAGCTGATATTCAGGTTCACGTTGTCCTGCGTACCCAGGTTTTCGGGGGTGACGTACGTGATGTTCTGCGACGCGATCTGCCGGGGTGTTTCGCCGTTGATAAAGTCCGTCGTGCGGCTGAACCCCAGCGTGGTCGACACCGCGCCTTTATATACGTGCGTCAGCTCAATTGAGTTTGTGTACTGCGGCCGTAAAAATGGATTTCCTTTCTGATACGTGTACGGATCGAGGTAAAACACGAACGGGTTCAGGTTTTCGTAGCTCGGCCGGTCGATCCGGCGGCTGTACGACAGGTTCAGCACGTTGTTGGTATCCAACTGCCGCGACAGAAACAGGGTCGGGAACAGGTTCAGGTAGTTACGGTCCACGCGCTGATCGAGCGTAACCGAGTTGCCAATCGAGTGCGTGTGTTCGGCCCGCAGACCGGCCTGTACTTTCAGTTTTTTGCCCAATACCCCGGCGTAGTTCAGGTAGGCCGCGTTGATGTTTTCGTTGTATTTGAACTGATTCGAGCGGCTGGCGTCGAAGAGCCACTGCCGGGTTTCCTGTTGCAGGGTGTCGTAAACGGTGTTGTTGTCGGCCCGCACGTAGGAGCTTTTTACCCCGGCCTCAAACTTGCCGGTTTTGGTGGGATGCACGTAATCGCTCTTGAACGCCAGAATGTCAATCGTCGACGGCATGGTATTGCGAACGTCCTGGTTGGGCCGCGTGGTCAGGTTCCGGGCGTTTTGGTACTGTGTACTGAGCAAATTGCTGCCATGCCCGTCGTAGCGAACGTAATCGGCATCGGCGGTTAACTCATGCCCCTTGTCGTCGAATTCGTGTTTGAAATTCAGGTTTCCCGTCAGGTTTTTGAGGTATTGCTCCGCATCCGTCCGGGTGATGGCTTTGCTGGTCAGTTGCCGGTTGGCATCGCTGATGAGTGTGTTGTTGACCCCATCGGGCGACCGCCAGTCGTTTACGAAGCCGTTTACCAGCACACCAATCGTGGTTTTCTGGGTCAAAAAGTAGTCTAAGCCGCCCTTAAACGTGTGGTTCATAAACGAACTGGGCCGGAAAGACGTCTGATCGAAATACGTAACCGTGCCGTTGTAGGGAATCACCCGGTTCAGCGTATTGCTGTTGTTCGACAGCCGGTTGGCATAGCTGTAGTTGCCGAACACGTTGATTTTGCCCTCGCGGTGGTTGATGTTCAGCGAACTGTTGTACTTGGGCCGGTTCAGCACGTTGCCGTTCAGGTCGGTTACCCAGCCGTAGCCCGTACCGAGGGTGAGGGTACCGTTGGTGCCGAAGTTCTTGTTCTTCTTCATCTTGATGTTGATGATCCCCGAGTTACCGGCCGCGTCGTATTTGGAGCCGGGGTTGGTGATGATCTCGATCTTCTCGATGTTGTCGCTGGGCGTGTTCTTGAGCAGATTCGATACGTCCTGCTGCGAGAGGTAGGTCTGTTTGCCGTCGATGTAGACAATTACGCCCGATTTGCCCTTGAGTTTCAGTTGGTCGTTCTGGCGGTCGATGGTGACGCCGGGGGCTTTTTCGAGTACGTCGAGGGCCGTGTTGCCGCTGGCCACGATGCTGTTTTCGACGTTCATTACTATCCGGTCGACCTGCTGTTCCAGAAACGGTTTCTTCGCCAGTACTTTCACTTCGGCCAGATTTTTCGATTCTTCGGTCAGGGGCAGGGCGGGCATTTTTACGTCGGCATGGTCGGCGTCGAGCGTAAACGTTGGGCTGTAGGTTTTGCCATAGCCGAGTTGCTGCGCCATCACCCGGTACTGCCCGGTAGTTACCGCGTCGAATTCATAACGGCCACCGGCGTCGCTCACGGCCCCTTTTACCAGCGACGAGTCAACCGCTTTCACCAGCATCAGCGTGGCGAATTCGACCGGTTTGCTGGCGGTTGTGGTTACCTGTCCGCTTATTTTTCCCTTCACCGGCGACTGCCCGAATGCGGTGGCAGCGGCTAACAGGGCGTTGAGTGTGGCAATGTAAATCGTCTTCATGGTATCGAAACGTAAGGTTGAATCCGTTTGTGTGCGTCAATTAGTACGTGGCAAATGTAGGTAGTGTGCATCGCAAAGTACCTGTTCTTACACAAGCGGTTTAACCTGACGGTTGAGCGGTGATGAAAATGATAATTGGCTTTGGGGATAAGTCTCGGGCTAAAGAGGAGCAGAAATGGACGAGCGTTGCATGGGCAGGCCGTTTTTTCTGCTTATTTACACTGTAGTTACTTAGAAGTTGTTTGAGTTAGTCCCGTCAACCCCATAGGGGTGGCCTATCAATAGAACAGAGGACGTTGACAGCGTCCAAGCGCCGTAGGTGCGACCTAATCCCAATCATACAGGCCGCCCCTACGGCGCTTGAAACAACTGAATAGTATCATTTCTATCAACAGATCACCCTTACAGGGCTTGAGCGTCCAATTCAAACAGCTTCTTAATCTTTCCCATCCGTATGAACGTTCTCTCGGTCATCTGGGCACTGCTCAACATCGCTTTAGTTATCGTGTTATTGAGCTTCTGGCTTAAAAGCTTTTCGCTGATAGCGGCTAAATACGGTCGTTTGGGTACGGTTGCGGTGTTTATCCTAACCTTCTCTATGTGCATCCGGCCTACCGGTAATAATTCGCTATTGGATCAACCGTCGATTCGCACCCCACTCGATCCGGCTTCGGTAGCGGCCGTCCGGGTTGGTAATACTCATACCGCCGTACTGCTCGATTTACCACTCACGACAATAGAAGGCTACTGGTCATTGGGCCATCAACCCGCCGATTCTGCTGTGCTGACGTTTCAGACACTACAGAGCGGGCTGGCGGGGTATATGCGTTGGGAAAGCAAAACCGGGCAGGTTCGTATTACCACTAACCAACACCTGCACTACGAGTCGACGGGCATACTGACCTGGTATTGGCTGGGTATTCCACTCTACCGACAGCATCAGGATTTTACCGGCGATGTGCCGTTACAGCCGGACCCCTACCGCCCAGGCGTTTAAATTTGGTCCCTGCCCGTCACGAAACAGATTTGAGGGTTCGTAGCGGACAAACAGCCGGGCTTCGTTGCGCCAGCCCAACTCGGTGGTCAGGCCCCAGCGGACGTTGTTGAGTGCATACGGGCCGTGGTCGCGGGTAGGGTCGCCCCCTTCGGGTTTTACTTTCGTGTAGCTGTCCAGCCGAATTCCGGCGTAGGCTCCCACGCCCAGCGTCAGGCCCGATTTGAAGGCGATGTTCAGCACCACCGGCACGTTGAACTGGCAAACGGTCAATTTTGATTTTTTCAGGTCGCGGCTATCGGCTACCACCCGAATACCCTGTGGTTTGGCTGACGAAAACGGATCATTGTCATTAGTAAATCGCAGGTTGCCATCAAGTACGAAATTGTTCCAGGCGATCTCCGGCCCGATGCCCAGCTGGAGCTTGGTTTTACCCGATACGGCCGGATTGGTCAGCAGGATGTTCCGGCGCCATGACAGGGCCACAAACCGCGATGCCCCCGGCCGCACATCGAATCCTGCCGGGGCCGAACCGCTGTAATTGTTCACGCCAAGGTAAATGCCGAAATCTTTGGAGAAACGCTGAGCCGCCCGTGAGGCCCGGTTGCGGGACAAATTAATGGTTACGCCCGACCGACGGCTGCGGGTAACGGTTGTGGTTTCATTCGTTACGGTCGTGTCGCCGTTTACGATAACGGTGGTGCTGGTTGTGTTGGTGGTTTGCGCCGTCGAAACAACCGGGGCCAGCAGCAGGGCCAGCAAAGCGAAGGTGTGTGATGTATTCATGGGTGAACCTATGCGTATGTGTGTGAAGACCTGATTTGCTGAGAAGATGCTGGTGACCGGGGCGGAGGTTGCACCCATCCACAAAAAATTCTTACGGCTGGTACTCGTTCAGGCTGTACACCGTTACGCCCGGCATGGCCCGGAGCAGTTTTGCCATAATGGCCCGGTGATTGGCACCCACGGCCACCACAACCCGTTTGGCACCGGCCGCCCGCGCCCGCGTCACTACATTCTGTACCATGCCTTCGTTGCGTAGCTGCCAGTAGTGGAGCATATCCGCGAGTTCTTTTTCAGGAAATCCGGCCACGCCAAACAGCCGCTCACCGCCGTAGAAATTCACGATGTTGAGGTATTCATCGCCCTCGGGCGCATTAAAAAACCGGGTAGTCATGCCTGCCTGCCCGGCCGCGTTCACGGAGGCCTGTAGCTGGCTGGTGCGCTGGTTCAGGGCTTTGCAGGCCATAGCCGCCGCTGAGGTGGTGTCTTTGTCCGTCTGCGCGTCAAAGGCCTTCACCAGCGGGTCAACGCGGTCCCAGGCTTTTTGCCAGTCCATGTCATATTTCTGGCAGTCCATCGCCATCATCTGGTCGAGGTGCAACTCGTTCATCAGCGGAAAAACAAGGTTGTAATACTCGCTGGTGGTGCGGTAACTCAGGCGTTTGAGGGAGTCCACGGGTCCCAGTGTCTTTACGAATGTAGCCTTCTCTTCGGCCCCAAACGCGTCTTTTCGCTGCATGAGCTGGTAAAGCTGAAACTGGGCGTTGCCGTAATCGTGGTGTTGCAGCAGTGCGTTCGTCAGCCGCATCCGGGTCTGGTGGTAGTTGGGGTTTTCGCGCAGCGCTTTGTACGAATCGCGCAGGAATCCGGCGTAGTTTTTCGGGGCCGGATAGCCAAGGCTCTTTACGTAGGCGTAGCGCTGTTCCATCGTCGCCTTGTTCCAGTAATCCGGGATGGCGTCGTAATCGCTGGCCGACAACCACTCGCCAAACATCGCGTCGGGCCGAAAAGCGCGTACTTTGTCTTTTACGTAATCGAATTTTTCGACGGGCTGTTTCCCGTAATCGTGCGACGTACCGATGATCAGAATTTCCAGCGGTCCATCCGTTGACTGGGCGGAAGCGAAAGACGAAACGAAGGACAGAATGAACAGGAGGATGGTTTTCATGGCGTTTGCCGGTGTTTACGTGAATGAATGGGACAAAGTTGCGCTCCGTTCGTACCAGCACCAACTGCATTCGACCAACGCACCGGTTATGTCGTCCAACCCGGTTTGGGGCTGATTTTGGGCGGCCATCCGGTTCGTCGGTCAAAAGCGGGCGTTGGTCGAACGGCGTTGCGGATGCCCCCCAAACCCGGTACGTTTGCCTAAACTCATTACCTATGCGTTTTTCACTGACCCGTTTGTCGCCCGCTTTGATCCGAACCACGCTGTACGCGCTGATTTTCGGTGTACAGGCCATTTCGATTATCGTTGCGCCCGCCAACGGATATGCGTGGTTTAGTCTGGCGTTTCTGACGGCGCGGTGGGTAGCCGTTTACTTTTTTCACGTCGGGGTACTGAACCGTTTTTTGGGACAGCGGCAACTCGCGGGCCTGCTCATCGGCGCCGTCGGTACCATCATCGTGTTCATTGCCACGCGTTACGTGATCGAAGAGATTGTGTATCCGGCCACGCTGGGCGTTCGCAACTACGATCCATCGACAACGCTTTGGCGTTACGCAACCGACAATCTGTACTATGCCACGCCCAGCTTAGTCATTGGATTGGTGTTGAAATTAGCCGAAGACTGGTTTCTGCATCAGCGGGAGCGCACCGAATTGCTCACCGAAAAAAAGACCGCCGAACTGGCTTTTCTGAAATCGCAGGTGAACCCGCATTTTCTGTTCAACACGCTCAACAACATTTATTCGCTGGCGTACACCAAGTCCGACGAAGCACCGGGGGCCATTCTGAAACTGGCGGAACTGATGCGCTACATGATCTACGACAACGCTGGTAAAGCCCACGAGGGCCTGCCGGGAACTGCGCACAAGGTACCACTTACCAAAGAGATCGAGCACCTGAACAATTTTGTGGAACTGGAAAAACTGCGCGTTGCCCAGGCGCAGGTACACTGGCAGACGGACGGCAACATGGACCTGTACCGCATTGAACCGCTGATTTTACTCTCCTTCGTCGAAAACGCGTTCAAACACGGCGACCTGACCGATCCGGCGCACCCCCTGGTGATCGACCTGAGCGTTCGGCAGGGCAAACTGATTTTTGATACGATCAACAAAAAAGCCCGGCGACAAAAAGACGCTGTGGGCGGTATTGGCTTGCAAAACGTACGTCGGCGGTTAGATTTGCTCTACCCCAACCAGTACACGCTCCGCATCGACGATACCGCCGATACGTACGCCTGCCGGTTAGAACTGAGTTTATGAACACACGCTGCCTTATCGTTGACGACGAACCCTTAGCCCACGCCATCCTGAGCGATTACGTGCAGAAAGTGCCGTTCCTGGAACTGGTTGGGGCTACGACCAGCCCCATCGAAGCCCTGATGCGGGTGCAGCGGGGCGAGGTCGATCTGGTGTTTCTGGACATTCAGATGCCGGAGTTAACGGGTATGCAGTTTCTGAAAATTGTCCGCTCATCGGGCGACCGCTGCCGGGTAATCCTGACGACCGCCTACGCCGACTATGCCCTGGAAGGCTACGAGCATGATGTGGTCGATTACCTGCTGAAGCCGATTTCGTTTGAACGCTTCTTGCGGGCCGTGCAGAAAATACAGCATCCGGATGCACGAACGGCCCCGGTTGCGTCTCCGCCGACGGCCGCGCCGGTTGTGGTCGATTCGCTGTTACCGGCGCCGACCGATTTTATCTTTGTCAAAACGGAATACAAACTCCAGCGCGTTGGTTTCAGCGAGTTGCTGTACTGCGAAGGACTGAAAGATTACGTCTCGCTTTATACGCTTGCCGAACGGATTCTGGCGTTGCAGACGATGAAAACACTCGAAGAAAAGTTGCCCGCCAGCCAGTTCATGCGCGTTCACAAATCGTATATCGTTGCCCTGAATCGCATCGAAACCATCGAGCGCAACCGCATTTACATCGGCAAAGCGGTTATCCCGATTGGAGAGACTTATCGGGACGAATTCTTCAAACGCATTGACGGGTAAATTACTTCACCTTCCGCCAGGTCATCACGTACTGCCCGTCGGCGAGCAAGGTCAGGCGGTCCTTGCCGATGCGGAACAGGCTGGATTTGCGCAGGGCCGTCAGAAAGTCGGTTTCAAAAGGGGAGGGGGTGTTCCGGCGTTTGGCCGCTTCGGGTTCGATGCGCAGGTGATCGCCCTCGGCGGTGATGCTGCCCCTGAGGGGACTATACCCCGTTGATCCCCGCAGTTTTTTGGCGTTCAGGTCGATGGTCAGCGTCGGCGGCTGGTTGTCGGAAAACTGCCCGGTATGGAACCGCTGCCCCCGAAAACTCTCTAAGGTCCAGACGCCGTTGAGCCGGTCGCTGCCCTTGATAAACGCCCCCCAGCCCGCGTACCGTCGACCCGCCGTTTCCACCCGGACGGTATAGGCATAATCCCGTTTGGTGAGGGCATCCTGCGTAACGGTAGGTTCGATCACGACACGCAGCCGGTTGCCGTATGCCTTAGCTGACCGGCGGTTGATGGCCGTGGCGGGGGGCGTCCGGGCATCGAGCAACACGCCGGTAGTGGACCCGATGCGCTGGGGTTTGGGCATCGGAAACACCAGCAGCGGCCCGTCTCCCTCCTGAAACCGGATCTGTTTCGCAAAATCAACGTCGAGCGACCAGGTCGGGGCGTTGCCGTTGGCCACAAAATCAACACCGGTGCCCCGCTTGGTTTGCCAGTCGGCGGCTTCGGGCAATTCGCCTTTCGTACGGTTGCTGGCCGGGCGGTGACACGCACCGATTGTGAGCGCACAGCCCAGCAAAACGGCATAAACTATTGCTTTCATAGACTATGGCAACGAATGGGCGGGGGCGGTTAGTGCCCGCTGAGCCGCACCGGCAGTCCCGTCCGGGTCGATTCGTAGATGGCGGTAAATAACTCGACCACGCGCCGACCGTCTTCACCGGTAACTAATGGCGGGCGGTTCTGGCGGATGGCGTCGGCAAATTCGCCGATCTGCACAGCGAAATAATGCGTGGTCGCGTCGATTCGGTTGAACAGAGCGACCTCTTCGGCTTTCCAGACGTCGAGCATGTCGGTTTCGCCGGGTACGGTCCACGTATCGTTGTAAGGCGGTTCGGTAATGGACGACCGGCCGGCCACGAACATGGAACCGCCATCGGTCTGCACGCCCACCGAGGCCCCGTTCCGGCCGTGGATGTGTACTTTCCCGTACAGACCTGGCTGCTGCGAATTGCTGACGACGATGTTGCCGATGCCGCCGTTTTTGAATTTCAGAATGGCCACCGCCGTATCTTCTACCTCGATATACGGGTGATTCACGTTGCGCCACTGCCCGTACACCTCCTCGACGTCGCCCATGTACCAAAGCAGTAAATCGAGTTGGTGGGGAGCCTGATTCACCAGGACGCCCCCGCCTTCTTCCGCCCACTTGCCGCGCCAGGGATCGCTTTGGTAGTAGGCTTCGTCGCGCCAGCCGAGCATGATGACCATGCCGAGGGCGGGTGTCCCGATTTTACCCGCGTCGATGGCGGCCCGGATGCGGAGACTCGACTCGTAGAACCGTCGCTGGCTGATTACGCCCAACTGACGACCGTTGCGCCGGGCCGCTTCGAGCATCGCGTCGCAGTCGGCGAGGGAGGAGGCCAAGGGTTTTTCGACCAGTACGTGCGCACCGGCGTCGAGGGCGGCCACGGTGGGTTCGCGGTGGGCCGGGTGCGGGGTGCAGACTAAGCACAGGTCAACCCGTTCGGTCTGCACCATCCGGGCAATGTCGGTGTAGGCGGCAATGCCGTAAGGTTGGGCGAAAGCTTCGGTTTTTTCGGGCGAACGGCCACAAACGGCGACTAATTCGGCACCGGGAATCTGTCCGACGGCTCTGGCGTGCAGGTGCCCTACCTTGCCGGGGCCGATGATGGCAATGCGAATGGATGGTTGGTTCATGGTAAGTAAAGGTTCAGGCGGTAAAAGTTACCGTTCCGGTTGCGAACTTCCCGAAAGTTCTCAACTTTCGGGAAGTTTCCAGACTAATCCGATTAACCCGTATCCTGATGAAGAGTTATCTCCTGACCCTGCTTACCCTTGGCTGTCTGTCGCTGACCCACGCGCAGGCCGTTTTGCCCGCTCCCGTCGGGTTGCAATTGTATAGTTTCCGTACGCAGTTTCCCGCCGACGTGTCTGGCACGATGGCCAAAGTAAAAGCGTTGGGCTTCCGCGAAGTAGAGGTCGCTGGTACGTATGAGTTGAGTACGGCCGACTTCCGCAAACTGCTGGACAAAAACGGGATAAAAGCCGTCAGCCTCGGCGCGGGTTTTGAGCAGTTGAACAACAACATTCCGCAGATTGTGGCCGATGCGAAGGTGCTGGGCGCGAAATACGTGGTGTGCGCCTGGGTGCCCCATGCGGGCGATACCTTTACCAAACGCGACGCCGACGATGCCATCGACACCTTTAATACGGCCGGTAAACTCCTGGCCGAAAACGGCATTGCCTTTTGTTACCACCTGCACGGCTACGAGTTTCAGCCGTACGAAAACGGCACTTTTTTCGATTATTTAGTCGAGAACCTCGATGCCAAATACGCCAATTTCGAGATGGATGTTTTCTGGGTGAAGCACCCCGGTCAGGACCCCGTGGCGTTGCTGCAAAAGTATCCTAAACGCTTTCTGCTCGCGCACCTCAAAGACCGTCGGCCCGGTACGCCCGGCAACCAGACCGGCCACGCCGATGTCGAAACCAACGTGACGCTCGGGCAGGGCGACGTGGGTATTGCTACCTTCATGAAAGCGGCCCGCCGGTCGGGCATCAAACACTTTTTTATCGAAGATGAATCGTCGCGTTCGATGGAGCAGATGGGGCCAAGCGTCGACTTTCTGCGGGGTGTCAAGTAAACCCCTGAAGTCAGTTCCTGGGTCGCCGGAGCGTCTTATCGGCTACCAATGTACACATCCCGGTCAGCCGCTTTGGTATTGTAATAGTCGGGGTAGCTGACGTCAATATTGATAGACTTGCTGTCGATGGTGCTGGCCTGGCTCGTAAATCCCTGGTTTTTGCCAGTCAGCAAGTAGCCAGCTCCGCTCGATTTAAGGCCGAAAGTGCCGTACGGAAGGGTCTGGTCGGGATTGCCGGAGGATACGATACGAATAATCACAGAAACCGAGTCATTGGCTACTTTCGCAACAGTGATCGTTCCTGAAGCCACCGTTGTTCCGGTTTGAACAATTGGTAAGTTGTAAGGGCCAAAAGTCGGGATGGCTGCCGAGTCAGAACGAATGTAGTTGAGTGTATACGTACCGGCTACCGTGCTGGCCGAATCAGGCGTAACAGCATCTGTACTCTTCTTGGAACAGGCCGCAATCGTCAGGGCGACAAAAGCGATAATGAATAGGTTTTTCATAGCACGCTGTGTACTTAGTTGGTTGTACCGCTTAGTACTCAGTGCACCATGAGAATGTTGCACGGCTAAACCGAAAACGGGCAAAAACGAGCCACCGGCGGGATTGGTCAGCGTTTGGCCTCCAGCAGGTAGCGATTGATGATTGGGCCACTCACATCCTGGTAGGTATCCGATACCTCAAAGGTGATAGCTGAGCTACTTGCCGTACCATTTTTTATGTTTTTCTGATACAGTTCGTAGCCATCACCCGCAGACTGCACCGTCATTTTCCCGAACGCAGTGGGGGTGCCCGCGGTCCCGTTTACCAATTGAATCACATTGACGTCAACGGTTGTTTCGTTGATGCGGGTCACAACGAGGGTGCCCGTGCGGGTATTGCTGCCTGCCGTCTGGGGCAACCGGATGTCGGAAACGGGCTGGTCGTTGACAAACTGGGCAATCCGTTTCAGGTCGTAGTTTCCCGAGATAGCCATAGCCGCATCGGGAGGTACTTCGGTTTTCGTCGAACAGGCCCCGAACGCTACTGATAAGCAGATGAAGAGAAATACTTTTTTCATAATTACGGGGCAACGGTTAGGTGCCGGGTCCGACGGCGCGGCAATGTCTGTACTAAAAAGATGCGCTGACGGGCTATTACACTACTCGACGAAATGCCAGCAAACGCCCGCTATGTCGATGACGTTTACTTCCCGGCCGTAGGGTTGCGCAGTCGGCGGACTAACCCGAATGCCAAACGTTTCCGGCAAGTGCTTTTCATTGACTTCCCGCCAGAACTCGTCTATATCAGATACCCGCACACTAAGCATAAAGTTTTGGGCAAAATCCGGCTGGTCATACCGCTGTAGAATAAACCGACAGCCATCCCGTTCAAAGCCAACATAATCGCGGTCTTCCCAATTAATGGTAAAGCCCAGCGCCTGAAAAATCTGCTTAGACCCATCGAAGTTGCTGCCCGACGGAACAAATGGCTCAATGCTTAGAAATTTCATATTGCTTGACGTTTTGGTTTTCCCGGCGACTAACGGATTGATGGCGAATAAACTATTTGACTGAGCGAAAGCCGCTTGCACCTTTACGCTATTTTGGTTGTGCTGGAAATTCTTTCGGGGGTTGGTGGCCTGTCACAGGAAAGGTGCCCAAAAACTTCTTTCAAATTTGCAAGTCAAAAAAATGCCACGGTAGTTCTTTCTGATCGATCATTGGCATCTTTTGCGTTACTGTGGGGCACTGTCCAACAAGTTGAGGGCCTCCTCATCTTTGTACTTAACGATTTGCTCTCTTAATTGCTTCTTCAGCCCCATCGTTACCGTCTCAAAGCCTTTCTGACCGTATACATTCCTGAGATTCTGCGGATCTTTCTGAATATCGTATAACTCCCAAAAATTGTCCGGTCCGTAAAAACGAGCCAGCGTATACTGTTTCGTGCGCAAACCAAAATGGGGCGACACGTGGTGTGGCAGTGGATATTCGTAGTAATGATAATAAGCCTGGTCACGCCAGGCCTTCTTCTCGCCTTTCAACAGCGGTAGGAACGATTCACCCTGAATATAGTCTGGAATGCGGGTGCCGGTTAAGTTGAGCAGCGTTGGTGCCCAGTCGACATTAGAGACCACCTGCTTCACTTGACTACCGGGTTTGATGACACCCGGATACCGAATCACAAACGGGGTTTTCAATGACTCTTCGTAAATCCATCGCTTGTCGAACCAACCGTGTTCACCCAGATAAAAACCCTGATCTGAGGTATAAACAACTACCGTGTTTTTAGCGAGTCCATTTTTATCCAAGTAATCAAGCAGTTTCCCGATGTTACGGTCCAGCGAATTGGCAACCGACAGGTAATCTTTCATGTAGCGCTGGTATTTCCATTCGACTAAAGCCTTACCGCTCAGTTTCTTTTCATCAAATTCCTTACTGATTTTATTTTCATAGTATTCGTAAAACGGCTTTTTCTGCTCGGGTGTAAACCGATTATAGGAAGAGTAAGGCCCTTTGTCGTTATAATCCGCATGTACTTTCAAGTCTTTATCCAGGATCATCGTCTTTTCAATACTCATGTCCTGCTTCTGAGCCGCCAAACGCCCCTCATAATTATCGTAAAACGTTGACGGTAAAGGAAATGTAACAGCATCATAAGCGCCTAAGTCTTCAGCGGCTGGCAGCCACTCGCGGTGGGTTGCCTTATGACCTACTACCAAAAAGAAAGGCTTCGAGGTATCCCGGTGGTCAAGCCACTCGGTGGATAAACTCGTCACTACGTCGGTGACATAGCCCATACGGCGGGTTGTCTTATTGTTGGAGTCAACAAAATCGGAGTTGTAATAACTGCCATGACCCGGTAGTATATTCAGGTAGTCGAAGCCATGCGGCAGGCTACCCAGGTGCATTTTTCCAATCCATGCGGTCTGGTAACCATTCTTCTGCAATTCTTCGGTAAATACCGGCTGGTTAATGTCAAATATTTTCTCATTGAATTTGTAGCCATTCCGGTGAGAAAACTGGCCTGTGAGCAACGTGGCCCGGCTTGGCCCACAAATGGAATTGGCCACTACGTTATTGTAGAGAATAGCGCCTTCCCTGGCAATTCGGTCAATACTGGGCGTTTTGGCCAGTTTACTACCGTAGGCACTTATCGCCTGGGAGGTGTGATCGTCCGAAATAATGAAAATAATATTTGGCCGTTGCTGCGCAGGGTGATCCGGTGTAGAATCCTCCAGTTGGATCGCCCGGTAACTGGGTATAGCCAATAGCATAGCCACGGCTGTCGTCCCAATTAGCAAGCGAAAAACGGTCTGTTTAATCATGGTTTAGGCGGTTAAGTATGGCTTATTGGTTTCCGACGAAGCACAGCGAGAAGCAGTAAATTGATGAAAATATAGTGAAGTAGCTGAAAAAATCTATTTAGACTTCACACACCGAAAGCCCAGGTTATTACTGCCACTCGTTACTTCTCCTTTGCCCCGACTGCCTGCCTTGTAGCGGGTACAATATTGATCACTACACAGAAACGAACCGCCCTTTTGCACTCGTTTTATGGCGGTTGGCTCATCGGGGTCGTAGCTGTCAGATGGACCTTGCGGGTTGGTAGGTGGTGATTTCGTATAATAGTCGGGACGGTAAAAATCCTGACACCACTCCCAAACATTGCCGTCCATATCGTACAAACCATACGAATTCGGGGGAAATGTTTTAACGGGAGCGGCTTCGGCAAAGCCATCTTCCACCGTATTTTTTTTGGGGAAATCACCCTGGTAAATATTGGCCATCCAGTTGCCGCCCGGTGTCAATTCGTTGCCCCAATAATACGTGTGCGAACCTTTACCCCCCTGAGCGGCAAATTCCCATTCTGCTTCGGTCGGTAGTCGTTTTCCCGCCCATTTTGCGTAGGCCAGTGCATCTTCGTAGCTAATGTGTACCACGGGTTCATTTTCGTGCCCCTTAATGGTGCTTTTCGGCCCTTTGGGATGCTGCCAACTGGCACCGCTTACGTATTGCCACCACTGCAACGGATTGTCTAAGGACACATTTTGGGCGGGTGGCGTAAATACCGCCGATCCGGGCACTAATCGGGCTGCGGGTACAGTCGGATAATCCGCTGGATTGAGTGGGCGCTCGGCTACCGTACTATAGCCTGTCTGACGAACAAACTGCGCGAACTGCCCATTGGTAACCTCGTGCTCATCCATCCAGAACCCGTTTACGTTTACCGTATGTACAGGCCGGGCGTCAGGAAACTCCTCCGATCCCATCTGGAACGTACCATCGGGTATCCAGACCATGCCATCCGTATTCCCTGCCTCGACGGGGGCGCCCGAAACCACCTGACGAATAGCTGCTGAGCGGGAAGGCATTCCATTTGCCACGCAGTGAGCAACACTATCGGTAGTGGCTATGGCTGTCCGTTCCGAGCCTGCGGTTGATTGGCAATCCCAAAGACCAACACTGAGCATAACACCAGCCAGCGCAGCCAGTATTGGCGTATAGGTCAGTGAAATAGCAAACCGCAACAGGGAACACCGTAACATAGTATTGGTGGTTAGTCTCACTTATTTCTCGTCGCTTTCTCCAGCTAAATGGGGTAGTTCGTTGCAAACGTTCAGCGGTCTTTACCAGCCTGAGCAAATGTACAATAGCGACAAGACACCCGTTGCTCCGACGTCCAGCCAGCCTTTCAGCCGACCCAGTGTCAGCGGTTCGTTGTTTGTAAGTTCGCGTCACTATTGAGTCTATTTCTGATTGCAAAAAAATAACGACTTATTCCTATGACAGGTATTATTGTGGCCAAATAAGCGAAATGATACCAAGAAGGATAGTCTGTCCAAATCATAACAAAATGAATATATGCAGCAACACAGAATACTATTGCCCCAACAAACCAGGCACCTTTCCCTTTATCGTTCGTTGTTTTGGTCGCACAAATCCCAGCGGTCATTGAAGCTGCTATTCCAACGAATAATCTTGATAACAGCATTTCAAATGTGTATGATTTGTCTTTACTGGCTACAGCATAGCTCACCCAACTAATTTTAAGTAAATATAAACCAAGTGAGCCAATAGTTATGTATGCAACAAGTCCGGCCATTATGCCAAAAAATAATTTTATTCTTTTTTGGTCTGTCATAATTTTTTGATTGTTGGTCTGAACCATTCTTTTTGTTCTACTGTGCTTTGCAAATAAGTTGTCAAGTTGGCGAATTGTATTATTAAAATGAACGCTAATGTTCGAGTATTGCTGCAGTAGGGAATTGATTAACTATCCGCCCGAAACTGAAGCTAAATCAATAAACAAAAATTGAAGTTTAGAACCAATGACCGGCAGGATTCCGTCCGCCGAAACCAAAGATTGGATATGCACTGCTGATGATTATTCTTCAGTCCATCCCCAATTGTAGCAATACTTTTGTTGCTTGCAGCCCTATTTTGACGCCCTGCAATCATTCACAATTTTCCACATTAAGTTGTCAAATTGTTGAGATAATTTATAGTTGTCTGTTTGAACTGTGTCTTTACTATAAAGATGAAAGTCAGAATAGGTGATGTCCTTACCCTTGTCATCTGCTACAAATGTTCCTGCTCCACCAATTAAAATAAAAGGCAACTTTTTTATACTGCTTTTGAAATCTATAATTTCATTAATCTTTATTCGTTTACCACTTTTTTCAATAAGGTAATAGTCATTATTAATTGCACCATCAAATTTTTCATTTAAAATTAAAATACCACTTTCGGGAAAGTGTAGTATTTGCCGCCCATTTTCTTTGTCCATTTTCATGCCACATTTTTCTTCATACACAATTCGGATTGTTCCTTGATGTTCTGCTGGAATTAAAAATGTCTTTGGCGATGTATAGTTGTATGCAAGTAAAAAAAGGTATGTCAATGGTAAATAAGCAATGACAGGTAATACTGTCGTTAAGAGTTTTGTCTTATTTGGTTTCTTTGATAGAATTACGAAAATTGCCCCAACAATAAAAGCTGGAACTCCATAAACCAGTAACCAAAAATTTATTACACAAGCTAAAAAACTAAGTATGATTAGCGTCAGTCCGATTATGTAAAATTTATTTTTCAAGTCGAGAGTTAATTAATTTAGAACGTTCACAAGGGTTGTAGGCAACGTTCGAGTATTGCTGCAGGCAGGGAATTCATTGCTCGTCAAGCCCCGGAACTGAAGCCGATTGAAAAACTAAAGTACAAGATAACAACAAAAAGCCCAACAGAATTCCGTCCGCCGGAACCGATGCTGATAGAGAACTGCAGCCGAAGATAACAAAGTCAAGCCCTGCTTGCAGCAATACTTTTGTTGTACGTTCGCCCTTTCTCCACGGTCATCTATAATGTGCGTCTGTGTCCACCCGTAGAGTGTTGCCTGTGCGTTGGCACAAGGCAGGCTCTTTTGCAAGGTTGGCTTTTGTGTGTCGGCTTTGTGTGCCTTGCAAATGTGCCTGACTTGGTGTATGGGCTATCCTGTCATTCCGTTTATAAATGTTTCTACAAAGTCTATGATGCGTTGCAAAATTCTGTCACCTAATTTTTTGCGTTGCAATAGGCTTGGTTTTTCACCTTCAATTAGTTCTAATACATCGTCCCTCATAGGTTCTCTTTCGGCAAACAAATAATCTTCTATGAGTTTTTCAGTTTTTTCAGATGATAAGTTTTCCTCTGTCACCAATCTTGAGAATGCAATTTTTTGTTCCTCACTCCAAAATTTGTCAAACTCGTTTTGAATGTCGTCTGTGTCGGCAATTATTGGTAGATTGTCTTTTATAAAGCGTTCTATTAATTCTCGTTTGCTACGCAATGTTGTTTCTGTGCTTAACAAATTGAAAATCTCTTGCTCCGCTTTGGTCGTGTCTTTTTGTGTTTGGCTTTTTAGTTTTATTAAAAGCTGGATTATGTATGCTACATTTATTTCGTCTCTGTGAATTAACTCTAATTCAAAATCTACATCTTCTAAAATTGAAACTTTTTCCTTTTGGTGTTCACTTTTTACTTTATCATAAAGGTCAAGATACTTGCTTTTAAAATCTTCAAATTGCTGTTCAGTCATTTTTAAATCTGCCCATTTGAAGTCGGAAAAAGCTGTTAGAATATTTTTAATTCGCATTAAATTTCTGAAAGCCTTTATAAATTCTAATTCGTCATCTTCACTTACCAAATCATTTACACTGTCGGTGGTTGGTGTAATTGCCAATAACTTTTCAAATGCTTCGTCAAACTTGGCTGTGTAATCTTCATAAGGTTTCATTATGATTACCTCAATAGCTTCTTTATTGCTGAAAAGCGTTATAGCTTCATCTGTTCTGTTTTTTAGGTTTCTAAAAACTACAATATTGCCTTGGCTTTTTTGTTCATTTAAAACTCTGTTTGTTCGGCTGTAAGCTTGTATAAGTCCGTGGTATTTTAAGTTTTTATCAACGTACAAAGTATTTAGCGGTTTGCTGTCAAAGCCTGTGAGAAACATATTTACAACAAGCAAAATATCTATTTTACGTTCTTTTACTTTTTTAGAAATGTCGTTGTAATAATTATAAAAGCTTTCACTGTCTTTGGTGCTAAATTTAGTGTCAAATAGTTTGTTATAATCAAGGATAAACTCGTCTAACTTTTCTCTGCTGTGTGCTTGCAAACCATATAAAGCCCTTGGTTCTTCTACTACAGAAACTTCCTCTGGCAAAAATCCGTTTGCATCTGCATCGTCTTCGTTGCTTACATAACTAAAAATGGTTGCAATATTTAAGTTGTGTAAACCTTCTACTTTTTTACGTTTGAGAATATCGTAATACTTTATCAGCGTTTGAACATTATTGATGCAAAACATTGCTGTAAATTCTCTATTCTGCGTTTTTCTACTGTGATGTGCAATAATATAATCCGATATTTTTTCCAACCTTGTGGCATCTTCCATTAATTCCTTGGTGTCAATATCTTCTACCTCTATATCAATGTTGGTTTCTCTACCATCTTTGTGTTTGTATCTGCCAACATATTCAACAGAAAATTTCAACACATTTTCGTCTTTTATGGCATCGGTAATTACATATTTATGTAGACAGTCTTCAAACAAATCTTTGGTGGTTCGCTTGCCTAATTCGTTTTTATTGGCATTGTCGCTAAATATTGGTGTGCCTGTAAAACCAAACATTTGAATATTGGTAAAAAATGCTTTGATACGATTATGGGTATCGCCAAATTGGCTGCGATGGCATTCATCAAAAATGAAAACCATTTTTTGGTCTTTTAAATCAGCCATCGCATATTCATACTTGAGTTTGCTAATAGCTGTGTTTAGTTTTTGAATGGTGGTAACAATCAGTTTTGTGCCATCGGTAAATTGTTTTACCAATGCTTTAGTGCTGTCTGTGCCGTCAATACTGCCTTTGCTAAAACTATTAAATTCTTTGGTTGTTTGGTAATCCAAATCTTTTCTGTCCACCACAAAAACAACTTTGTGTACCTGTGGCAAATTCATTAAAATTTGACTGGCTTTAAAACTGGTAAGCGTTTTGCCACTACCTGTGGTATGCCAAATATACCCGTTCTTGTTTGTGTTTTTTACACGTTCTATTAAAGCTTCTACTGCATAAAATTGATATGGTCGCAACACCATTGGTATTTTATACGCTTCATTTAATACAATGTATTTGCATATCATTTTGCTAACGTGGCAAGGCTCTAAAAAAGTATCTGTAAAACCATTGACAATATTAGTTAGGCGTTTGTTTTCTACATCTGTCCAATAAAAAGTTTGTTTAAAACTTTGGTTGCGGTTGTTGGCATAATACTTTGTATTTACACCATTGCTGATGATAAATATTTGTACATATTGAAACAAAGCCGAGTTAGCACCAAAAGAATGTCTCTGATAACGATTAATTTGGTTGAACGCTTCTTTCAATTCCAACCCTTTGCGTTTTAGTTCTATTTGTACCAAAGGCAAACCGTTAATTAAAAGCGTAACATCGTATCGGTTTTTGTAAGTGCCCTCCTGACTTACCTGATGTGTAACCTGATATTGATTTTGGCACCAATGCTCTGTTTGTATAAATTCAAAATACAGGTTATCGCCATTGTCTCTTACAATGTGTTGTTTTTCTCTAAGCGTTTTTGCCTTTTCAAATACAGAGCCTTTGCTCAAAATATTTAATACTCTTTCAAATTCTGTTTTGGTGAATGCAATATTGTTATGCTTTTCTAATTGTGTTTTTAGGTTGGCAATTAAAGCTGCTTCGTCTTTTATAATAGCCAACCCATAACCCAACTTTTGCAGTTGTGCTACCAATTGTTCTTCTAATACTTGTTCGGATTGTTTAGCCATTAATATTATTTGGTCTGTATTTTTTCTATCTTATTAATTTTTTCATCAATCGTTGATAAAAAATTAGAGATTTTTATTTGTTCTTTTATACTTGGGATTGGCAGTTCGATTTCTGAGAAATATTTATAACTAATCATTTTTCCATCACGAATGCCTTCCAATTTTTCACACAATTTTTGAATGTATAATTCTGTTTTTAGATAATACTTGTAAAAAATATTATCAATTGGCTTTTTGGCTCTTAAAATTATATAAGCAGGGCTGCAAATTCCTTTATAATTTGAATATTCTATACCACCTTGAAACGACCTTAAACTAATTATAAAATCTCCAATGTCAACAACCTTATAACCATCAACACTTTTTTCTGTTACTGAAATTTGATAATTTATATTCTCTCTTGGCACTGCACCGTATTCCTGTGAAATAGCAAGTATTGGTAAATCAGAGTTGTGTTGCTTATTAGAAACGCTATCAAATAAGTAACTGCCATTTTTATATTCCCATTCAGGAAATGGTTTGCCATTTTCTTCTTTAAAGTGAATTTCTTTAGAAAAAAGCAACTGCATTAAGCCTTTCTTGTATAATTTTAATAACTCAATATTGTAACCGTTTGGAAAAGGAATATTCAGCTCTTGACAAAATTTTATTAATTTTTTATCATTCTCCAAATTAGCATTGTGGTTTTCATTAATTACTATACTTAATTGGCTTAAATCGATTTTTTCTTCTTCATTGGCTTTTTTTATGTACCTAGGAATGTTAAGATTGTAATCATTATTTTTTATTTCAGTTAAAGAGACTTCTCTAGAGTATTTTTCAATATTTTTTCTATTACGAAAGCTTGAAATTATTTTATCAATATGAAAGTCTCTTAAAATATTTTGAGTTTTAATTTTTTCGAAATCTTCACTTGCATCAATGAATAAAATGGCGTTTGGATTTTCCCTACATTTTTTAAAAACTAAAATACAAGTTGGAATGTTTGTTCCATAAAATATATTTTGCGGAAGACCAATAATTGCGTCTAAATAATTTCTGTCTTCGATTAAATATTTACGAATATGCTGTTCAACGCCACTTCTAAATAATGCACCGTGTGGCAACACAATTGCCATAGTACCGTTTTCAGCCAAGTGGTATATCATATGGCATACAAAAGCAAAATCAGCTTTGCTGCTCGGTGCTAATTTTCCGTATTGGCTAAAACGGTCATCGCTTGTAAACAAAGGGTTTGCAGTCCACTTTGCAGAAAAAGGGGGATTGGCTACAATGGCTTCAAAAGGTAAATCGTTTAAGTGTTGTGGGTGTTCAAGTGTGTCTTCTTGCTTAATGTCAAACTTACGATAATGCACACCGTGCAAAATCATATTCATACGAGCAAGGTTGTAGGTAGTACGGTTCATTTCTTGTCCGTAAAAGTTGTTTACTTCTTTTACTTCTTTGGCTACTCGTAGCAATAACGAACCTGAACCACAAGTTGGGTCGTACACCGATTTTAATTTTTGCTTTCCTGTGGTTACAATTTTTGCAAGTATTTTAGAAACTTCTTGTGGTGTATAAAATTCTCCTGCTTTCTTACCTGCACCACTGGCAAATTGTCCTATCAAATATTCGTAAGCATCGCCTAAAACATCAAGCTCTGTATTTTCAAGTTTAAAATCTATTTTGTCTAAATGAAATAGAACTTTTGCAATGATTTCATTTCTTGCCTCTGGGCTTTTGCCTAACTTGGTACTGTTCAAGTCCATATCTTCAAAGAGATTATCAAAATCGTCTTCGCTGTCTGTACCCATCGTACTCAACTGTATATTGGTGAGTATTTTTTGTAGGTCTTCAAGTATGAAATTTGTTTTAGATACATCAAACAAATCTTCTTCGCTGTTATTGCCATTGCCTCGTTTAGAAACCTCGGTAAATAATTCTTCGGGTTTTAAGAAGTAGCCTAATTTTTCTAATGCTTCTTCTTGTATTGCATTAAGATATTCTTGGCTGTCTTTAAGTTTTGGGTTTATCTCACGGAACTTTATTTTGTCCTGTTTTAAAATTCCGTTAGCGAAAATTTCCATTTTCTCACTCAAATATTTGTAGAATATAAAACCCAAAATGTAGTCTCGAAATTCGTCTGCATTCATTTTGCCACGAAGGGTATTGGCAATATTCCAAAGTTGTTGTTCTAAAACCCGTTTTTGGTCTTCACTCATATATTAATGCAGTTATAAATTGAGTTGCAAATTTACTGTTTAATTGTCGGCTTGATGCTATTCGGTCTGTCAAATGTGTATGGGGTGGTGGGTGGGCTTTGGTGCTGAATAAAGATTTGTTGCCGATGTATTTAGTTGAAGTCGATAAGAATTCCGTCCGCTGGGGTGGGTGGGCTGTGCGTTGGCACAAGGCAGGCTCTTTTGCAAGGTTGGCTTCTGTGTGTCGGCTTTGTGTGCCTTGCAAATGTGCCTGACTTGGTGCGTTGGGTCGTGTCGGCAAAGTCTTGGATGCTTCAATGTTTGTAGGATTTCGTTTAGGGTGACGTACAACTCGCCGATTGACGCACCTTCAACACAAAATACGCACTGCGCATTTTGTGTTGCTGACCATCCCGCCAACCAATCGAAGGGCGTCAATCAGAACGGCAAAGTAAGCATTTCCTCCGTGATATGACCCTGCCCATCTGTTCCATCAGGGTTTATCGTAGGTTACCCGGAAGCGGCTGAAATCGGGTTTAACGGGCCGTTTGCGCCGGGATTCGTAGTCGTAAATGACGCGGCCGAGGTTGCCCATAAACGGGTAGCCTACCGTGTCATAGTCATAGGTGTTGTCGTTGAAGATGCCGTCTTTGTTGCAGTAGATCACCGCCGAGAGCATGAATTCTACGCCCGTGTCGAAGTTGGCGATGTAGGCATTATCGATCAAATAACCGTACGCATCGCCCACTTTGTTGAAAATCCGGAGATTGGCCGGAAACATCTTTTTGCTGTCGCCTGCCAGTAAAAATTTGCAGTAGCTGTCGTAAAACGTCGAATCGTAGTGGGGATAGGTGGTTTCGCGGGGCAACTGCGAGAGGTACTGATGCAGGAACCGGTAGTCGTCGGGGGTAAGGTTGAACCGTTGCCGGGCGGGTACGGCGTCGGGAAACAGTACGGCTTTCAGAATGGCCTGTTGGTCTTCCAGTGCGTAATAATTTTTGGTCGTAAAATCGAACGGCTGGCGTACCAGCGAATCCCCCGTGCGGCCGGTGGTCATGTAGCCCAGCCCCCGGCGAATCACCGAATCGGCGCGGGGTGTCTGGTCGCAGGTTTGGCCCGGCTGCGTGTACACTACCTGATCGCCATCGACCAAACGCACGGGGTTGGTCCGGCGGTTCTGTTCGGTGGTGAGCGGAATGGACAGCCGGTGTACGATGCGCAGGTCGCGGTAGCCTTTGGCGTGGAGCTTTTCGTTGAGGGTGCATTGCCCCAGAAATTCGTAGAGCCGGTTAAACGCATCGTTGTCGCTCACCAACAGAATCTTTTTGGCGTAATGCCCCACCGACGGTAATCCGTTCGCAGCCGTCGTGTCGTGCCGGACCACCGTTTGCCCCGCATAGGCCGAATCCGTCAGCATCGTTGTTTCGCGGTTGACCAAACGCCCGGACGCTTTCAGTTCGTTGATTTTTTCCAGCGACAGCAGCACGGCGGGCAGTTTAACGGTGCTGGCCGGGTAGAAATAGCGGTTTTTGTCGACCCGGTAGCGATAGGTTTTAAACGTCGGCTGGTTTTGGGCGTCGCGGTCGATCTGGGTGTACAGAATCTGCACGTCGTACTGCGCCGGATTTTTCAGGATCGTGCCGAACAGTTCCGGGCTTTTGCGCAGCAGGTTCAGCAGGAGTTTGTCCGTTTTCTGAGCGTCGCACGGGCTTGTCAACACAGAGCAGACGGAGAAAATACAGAGAGAACAGAGGCTACGGCTGAATAGAGGGAGGGCGTTCATGGAGGCTATGGGCTAAGCGGTGAATATCGGCTGGCTCGTGAAACGCGCTGATGACCACGCGGGTGTTGGCTTTGTCGGCTGCGGTTGGATAAGCAAAGGAGTACACAAAAATACCGGCTTCGCGCAATTGGGGGTACAGGGCGTCGTAGTCGGTGTAAAAAACCGGGTAGCCGGGTGCCTGCCGGAACAGGCCGGTCGGTAGGAGGAACTGACTGGCCAGCGACACATTTTCCGCTAATCGCCGTCGGGCCTGTTCGTAAAGGGCATCGGCGTGTAGAAAGGCATCCAGAAAAACGGGCGACATGGGCGAGCAGCCCCCAAAAAAGGCCGTTTGCCGGATGGCGGCAATGGTAGCGTCGTCGCTGAAGATAACCCCGCCGGGCAACCCCATTGCCTTAGCCAGCGATGCCGTCACGATTAGCCGAATGGAATCGTGTTTCGGTATCTGCACCCACACGCCCTTTCCATTATATCCCGTAATGCCGATCCCGTGCGAATCATCAACGACGAGCGTAATGGGGCGGTCGGTTGGCAAGGTCGCCACCCACGCAAAGTCGTACACCTCCGACCGGACGGCATCGAGCGCGTTGACGGCAATCGTTACCGGTCCGGGGGGTATCACTCGTAACTGATCGGGTAGCTGCGCGGTCCAGTCGGCAAACGAACCGGCAGGCAGGGTCAGGTCGGACAATTGCCAAAGGGCCGGGTGGGTGCCGGGACCATACACAATCGTCCCGCGCTGAGGGGCGAGCCATTGCATCACCGCCTGACCGGCCAGCATCCCCGACGAAACCGTCAACGCCCGGTCGGCCCCGGCAAAGAGGGCTAATTTACGTTCGGCTTCTTCGTAGATGCCGAGCCGCAGGTTGCCGTTGCGCGACGAACCAAACACCGTACCGTAGCGGCTCAGTGCATCGCTAACTAATGCCTGAAAGTCCGGGTTTTGGGCCATACCGAGGTAAGCTGTGCCGGAAAAAAACAAATAGTCGCGCCCGTCGAGATGAATCAGTCGGTTGGGCAAATGGTCGATAGTGGCGGTCATTCAGTGGTTCAGTTTGGCACCCGTGCCGGGGCGGTTGGCATAAATTACCCGCCCGAAGTCGAAGGTAACGCCGGTGGCCGGATCGTTGGCAATCAGCAGCGAACCATCCATGTCTACAAAGTCGAGCAGGGGTAGCAGGTGCGCAATGGCCGAGATGCCGACGCTGGACTCGGTCATGCAGCCGACCATCGTTTTTAATCCCAGCGACCGCGCTTCGGCCAGCATCCGGCGGGCGGGTGTCAGTCCCCCGCACTTGGTCAGTTTTACGTTGATGCCGTGAAAATACCCGGCGCAGCGGGCTACGTCGCTTTCGGTAATGCAGCTTTCGTCGGCGATGACGGGTAGGGCGCAGGCGTCGTACACCCGTTTCATGCCCGCCCAGTCGTCGGCGGGGAGGGGCTGCTCAATAAATTCGACGCCAAGCTGTTTCAGTTCAGGCGCGTAGGCCAGGGTTTGGTCGGCGGTCCAGGCGCAGTTGGCATCAACCCGAAACCGGGTCCGCCGGTGCGGTTCAGCGTCTGTCTGCTGCCGCAATGCCCGAACCAGGCTTAAATCGTCTGCCGTACCGAGTTTTATCTTATAAATCGGCCAGGGCATCTCCCGCATCTTCGCCACCATTTTATCGATGGTATCCAGCCCGATGGTGTAGTCCGTGAGTGGATTATGGGCCGGATCGAGGCCCCAGTGGGCGTACAACGGTAATCCGGCGTGCTGGGCGGCCAGGTCGTGCATGGCCTGGTCGACCGCACAGAGGGCAAACGGATTGGTGGCCAGATGGGGAGACAACTGCTGCCAGAGGACTTCCGGGGGTAGTCCGTCGGCGGTGTCCAGCAGCGGTCGAATCGTTTCCAGAGCCTCAGTCAGTCCCTCAATCGTTACGCCGTAGTAGGGCGTTGCGGTAGCCTCCCCCAGCCCCGACCGTCCCGAGGCATCGCGCAGTTCAACAATGAGCGTCGGCTGTAGATCGCGGGAGTCGTGGGCAATGGTAAAGGTGTGACGCAGCCGCAAATCGATGGGGTGTAAAATAAGTTGCATGGTTTTTGTTCGAGGATAAGTAATGGGCTGTCCCCGTTGTTTATCCCGGTAGTTGACAGGCTGGATCAGTTGCGGGAATAACCCTGTTTAATTTTGACACAGTCGGATTTCTATGCGGAAAACCGTTTATTTTGACTGTCAGTTACGTATTCAGACTATTTGACCGATGGATTCAAACCGCTGTTGACCGAACAAACCCGGTTGATAATTCGTATTCGGTGTACGTACACAAATGTCTGATAAAGTTGGTGACTGACAGCGGGCGATGTCAGTCTACTGTTCTGAGTCGTCCATTATACCCATAAAATGACATCTGAAATGAAAAAAATCGTTTTACTTGGCTTGTTGGCTGGCTTCAGCACCATTGCCTTCGCTCAGGCTGATCCGGACCGGGAAGAGGCCCGCGTTCGTGAGGTACTCAACAACAACATCGACCGGCGAATGGCAAATGGTGCGGCTTTGTCGACGGGGGAACTGTATCAACAGTTTGACCCCGGTGCTCAGGTGATCGAAACGGGGGAGATCAAGCCGAACATTATGGTTTACACGGAAGATTGCACCAAAATGTTCGATAAAATTACCTTCAGCAATCACCAGATTCGCAGCGTACGCATTCAGGAACCGTTTGCGTTTACGACGGAAAGCTACGATTACGAATTCATCTATAAAGTTGACGGTAAGCCGATTAAAGGGCGCGGAGCGGTTTCGTGTGTGCTCCAGAAAATGGATAACAAATGGAAAGTGATCCAGTTTCACTCGTCGCACCGGCGCTTTGTTGGCCCACCCATTGTCGTCACGGAGAAAGTTGTTACCGAAAAGTCCGTTACGGAGAAACCGGCTCAGGCGCGCCCCTAAGCCGGCCCCCCCTAGCCGGTTGGTATTGGCCGGATGCCTCTTCGGTAGAACGCACCGGCCACCCAATAACCTGCGTTAGTTTTGGTTGAAACGCAGTATGTAGCCTTTGCCGCCTTTCCCCTCGCTGGCAATAAACAGTGTGCCGTCGGGCGCGAAACAGATGCCTTCCGGTTTTTGAAGCAAATCCGGTTGAAGGGCAACCGACGACAGCAGTTTACCCGCGCGCGTCATCACCAGCAACCGGTGTCCGACCGAGGCCAGCACGTAGTAGTTGCCCGTTTGGGGATGCACGGCCAGTCCCGATGGTTTTACTTCGTCAGTGCCTGCTCCGGCAAACGCCTGCATGTCTGCCTGTTTCAGCAACGGCCCCTGGTACAGTGCTTTTCCCTTCAGGCCGTAATAGTAAATCTGCTTATCGGTGCCGCGCCGGTCCGATGTTTTGGTCGCCAGCAGCAGCGCGTCGAGTTTCGGGTCGTAGCCGAGGCCTTCCACGTCATTTTTGCCGGGCAGGTCAATTTTGATGTGGTGTGTTTCGGTACTGTTTCCCATGTCGATGGGGCCGTCTTTAGGCGTAAAATGGTAGATCTCGCCGTCGCTGCGCAGGGCGTACATCTCGCCGTTCACCCACTCTACGCCCTCGTAATCCCCTTTCTTGCCGAAGACGTATTCATGTACCACCTGCTTTTGGGTTAGGCTGTAAATAAAGGCAACCGCCAGTTCGTCCTGAATGCAGGCCAACTGATCGGGTTTATAATAGCTCAGGCCCGAGATCTCTTTCAGGTCGGCGGGCATTTCGTAGCGTTCGGTGGGCTGGGTCAGGTTGTAGGGAATCGGGGCGGATTCGGCGGAGGCTGTTGTCTCACCCGTATCGGTCGATTTTTTACCCGGCTGGCAGGCCGTCAGGAGCAGGGCAAAGCAGAAAACGGTCAATAGCTGTTGCATGGATGCGGGACGATTGGCGAACGTTGGCCGGTAAATATGAGAAAAAGCGGCTGTTTTGTTCAGTGGTCATCGCCACTCTTTTTCCACCGACTAATCCCGTGCCTGCTGCTCGATGCTTTGTCGGGCTACCCGCCGACCGGCTGTCGGTAGACGAGGCCCGTTTACTGTTCCCGGACGCATCGCCCATCGGTTGGAGACACTGTTCATGGGTACGGGGGCTGATTTGGTGCTTTTTTGTTAGATTCGCTTTTTCGCTCTGAATCAACAATGAAGAAACAACTCCTCACAACGATCCTGTTTACGTCGGTTTCCTCCCTTTTTGCCCAAACCATCGTTCAGCGCGACCCTCAAATCGCCGATTTAGTCAGTCAGGTGTCTGCCGACAGTTTGCGGGCGCACGTCAATGGTTTGGTCAGTTTCGGTACGCGCAGTACCCTCAGTGTCTCCACGGATGCCAAACGCGGCATCGGGGCGTCGCGGCAATGGGTGCTCGGCAAATTCAATCAGTACGCCAAACAATCGGGTGGCCGCATGACCGCCGTAATCGACACCTGGACGCTGCCCGCCGATGGTAAACGCATCGACAAACCCACCGAGATTGGTAACGTGCTGGCGACGCTGAAAGGTACCGACCCTGCCGACGACCGTATTTTTATCGTGCAGGGCCACATCGACAGCCGCGTAACCAACGTGATGAACCGTGAATCGGATGCGCCCGGTGCCAACGACGACGGGTCGGGGACGGCCGCCGTGATCGAACTGGCGCGGGTGATGAGTAAAAGTCAGTTTCCGGCTACGATTATTTTTGCCGTCGTCAGTGGTGAAGAACAGGGCCTTTTGGGTGCTGAACACCTGGCCGAAAAAGCCGTGACGGAAAAGTGGAACCTCGAAGCCCTGCTCAACAACGACATCATGGGCAGCAACCGCAGCAACGAAACGAATATTATAGACAACACGCGCGTCCGGGTGTTCAGCGAAGGGTTACCCGCGTTTCAGCTGGCAGACCGGGCGGCCAACATCCGGCAGTTCGGCTCCGAAAACGACGGAAAAGCCCGTACCGTGGCGCGGTACCTGAAAGAAGTGGGCGAACGGTACGTCGATAATCTGGAAGTAGTCTTGATTTACCGCAACGACCGTTACCTGCGCGGGGGCGACCACACGCCGTTTGTTCAGCGGGGTTTCGGGGCGGTGCGCATCACCGAAATGAACGAAAACTACGACCATCAGCACCAGGATTTGCGCGTCGAGAATGCCGGGACGCCGGCCGAAACCGAATTTGGCGATTACGCGAAGTTCATGGATTTCGATTACCTGCGCAAAAACACGGCGATCAACGCGGCTACGCTGGCCAATTTAGCCAAAGCCCCCGCCATGCCGCAGCAGGTAACCATCGAAGTCCGTAACCTCACCAACTCGACCGCGCTCTACTGGCAGGCACCGAAGTCCGGTAAGGTGAAAGGCTATTACGTACTGATGCGCGAAACGTCGTGGCCCGTCTGGCAGAAGAAGTTTTTCACGACCAAACTCGGCATGACGCTGCCATACTCCAAAGACAACTACTACTTCGCAGTGCAGGCCGTGGGCGACGAGGGCAACGAAAGCCTGCCCGTGCTGCCCCTGCCCAATTTGCGGTAAGTTCCCGTATTCCGGACGTCTATGTCCGGTCGTTAACGAAACATCATTTAAAATTTCAGAAACTGGCCTAGTGCCACAGTTATGACCATTCAACCAAGTTTTGAAGAATACCGCCAGGAGTGGCTAACTGAAGTTAGACAGGGAAATCCTAGTACATCGGAGCTTGGACACCGCTTTGCTCGTAAGTTGGTTACACAATGGTTAGACGTTGATGAAGCGACAGACGACATCGTTTACTGTGATGGTTCAGGTGATGGTGGTATTGACATTGCTTTTTTAAATAGGGCCGATACGGGTGAAGGAAATGGAGATATTCCCACCGAAGGAGACGTTTGGTATCTGATACAGAGTAAGTACGGTAGTGCATTTCGAGGAGTAGGCACCTTATTAGAAGAAAGCCAAAAAGTGCTCAGTACGCTTGATGGACAGCGATCAAACCTTTCATCACTTGCACAAGGGTTATTGGAGCGTTTAAAGAATTTTAAGAGACAGGCTGGTGAACTTGATCGACTTGTACTGGTATTCGCTACAGAGGAGCCTTTATCAGACAGTCTAAAACTCGTTTTAGATGATATTAGAGCAATGGGCCGAGGGCGTTTTGGCGCTTTATTCGACGTAGAATCGGTGTCCATCGCAACCATCTACCAACGGTTGTTGAGCGAGCCAAACCAAGAGACGCCACGTATTAATGTAGCATTGGATGCTAAAATGGCATTGTCAGGGCAAGATTTACTTGTTGGTTCAATATCACTGCTTAACTTATATGAATTCTTGAAGGCGTATCGCTCCGAAGTAGGTGACCTCGATCAATTATATGAGAAAAATGTGCGTCGATTCTTAGGTAGTCGTGGCAAGGTCAATAAGGCGATGCAATTAACACTGAAAACCCAACCCGACCGATTTGGATTGTTTAATAACGGCATAACCCTTGTTGTTGAAGATTTTAAACAGGAGAATGACAGCAGTCCAATCAGACTCATAGAGCCATACGTAGTCAATGGTTGTCAAACGACTCGTACAATTTGGGAGGTACTACATCAACGGCTTGAGTCTGGCGGAACAGGAACCAGTATAGAATTGGAAAATTGGTTGAGCAAAGCTAAACAAGGGGTTGTCGTTGCTAAAATAGTCAAAGTGGGATTGACGGGAGACAATATGCTCCAAGATATAACACGATATACAAACAGCCAGAATGCCGTAAAAGAGAAGGACTTTCTTGCCTTAACATCTGATTTCAAAACTATGGCCCGTATAATGGGTGACATATATGATGTGTTTTTGGAAACACAACGCGGAGGTTGGGAATCCCAAAAAGCGTATCAGCATCAGCACCCGAGTAGTAAACAATTCGTAGCCCATACGAATGCTTTTGATCTGTTGAAAGTATACGGTGCTGGCTGGCTTAGAGAGCCAGGTACAGCATTCGGTCGCAACGCATCTTTTTTACCCAACGGGAGTGTATTCAAACGGGTATTTGGCGAGGACCCAAATAAAGAACCATTTACTGTTGAAGACCTCTATGCTGCTTTCAGAGTGCAACAAAGCGCAGATGCCTTTAAATTTGGCCGGGGTGCAGAGCAAAGCAGTAGAAGACAAACAAGATTTTTATTTTACATGGTTGCACTGGAACTACTGAAAAGTGTAATGACACTGGACGGCTTGGATACATCGCCTAAAAGCTTAACAAAGGCGTTACTTAAGCTCTATGAGCCGAGTGGTGAACAAGCTGTAAGAGCACTTATGGAAACGGCTATAGAAGTTATTGACGAATATGGTAGCCCAGGTGCTGAGGAATCTGTTACGAAAGAGCCAGCTTTTCAAAACGCATTCAATAATGATCTGAATGGTTATCTGAAATGGGAACAGCTTGGCAAAAGTGACGAGGCTTCTCCCAACTTACGTAGTCTTATTGCTTTCGCGAGAAAAACATCAGGGCGTGGTTCTCCATCTCCAAAAGAGTTAATTCTAAAAGCGATTAAGCCTATTTAGTCGCTTCGCCACTTCGCGGTGCAGGCCGTAAGCGACGATGGCAACGAAAGCCTGCCCGTGCTGCCCCTGCCCAATTTGCGGTAAATGGTTGTACCCCAGACGCCCACGTCTGGTTTTTAACTGGCCAAAACCAGACGTGGGCGTCTGGGGTACTGTCTCCAACAACTATTTGCCCATGCTGAACCGCTCCTTATTCCTCTGTCTCTTTTCCCTCTCAGCCGTTGCGACGCTGGCGCAGACGCCCGTCAAAAAACGGCCCATGGCCCCGTCGGATATTTATCGGCTCCAAAGCCTGAACGACCCGCAGGTTTCGCCGGATGGTAAATGGGTGTCCTACGTGCTGTCGAGCGTCGATGCCTCGAAAGACAAACGCAACGCCGATGTCTGGATGGTAAGCTGGGACGGGAAAGAATCCCTTCAGCTGACCAACACCCCCGACGGTGAATCGCGGCCCCGGTTCAGTCCCGATGGTAAATATCTGTCGTTCGTGTCGGCGCGGCAAGGGACAGGAGCTACGGCAACGAAAGGCCAATTGTGGCTCATGGACCGGCGCGGGGGCGAAGCCAAAAAGCTGACCGACCTGAAAACCGACCTCGAAGATTACGAGTGGGCACCCGACGGCAAAAAAATCGCGCTGGTGCTGCGTGACCCGGATTATTCGGATTCGGCCAAAACCAAGGTGCGCAAGCCCTACGTCATGGACCGGTACCATTTCAAGGCCGATGTGAAAGGATACCTCGAAAAGAGTGCCGTGCATCTGTACGTGTTCGACGTGGCAACCAAAACGATGGATACGCTCACCACCGGCAACTACGACGAAACGGCCCCCGCCTGGTCGCCCGACGGGTCACAACTGGCGTTCGTGAGCAACCGTACCGAAGACCCCGACAAAAACCAGAATACCGACATTTACGTGATCGACGCTAAAAAAGGGGCTACCATGAAGCCGTTGACGACCTGGGCCGGTTCGGACAATGAACCGGTCTGGAGTCCCGACGGGAAACGGATTGCCTACCAGCGGTCGACGGCGTCGGGCAATTTTCTGATGTACGATCAGCCGGTGCTGGCGGTCATGGGCAAAGACGGGGGCGAACCGCAGTTGCTGTCGAAGGGGCTGGATCGGCCGGTCCGCAATCCGCGCTGGTCAAAAGACGGGCAATCCATTGCCGTGCTGGTATCCGACGACCGGGAGACCTACGTGGGTCAATACACCCTCGCCGACGGCAAATTCGCGAAGCTGGCCGGTGGCAACCGGTCTTACGGTACTCTGGAAACGGTATCGGCGGGTAACTGGCTGACCGCGTTCAGCGAACCGCAGCTACCGGGTGAATTATATGCCCTCGAAAACGGCACGCCCCGCCGACTGACCCACGTACACGACGAGTTTATGGCCCCGCTCGAACTGGCGACGGT